>SKLY01000160.1 GCA_007121335.1 Saprospiraceae bacterium | reverse complement strand
TTTTGTATTTTTTTTTTTGCTCCTGCCTCTTTGAAACCAGGTATAGCAATTTTCCTTACATAAACGTTGTTTTATGGTTCTTAATTGTGTCATTTCCAGTTTATCTAATTTGGATAATTCCTGTGTATGCTATCTACAATTTATTTTTACTTGTATTGAATTGGGGTAAAAATTTTCTATTTTACACACTATTGGTTTTGTCAGGTTTTTTGGCTTTCCAGGTCCCCGAGCACCCCTGGTTTTTTCAAAGGGACTTTTCGACTTATGGTGGTTACTTGGAATGGGCCAGAATTGAATGCTTTCGAATCGTGCCTCAATTATTGACAATGGTTCTTTTCATAGTATTGAGGGAAATTTGGGTAAAAAGGTCCCTTAGGTTGAATTAACCGGGATTGCAGTCATAACTTCAAGGATGGAGAATCGTAATGTATCCATACCAAAGCTTTAAAAGTTGGAAGTTGCTGGAAAGATACTGGGCGGTCAGTTGCTGAGTAACGGAAAATTCATTAGTGCGGGGACAGAAAATTCGGACACACGGTCCATTTTAGGATACTCCGGTGATACTGACCCCCAAATCAGGCTATAATCCATAAACCTTTGAGATGAGTATTAAATCTGAATATCTTGGCTGTCTCCTATTTATGATCCTGGTATTAATTACTATATCATCATCCATTATTTGCCATGTAAAAAAAGCGCAGGATAGGTTGGAAGAAAGGAAGGTGTTCGTGGATACGCTTCTTGCAGACTTTACCCTTTATGGTGAAATAGTTGAAGTGATTACTGTAGAAACCAGTGGAAGGCGTAGTCGCTTGTGGTACATTGAAATCATTGAAAGCTCTAAAGATTCATTTTATATCTTTTCCAGAAAACATGATATGGTCCTAAAAATTCAGAATAATCTAGCAGTAGTAGATGGGTCTGCAAGTGACAGTGACCGTCTAAAGTTTATTGATATTAATATCAATTATCCGGGGATGGTTACCCTTTATGTCGATAAGTTAGAAATAATTCGACAAAGGCCAATGAATGTAAGTTTCGGAACCATGTTTTTACTTGAACGGGATATGAAAATTTGTGATCATCATATAGTGGATTAGTCACTTATGACTGGTATCCTAGTCGTGAACTCAAGTTGTATTCCTAATCCCCAATTTTTACTATCTTTACTGACATGAATGATGAAATGGACATTTTTAAGGCCGGATATACTTCGACCCCTTCTTGCCCTGAATCAATGGCACATAGCCGGGTCACTGTAAGAAGCTGTAACCATGCCATAATAGCCATTGCGCTAATCCCGGCCCATACCCTGGCACAAACGGCCTTCAACCAACTCCCGGACGCCACCGGCTTCGCGGACAATATCCCACAGCATACACTGGACAGCCTGGAGTCCGCCTCTCAAAGCCTGCGGGAAGCCCTTCCCCAGGAATTCCAAAGCGACTTCGCTGTTTACGACCTCGGCTTCTACTCCCACCACCGCTCCTTCACCGGCGGCATACCGGATGTGATGGCCACTGCCATTGATTCGAGGATTTCCAGTTCGTACTATTTGGTGTTTGGTCGGGAGTTTAATTCGGATGGGGATATTAGCCGGAATATTCATGAGAGGATCTATTACAAGTCCAGATGCCTTCATAAATGTGCACTTGATCGATTTTCTGTCCTCACCGTAGCTCGGGCTACGATTCCGGGAAAAAATCTTCTCAAGCCCCCATTTCTATTGGCCTATGGCCTTTCATGACGAACCTCCCATAAATAATCCGGCTTGGAAAGGGTGTGGGTGGAGGTGGAGTTGCCGGAGGGTGGGTATATGGAATGCTTGCTTGAAACTCACAGAGAATTATTATATTTGCAGGTATTAGAGATTATTGATGATTTCAGTCATATCAAGATGCAACAGGCTATCGAAATGGTAGAAAACAAAGTTTTACAGCTTAGTGTTTGTTGCCAGTCTGCAGCAAGAAATACTTGTGACCTATGCATGAGTTCCGAAGAGATAAGGATTTTGTTTGAGGGCAGGAATACCATTTCGAGTCCAAGTTCGGTCGATATTGACCCAATTGCCTATCAAAGCGGGACATCTCGAAGCGACGTATTAGTTGGGGAAGATTACTGGATAGTTGATTTGGACGGAGAGGGACGCTTGATTTCGGAAGTTGTTTCAGACCTTGAGAGTTTAATGGCTGAAATTAATTTGAGCTTTCAGGCATTTGTAACCTCAAATTCTACAACCTGCGATGAATATTCCTTTCAAAGTATTGAGGATGAATATAACAACTCTACCGCCGATGTCCGTATGAGATTGCATATTGATGAAGAGGAGGGAGTTTTATATGATGTTCCCAATTTTAATGCAATTTGGGATCATTTTGGTGAGGAAATTCTTGACTTTTACGACACTCAATATGACAGTCTATCGCCCCAGGGAAGTCAAAGGTCAGGTTCAGGATCATTAGAATGCAAAAGAACAAATAGATATAAATTTTCAGCTTCTCATGTTTTTGAAAGCCATGAGGATCATTACATCACTAAATCAGAAGGGCTTGCAGCTCATAATATTATCCAATATTATTACAGGGCAATAAATCAACCATGGTACGACATTCAATTGGAGTACAAAATACCGGAAGCCTCCTCCAAAAATCCTGGACTTGAGCCAGGATATGCAGACATTGTAAATTTATCTACTGGTGAAATCTTTGAAATAAAAACGGTAAACTCTTGGAAAAAAGGGGAACAAGAGGTAATAATCTATGTTGACAAAGCCAATGAGTATTGCCTGGATCATTTATCCGCATTAGGGTTTATCTTTAAAAGAGGCCAAAGCTACCCAGATAAGGTTGAACTTCCTTGGATTACATCTAATAAAAGACTAATTACATATAAACACAAGAAGGCAGGCCCTCAATATGGGGTTATTTCATATGAATTAGAACAACTTGACAACGATTGGCAGCCTAGTGTAGATCCAGTTTTTATTCCTCAGACAAGGTGGGATAAATTGGGAGAAGTGTTAAAGGACATGGTTAATTCACCTACACCTTCACAAGTTGCAATAGATTTTTTTAATGAAAATCCTGATATGATTGCTTTCGTTGCAGCGGCATCGATAGGAACTATCATAGTAATTGGTGCCCTTGCAACGAAAAGTTTGGGTGCCACTCTAATACCCACTGCAAAATTGGGTGTTGCTGCTGGGATATTATTAACAGTTAGTTTGACAATTGATATTGAACCAGATCCGCAGGGTCCATAGAAATTAATAAGAAGTTAATTTTAAAAGGAATAAAGTTAGTAATAAATGAAATCAAAGAAAAGGGTGCCAAAATGGCTTAAATTCTTAGATGGAAAACCAAATAATATTTGGTTTTCCGCTGAGTTGCTAAAGGAATTTGACCGACAGTTAAAACCGCAGTTCGAAAATTACTTTCAACGTCCCATGAACTGGGAAAGACTTTGGTTATTCGTGGAGCCGATACCTGAGAAGTATTATTTAAAATTCGTTGAAACAAATGAGGGTCTCAAAATTACCAGGTTAAAAGCTAAGATTAAATGTGGTCAAATGTCAATAGATTGTATAATATCCTGGAACTCTAAGGAGGGCAATCAATTTTACCACCCCTCAACCTCGGATATTTCTGATGATCTAAAGGTCCTTCTGGAGTGGATTAACGAAGACACTACTTTTAAAGGGAAATTTCCCGGCTTAGAGGACAAACCCGAAATGACTAGAATGGATTTAGATGCCGATTTTGAGGTATTCATTGAAGGGAGGCACCTGACCCACGAGGGCAATATGGAAATAATCATGTCGGATATTTCAGAGGAAAAAATAGTAGCGGAAGTGCTTAATGAAAGCTTACAGAGGTGGAACAACGATGAGGAAATTATTGAAGGCGCACCAGAAAATCGAGGATATTTTCATCAGTTGGACTTTGAGGAAAAACAGGGTAACAAGCTGATATACTACCTTGACTGCGGATCCGCGGTTACAGGAGCACACGAATATTTTATGGAAAGCTTAAACCAAAAGACCGGGGGCATAGAGAAGGTTGTGTTTAAGCCCATTTGACGGGAACCGTTCGAAAACGCTTTTGTGTAAACGGAGTTTGCAAATGAGTGAAGGGTTACTGATTTTTTGCACTCAGTCATCTTGTGTTTCTGACTAATATCCACGTCCCTGAAAGAAAAGGTTAATGGGATCCAAAGTGACTATCTTTACTATCATGAACGATAAAATGCCCATACCGGAGACCGGAATATTTTCTTTCCCTACCTGCTATAAAACTGCAGCCCAGGGCCCACTGCGAGAGTGTAAAACCCTGCTCGTAAGGGAAGGGGAGATACTGAATCCCACACCCTTTAAGGACCATTCTTTCTACCAGTCCTATCTCATCCGGGACTATTATTTCATCGACGATGGCATTACCCGGGCAGGCTACTACGAGTACCGCATCATCGCCCGCCACTACGACGGCGGCTATTCACAAATGTCAGACATCATTTACATAACCATCAACTAAACCAAAATAACCATGCTTAAATCACTAAGGTTATGCTTCTTTCTTTTGCCTTGAAAATGAAGAAAATGCTTGCGACTTAACCGCCACAGTAAATTTTACTTACCACCAGGGCATTGAAGCATCCCTCTCACCCCATTATTGTTTGACCCATACTCCATTCCACTTGAGATCTTTATCCATCACCCTGATCATATACAGACCAGCCGGCCAGGTTTTGGTATTGATGCCTCCGGAATTACCGGGGTGATCCTGATAAAGGAGAAGGCCGTTGGTATTGTAAACAGTTACTGTAGCAGCGTCAGTCCATCCGCTTTGATTGTTCTGAAGGTAAAGTCGATTGAGACCGGGATTCGGGAAAACCTTTATTTCGGTCTCCGGTTGTGTGCTTTCCGCAGTTGAACTTATGGGACTGAACTGAAATTCATAGACGGTGCCATCCGGGGGAAATGCATTCAATCCGTTATCCGGGAATGCATTTTCAATATCGCTGCCCTCGACAATGGAGGGATTTTCGGGAGAGCCTTCAAGCAGATTAAAGAGATTCTCAACTAACTCATAATTCCCACCTTCCTGGATGTTTTTCCAAACCTCCAAAAATATACCGGTCCTGATTTCCTGGTCTAAAAAGTACTGCTCAGTCAGCTGGTGAATGGTTGAGGGTCCGTATATGAAGCGCAAGCTGTTGTTGATCGGGTCAATCTCTATCATGTAGTTGATTCTGGATCGCAGTCTTCCCTCGGCAATGATATTTTCAAGAGAAAGTGCCACATTGCGGAACTCGATGATTTGATGGTCTCCTTCGTCGCGGTAAAGTATCGCCCCAAAGTCATCATTTTCGTGGTCTCTTCCGGGAGCGATCACATTACTTTGAAAAGGAATCATATAGAGATCGAGCTGATAAGGTTCAGCGGTGAACTGATTCCAAAGGGCGATCTGACCATAAGTTCCTATTCCCATTGTTTGAAAAGGAAACTCCTCCATACCTGAGTACCGAATAGCTGAATCCAATTCAAAAACCCACGAATTTCCACCCCAGGAGTTGGATATTCCAGTAAGGGTATCGGCTGTTTCAAGTGGAGTGTAATCCGTTTGGTACTGTGAGAATTCAATCTCTACCTGTATTTTCTGTCCATATGTAATAAGAGAAGTGAGCAATAGAACGGCCACAAAGGCAGATTTTAGAAAATTCGTTAACTTTACCATATCCCCAATTGATTTTTATGAAAAATGGACTCAACTCTACAGGCCAGCCATCCTTTACCCCGGAGCCAAACTGAAAATAGCCTATATTGTATTGTTAGAACCCTCTGCAAACAAATTCGTTGCAGTGGATCGGTCTGAATTTAGAGAAATACCTTTCTTTTAAATGGTACAGGCAGAAATTCACAGGGTGCTTTCGTTCGCAAATATTGGGAAGTTTGCAGTTGCTTTAATTTAATACTCACTTTATACCGCCCTGATGGCATGATTGTAGCGGCCTAATCTATCGCGAACATTTACTAAATACAAGCCGGCATTCAGGTTTCGCAATCCATTAAATTAACAGCATTTTGGCGGTTTAACAGTTCTTCCCCTCCTTCCAAAGCCACAGCCCGAAGTAAAAAAATACCTATCAATAATTCCGCTCACCGAAAATCAGGCTGCCAATTCTGACCAAATTGCTGCCGCATTCCAGGCCCACTTTGTAGTCCCCCGACATTCCGGTGGAGAGTATTTTTAGGTGCTCTCTGTGGTTTTCCGATTTGGATCTCAACTTTTGGTGGAATTCCTGAAGACCGGAGAACTCGTCTCTTACCACATTCATGTCATCGGTAAAAGTGGCCATGCCCATCAGTCCCCTCAATTGGATATTGGGGTATTCGCCGGCCACCAGCTTATCAATAGACTCTTCCGCATTGGTGTAATCAAAACCCGATTTGGTGTCTTCTTCGGCAATCTTGAGCTGTACCAGGATTTTGCATACCACCTCATTATTTTCCGCTTCCTTTTGAATAACACGCAGCAGTTTGGGTCGATTAACCGAGTGAATGAGCCACGGTACCGGGATCAGATTTTTGACCTTTTTACTCTGTAGATTTCCGATAAAATGCCACCGTATGTCGTCAGGCAACAGGGGTGCTTTCTCTATCAGCTCAGCTACCCGGTTTTCTCCAAAATCTCTTTGCCCCAGCTCGTAAAGCGCCTTAATTTTTTCAACTGAATGGGTTTTGGAAACTGCCACTAGTTCCGCATTGCTGTCCTTCAGTTCATCGAGCAATTCAAAGTATCTTTCCTTTCGAACCATCCGCCTTTATTTATTTAAAAATCCTAAATCTGGCACCCTACGTGGGAATAATTCCCTTGCCGCAATTGCAACAATCCTATCCGAATATGGCTCAAAATAAACCGGAAATCTCACCGTCGATCAGGTTGACAATCCGACCAAAATCCTCCTGATTCTTATCAAAGTCCATATCATCCACGCCTATGATCAGCAAATTGCCTCTGTCGTAATCCTCTATCCACCGCTCGTATTTTTCATTGAGGCGCTTCAGGTAGTCCAGGCTCATATTGCCCTCGTAATCCCGACCGCGGTTTTGAATATTGGAGACCAATTTGGGCACACCTGCCCGCAGATAGATGAGCAGGTCCGGGGGCGCAACCTGATCCAGCATGGTGTCAAAAAGGGTTTTGTAGTTGTTGAAATCACGCTCGGACATATAGCCCATTTCGTAGAGATTGGGAGCAAATATGCAGGCGTCTTCGTAAATGGTGCGGTCCTGTATCACGGTCCTGTCTCCCCGCTGTATGTCGATAATCTGTCTGTACCGGCTGTTGAGAAAATAAACCTGCAGATGAAAAGACCAGCGCCTCATGTCATCATAGAAATCCGACAAATATGGATTTTCCTGGGTGTCCTCGTAATTAACTTCCCAGTTGTAATGCCTGCCCAACCTGGAAGACAGGGTGGTCTTACCGGAGCCGATATTCCCTGCTATGGCCACGTGCTTTATCTGCTTCCTGCTCATATATGATAAAATGTTTTAATATTGCATGTGAAATTAGGCTTTTTTACCGTTTTCTAAGGTAATAAACGACCGTTTTTGGCCAAATTTTTGTAATATTTTGACCGGGCCAGACTTAAAATGATTTTGCTCCGACCGCTAATCAACTATTTATGAGACTATTAATTCGAATTGCCATTCTCCTTTTGCTCGCACTGATTGCGTACAACTATTTTTTAGGGACTGAAGATGAACAGGCCGACAGTCAGCAGGTGGTTGAAAGCGCCCGCCAACTGGGTCAGTCACTGGTGGACATGGTTGTTTCCGAGCGGGAGCGATTCTCCGAGGGGAAATACGATGAGATGAGAGACCGGATTGGGACCTCCATAGGTTTCTTGCGCGAAAGGGGAGAGGAATTCAATATCAGTGGGGAGGAACTCAGCGCCCTGGATGGGGAGAAAAATGAATTGGATTCCATGATCCGTCAACTCGACGATATGACGGAAACCGGGGAGGAATCGGAGCAATTAGAAGAAAATATCCGAACCAGAATTGACCGCTTGATTGAGCGCATGGAGCAATTTATAGAAGAGTAATTTTTGCTAAAAAAACAACAGACATGACCGTTACCGCTCACAACCATAAAGACCCGAGAATCGAAGCCCAAAAGAATAGAGAGTATAGAAAGTAAAAAGTTCAGAAAGTAGAAAGTGCGGATATAGCGGATAGGGTTTGAATAAATTCGGATGTAGGGACGCAATGCCTTGCGTCCGCTACATGGCCCTATTTTATCGCATAGGGCGTTTTTGACAGTTCAAAGTTCAGAAAGTAGAAAGTGCGGAAATAGCGGATAGGATTTGAATAAATTTC
>SKLY01000303.1 GCA_007121335.1 Saprospiraceae bacterium | reverse complement strand
TAACCACCTGGACGATCACCAATTTTAGCAGCGATTATGGAAAACAACTCATCCACGGAATTTTTATTCTTCAGGTAGCTGAACACCACCCTTCTCGAATGCGTGGTATTGGTTTTACTTTTTGTAATAATGGGCTCTACATGTTTTCTGAGGGCCTTGGCTTTGGCCAGGGTTGTAAAAATACGCTTATGCTTTATAAGAGCATTGGACATATTCATTAGAGTGGCGTCCCTGTGGCCTTTCTTTCTCTTTAGTTGATTAAATCGCTTTCCGTGTCTCATGATCAATTTTTTAACTTCGCATCACCGGATAATCGTATCGACAGTTAATGCAATGAACTAATATGGTTGTTTAATTTTCTTCGAGCCGGTACTTACCGAGGTCCATTCCAAACTCGAGATTTTTATCTTGTAACAATTCCTCAATTTCCACCAGAGATTTGCGACCAAAATTCCTAAACTTCAGCAGTTCGTGAGGTTCGTATTGAACAAGTTCTCCGAGTGTATTGATCTTTGCAGCTTTAAGGCAATTGTAGGCCCTTACAGACAGATCGAGGTCTTCGAGTGCCGTTTTGAGTAGTTTACGCATGTGCAATACGTGCTCATCCACAATATCATCCTGGCGTCCGGCTGCATCATCAAAGGTAATATTCTCGTCAGTGATGAGCATCAGGTGCTGGATCAAAATCCTGGAAGCTTCTTTAATTGCTTCTTCCGGGTGAACCGTTCCATCGGTAACCACATTGATATCCAGTTTTTCGTAATCCGTGCGCTGACCAACCCTGGTATTGGAGATTTTGTAGGCCACATTCTTAATAGGGGTGTAGATCGCATCAACGGGAATCACTCCAATGGGCATGTCCTTTGATTTATGTTCCTCAGCAGGTACATAACCCCTTCCCTTGGAGATGGTCAATTCCATCTCAAGACTTACTGAAGTATCCATGTGGCAAATCTCCACCTCCGGATTCATCACTTCAAATACATTGGTATTGCCCTGAATATCCGCACCGGTAAAAACTTCCTTTCCCGAGATTGTCAGGTAGATAATTTCCTCTTCAAAATCTTCAGCATCAAGCAGGTACTTAAATCTTACCTGTTTGAGGTTTAGCACTATATCAACCACATCTTCGACGACCCCCTTAATTGTGGAGAATTCGTGTTCCACACCTGCAATTCTGACAGCAGATATGGCACAGCCCTCCAGCGAAGAGAGCAAAACCCTACGAAGAGAGTTTCCTATCGTCTGACCAAATCCAGGTTCCAAAGGCTTGAATTCGAATTGACCATCGAAATCGTTAGCCTTTTGCAGGATGATCTTATCTGGTTTATGGAAATTTAATAATTGCATAATTTAGACTCTTGAAGTGTATGAATGCCAAAAGACAGAAAATAGCAGCGGCTTTGCACTTGATGTGGTACAAAGCCAGCTGAGTTTTATTTTGAATAGAGTTCAACGATGAGCTGTTCGTTGATGTTCTCCGGAATAGCTTCCCGCTCAGGGTATTCCAGGAATTTTCCCTGGAGTTTATCAGGGTTCCATTCCAGCCAGCCAAACTTTCGAACATCAGCTTTTTGGTTGATGCTGGATTGAATGATATTCAGGTTGCGGGATTTACCGCGCACAGTTATCACATCACCTGGTCTCAAAGTATGAGACGGGATATCAGACAACCTACCATTTACAGCGATGTGCTTGTGATTTACAAGCTGTCTGGCAGCTCTCCGGGTGGGTGCCAATCCCAATCTAAAGACTACATTATCCAGGCGAGCTTCCAGAAGTTGAAGGAGCAACTCACCGGTAACACCCGACTTACTATTGGCTTTATTAAACAGGTTGCGAAATTGTCTTTCCAGCAAACCATAGGTATATTTAGCCTTTTGCTTCTCTCTCAGCTGAATAGCGTAATCGGATTTTTGCTTTCTTCTCTTTGAGGGACCATGTTGACCCGGGGGGTGTTTTTTCCTTTCAAAAGCGCGGTCGTAACCGAATATAGGCTCTCCAATAGCCCTTGCCTTTTTCGTGATTGGTCCGGTATATCTTGCCATTTTCTAAAAATCTTTCTTTCAGATAAAATAATCGATCAAACCCTTCTTTTCTTGGGTGGTCTGCAGCCATTGTGCGGCAGTGGAGTAACATCCTTGATCTTTGAAACCTTTATTCCGCCATTGTCAATTGCCCTGATTGCAGATTCACGTCCTGAGCCGGGGCCTTTGACGAAAACTGTACACGAGCGCATGCCGGCATCAAATGCCTTTTGGGCAGCTTCAGATGCAGCGACCTGAGCGGCATATGGGGTATTTTTCTTGGACCCTCTGAAACCGGCCTTACCGGCAGAAGACCAGGCTATCACATCGCCCTGCTTGTTTGTGAGCGAAATAATAATGTTGTTGAAAGAGGCTTGAATGAATGCGATTCCTCTCGGATCCACTTTAACCTTTCGCTTTCTAACTATTTTTCTTCCTTTAGCCATTTGGTAAAAATCTTAAGCAATAAGATAAAACAATGGTGCAAAGCCAATTACTTCGTCACCTTTTTCTTGTTAGCAACAGTTTTCTTCCGTCCTTTTCTTGTACGGGCATTGGTCTTAGTGCGCTGACCGCGAACCGGCAATCCCTTTCTGTGTCTCAGACCCCTGTAGGATGCGATATCCATCAGGCGCTTGATGTTGGTTTGCACTTCACCGCGAAGCTCACCCTCTACCTTGATTTCGTCCTGGATAAGTGCTGCAATGGCTCTGATTTGCTCATCAGACCAATCCTGGACCTTGATACTGTGATCAACATTCACCAGGTCGAGAATCTTTTCAGATCTGGTTTTACCAATTCCGTAAATATAAGTGAGCGCTATAACGCCCCTTTTGTTTCTCGGAAGATCTACACCTACTATTCGTGCCATATTATAATGTCCTAAAAATTATGAATTACCCCTGACGTTGCTTGAACCGGGGATTCTTTTTATTAATAACGTAAATTTTACCTTTTCTGCGAATGATCTTACAATCGGCAGAACGCTTCTTTACAGATGCACGTACTTTCATGACTATTGATATTATGTGCGTTATAGAATTATTTATAACGGTAGGTAATCCTACCTCTGGTCAGATCGTACGGAGACATTTCTACGGCCACTTTGTCACCCGGTAAGATACGAATGTAGTTCATCCGCATTTTCCCGGAGATGGTGGCGATTATTTCGTGATCATTCTCCAAACGAACCCTGAACATCGCGTTAGACAACGCTTCTTCAATGATTCCGTCTTGCTTTATTACCTCTTGTTTGGCCATATTCAATTTTCGGACTGCAAATATCGCACTATTTTATTAGATAAGTGCAAGAAATTCATTATTTTTTACAGATTCATCAATAATTTTATGGTCGCTGAGCAATTCAGCGCCTTCTTCGCGGACAACTATCGAGTGTTCGAAGTGTGCACTTGGGCTCCCGTCGCGGGTGTAAATGGTCCAGCCATCGGGATCCTGTTTTATTTCTTTCCGCCCCATATTGACCATGGGCTCAATGGCGATGGTCATATTGGGTATCAATTTTGCCCCTCTGCCCTTTTTTCCGAAGTTGGGAATTTCAGGGGGTTCATGCAATTTGCTACCTATTCCATGTCCAACCAACTGTCGAACGATTGAAAAACGATTGACCCGCTCGCAGTGATTTTGTATAGCGAAGCCAATGTCTCCGACTCTTTTGCCGGGCCTGGCCATATCTATTCCCAGTTGAAGTGCCTGTCTGGTAACTTTCAGCAGTTTTTCAACCGGAGGTTTTACGGGAGCGATTGCAAATGTATATGCAGCGTCTCCATAAAACCCGTTCTTATAAGTGCCGCAGTCGATTGATATTATGTCACCCTCCCTGAAAGGCTGGTTATGAGGAATTCCGTGAACAACTGCTGAATTGGGGGAGATGCAGAGTGTGGCGGGAAAATCATAAAGTCCTTTAAAGCCGGGAACAGAGCCTTTGCTCCTTATAAACTCCTCTGCCATTTCATCCAGGTCCATCCCGGTAATTCCGGGTTGTATATGACTTGCGATCAATGCGAGAGTTTCGCAGACCAGCAGGCAATTCTCTTTCAAATACCCGATCTCCTCTTCAGTCTTAGCGCGAATTTTGGGTCCAAAAACCATGGAAACTTAAGGGATTTACATACTTGCACCAATCTGCATTCCCTGGCTTCGTCCTTTTATTCGACCGCTCTTAACCAGACCGTCGTATTTGCGCATCAACAGGTAGCTCTCCACTTGCTGCAAGGTATCCAGTACCACCGCAACCAAAATCAGCAGCGATGTACCTCCGAAGAACAATGCAAAGGAAGGATTCACGCCCATGGCTACAGCGACAGCCGGCAGTATCGCGATAATACCCAGGAATATAGATCCTGGAAGCGTCACTCTGGTAGTCGTGGAGTCGATAAACTCCTCAGTTGCTTTACCGGGCTTAATTCCCGGAATAAATGCATTCTGCCGCTTAAGGTATTCAGCGTACTGCTTGGGATTTACAATCAATGCAGTGTACACGTAAGTAAAGACAACTACGAGTACAAAGTAGATTATAGAGTAAAGCAGCGAGAAGGGATCATTCAATTCGCTCAACCATCCGGTTGCGGCCATTTCTCCGTCTTGCATAGTGTACTGGGCCAATGTCATGGGCAGGAACATAAGTGCCTGGGCAAAGATAATTGGCATCACACCAGAAGCATTCACTTTCAGTGGAATGTAATCTCTGGCACCACTGACCGGCATATTGGCATCTCCCCGTCCAACCATTCGCTTGGCGAACTGGATGGGAATTTTTCGGACCCCCTGTACTATCAGTACGGTGGCCATAACCACCAGGAAGAGACAGGCGAGCTCCAATACGAGGATGAAGAAACCGCTGGTTTCAACCTGTGCAACCACCTCGAAGGCAAAAGCCTGTGGAAGCATCGCGATGATACCTATGGTAATGAGGAGCGATATACCGTTTCCGATACCACGGTCGGTAATTCGCTCACCGAGCCACATAGCAAAAGTGGTACCGGTACTCAAAATGATAATATTGGATATCCAGAATATACCCGGTGGAACATTCGGGTCGATTGCACCAAATGAAGCTACCAAACTGAGATATCCACCACCCTGAACAAGGGTAATGGCCACAGTCAGCAACCTGGTTATCTGAGTAAGTTTTTTACGACCACTCTCTCCTTCTTTTTGCTGTAGTCTTTGAAAGTAAGGGACAGCAAAACCGAGTAGCTGCACAATAATCGCAGCGGTGATATAGGGCATGATCCCCAATGCAAAAACGGCGGCATTATTAAATGCACCACCAGTAAAGATGTTAATCAATCCAAGGATATCGTGAGCTGAACGCTCAGCAGTTGCTTGTTGCAGCACTTCCGGCATAACACCGGGGAGTACCACATAGGAACCAAAGCGAAATACAGCCAGCATACCGAGCGTAAAGATGATGCGCTGTCTGAGTTCGGGGATTTTCCAAATATTCTGGAGGGTCTCTAAAAACTTCTTCATCTTAAAATTTTACAGCAGGGTCACTGAACCGCCTTTGTTTTCAATATGTTTCTTAGCCGCTTCGGAGATGGCATTTACTTTGATCTTCACAGCCCTGTCCAATTCACCTCTGCCAAGTACTTTTACTTTATGGTACTTTTTTATAACCTTTTTCTCTACCAACAAATCTGTCGATATCTCATCAGTGCCAAATTTCTCACAAAAATGATCAAGCAGATCGAGATTGATCGGGAAGAATTCAGTTCTGTTAGGATTTTTGAAACCAATTTTGGGAACCCTGATTTGAAGTGGAGTCTGCCCACCTTCAAAATTTCTCCTGTACTTATATCCCGAGCGAGACTTCGCACCTTTGGTTCCTCTGGTAGCGGTCCTTCCGCGTCCTGAGCCAACACCTCTGGCGACGATCTTGCGCTTTTTATTAGACCCTTTGGCCGGTTTTAGTTTATGTAGTTCCATAACGAAATATCTTTAAGTGGGTGCAAATATAAAATTACTTCACTTCCTCAACCACAACCAGGTGGCTCACTTTTCCAATCATCCCCTTAATCTGATCCGTCAGCGTATGCTGAGATGACTTATTAATTTTACCCAAACCGAGTGCCACGAGGGTATCCTTCTGTCTTTTGGACCTGTCGATCATACTCTTAACCTGGGTGATTTTAACTTTTTCCATTGCAAAAACTATTTGAGAGTCTATAGATTAACCGTTGAAAACTTTTTTGACGGGGATCCTTCTGGTTCTGGAAACTGTTTTAGGGTCCCTGAGTTTGGTCAGGGCATCGATGGTAGCTTTTACCACATTGTGTGGATTTGCTGAACCGAGCGATTTGGCCAGTACATTTTGCACTCCGGCTGTTTCCAGCACTGCGCGCATCCCACCACCCGCGATAACACCGGTACCATCTGAGGCGGGTTTAATATACACCTTACCTGCCCCGAACTTTCCGTTTTGTTCGTGTGGAATGGTCCCATTGATAATTGGGAAGCGGACGAGGTTCTTTTTGGCATCGTCAATCGCCTTGGCAATAGCTGAGGAAACTTCCCTTGCTTTACCCAAACCGTGTCCGACAGTACCTTTTCCGTCGCCGACAACCACTATGGCGCTAAACCCGAAGGTTCTACCACCTTTGGTTACTTTGGCCACCCTGTTTACGGCTACCAATTTATCCTGCAATTCAGTTTCTGCCGGCTTAATCCTTTTCTGATTATCTCTCATCTCTGTAATTGATGATTAAAAATTTTTAAAATATAAGACCTCCTTCACGAGCACCATCAGCGAGGGCCTTAACCCTTCCATGATAGCGATAACCCGCTCTATCAAATACCACTTTCTCTATATTGGCATCTTTAGCCCTTTGAGCGATGACTTCACCTACCTTTTTGGCCGTATCACCTTTAGGAAGGTCCGTCGGGATTCCCTCCTCAACGGATGATGCATGGACCAAAGTAGTACCATTTACGTCGTCAATCACCTGGCAGTGAATGTTTTTATTACTTCTGTAAACGGTCAACCTGGGTCTTTCAGGAGTGCCTTTAACTTTGCTCCTGACGCGGTATTTAATTCTCTTTCTTCTTGTCAGTTTCATGACTTATGCAATTTAAAATTCATGCTGCCGGCGATTTGAGTAAACACCCATATTCGCCGGACAATATTATTATTTTGCGGCTGCTTTACCGGCTTTTCTTCTCAAGTATTCATCGGCAAATCGAATCCCCTTTCCTTTATAGGGTTCCGGCTTGCGGAAGGATCTAATCTTATTGGCAACCAGGCCTAGCATTTCATTGTCGCAGGACTCAAGCCAAATGGTGGGATTTTTACCCTTCTCTGATTTGGTTTCTACCTTAATGTCATCGGGAACGTAGAAAAAGACCGGGTGTGAATAGCCAATGGTCAGTTCCAGTAAGTTGCCAGTATTGGCCGCTCTGTAACCAACACCCACCAACTGCAATTCCTTCTTGAATCCCTCAGAAACACCAGTTATCATATTGAAAACCAATGAGCGGGTAAGGCCGTGCATGGATCGATGGCGCTTGGAATCCGTCGGTCTTTTAACCTGGATTTGTCCATCTTCCACATCTATGATCATGTCGTGATCAAGTTGTCTGCTGATGGTACCCTTGGGGCCTTTTACAGTCACTTCATTACCTTTACTCACAGATATTTCGACCTTTTCAGGTATTTCTATAATCGCATTTCCTATTCGGGACATGGTTGTAAGATTTAATATACGTAACAAATAAGCTCTCCACCGAGATTTCTTTTCCTGGCCTCTTTATCGGTCATTACTCCTTCGGATGTCGAAACCAAACAAATTCCGAGGCCATTGATGATTCGGGGTATTTCGTCAGAACCGCTGTACTTCCTCAGACCGGGTCTGCTAATACGTCCGAGCTCTCGTATGGCGGGCACTTTGGTTTCCTGATCGTACTTCAGAGCAATTTTAATAGTGCCCTGGGGTCCGTTTTCCGGTTCCAGTTTATATCTAAAGATATAGCCTTGATCAAAGAGGATCTCGGTTATTTTCTTCTTCATTTTCGACATGGGCACTTCCACCATGCGATGCCCTGCTAATTGGGCATTTCGAATTCTGGTCAGATAATCAGCGATCGGATCTGAATGTGTCATGATACTCTTATTTAAATAATTACCAACTTGCTTTGGTTACGCCTGGAATTTTTCCTTCCAGTGCCATCTCTCTGAATTTGACTCTACAGAGTCCGAATTTCCTCATATAGCCTTTAGGACGGCCTGTAAGCCGGCATCTATTATGCAAGCGCACAGGTGATGCGTTTCTCGGCAGCTTATCCAATTCGTCGTAGCGGCCCTCTTCCTTGAGCTGTTTTCTCAATTCGGCATACTTTTTAACGAGTCGCTCTCTTTTTTTGTCTCTGGCTATTAGTGATTTCCTTGCCATGTTTAGTAACTATTCTGGATTATAAAATTTACTGATTCTTAAAAGGCATACCGAATTCCTTCAAAAGGGCCAGGGCTTCAGCATCCGTCTGCGCGGTGGTTACAAAAGTTATGTCCATTCCGTTGATCCTGGTCACTTTGTCCATATCGATTTCAGGGAAAATAATATGCTCAGTTATACCAAGCGTATAATTACCCCTGCCATCGAAGCTCTTGTCGTTAATGCCTCTGAAATCCCTCACCCTCGGAAGGGCTACAGCTATCAAACGCTCGAGGAATTCGTACATTCTGTTCTTTCTCAGGGTCACCTTACAACCAATTGGCATTCCCTCTCTAAGTTTAAAGTTAGAAACGGATTTTTTGGCAATGGTGGTAACAGGCTTTTGACCTGCAATAACAGCCAGGTCATTAAAGGCATTGTCCACAATTTTCTTGTCCTGCGTGGCATCACCCAGTCCCTGATTAATTGATATCTTGCGGAGTTTCGGAACCTCCATTACGGATTCATAACCAAACTGTTCGGTTAGTTTAGGTATGATTTCCTCGTTGTACTTTCTCCTTAAATTCGGTATATAGCTCATCACTGAATAATTTCTCCTGATTTTTTGGCGTATCTGACGATTTTTCCATCGACAATTTTCCTTCCGACCCTGGTTGGTTCTCCGGTTTTGGGATCGACCAGCATCACATTTGAAATATCAATTGGTGCGGCTTTTTCCTGGATTCCCCCGGGGCTTTCATTGGTTGGTTTGACGTGTTTTTTCACAATATTTACATCCTCGACAATTACCTTGCCTTTACTATTAAGGACTTCCAGCACATTGCGTGGTTTATCCGGATTTTTATAACTACCGGCAACGACAAACACTTTGTCTCCCTTCTTTATTTTGCTCTTAGGTTTGAACCTTTTGTTGCTATTGTTAGACATAACTTAATAATATTTAGAGCACCTCGGGTGCCAGTGATACAATCCTCATGTAGTCTCTTTCTCTCAACTCCCTGGCCACTGGGCCAAAGATACGAGTACCTCTGGGTTCATCGGCTGCGTTGAGCAGTACCACGGCATTGTCATCGAAGCGGATATAAGATCCATCCTTTCTTCTGATCTCCTTTCTGGTACGTACAATGACGGCCTTGCTGACGGTACCTTTCTTCACACTACCACTTGGAGTGGAATGCTTTACAGTGACCACGATTTGATCACCAATAGTGGCGTATCGTTTCTTACTACCACCCAGTACTTTTATACAAAGCACTTCTTTTGCACCGCTATTATCAGCTACTGAGAGCCGACTTTCCTGCTGTATCATGATTACGTAATTTTACTCGATCTTTCTTAATGGTATATAATTACTTCGCTCTTTCAAGAATCTCGACCACACGCCATTTTTTGGTCTTGCTTAAGGGTCTCGTCTCCATAATCTTCACCTTGTCTCCCACATTGCAGTCATTAGACTCATCGTGGGCGATAAATTTCTTGGACTTTTTAACGAATTTCCCGTACATGGGGTGGCGCAAACGGCGCTCGACCAGGACAGAAATGCTCTTGTCCATTGCATTACTGGAGACAACACCAACTCTGGTTTTTCGCGATTTTCTTTCAGTCATGATTCAAAAATGAATAGGTAATTATAATTTGATCCTTTACTTTCTTCGTCTCTGTCGGATTTTGGACCTTTTGGCCAATTCCTCTTCAGACATGTTGTTTATTTCTCTGCGTCGTATCTCTGTATTCAACCTTGCAATGTCCCTTCTCATATCACGAACGAGCATGGGGTTGTCTATACCTTTGACAGAATGGTCAAAAGTTAGTTTGAGATACTGTTTTTCTGTCTCTTTCAATTCGTTAGCGAGCTCCTCGTCATTGAACTCTTTTAACTCTAAAAATTTCTTAGTTGCCATAAGATGGTGGCTTTAACGGTTATAAATTTATTCCACGTAATCGGGTCTGACCACAAACTTGGTTTTGACCGGCAATTTTTGCGCTGCCAGTCTGAGTGCCTCTTCCGCTGTTTTGCGGGGAACACCATCCATTTCAAAAATAATTCGACCGGGTTTTACTACTGCCACGTAGTGATCGAGAGGACCTTTACCTTTACCCATACGAACTTCCTGGGGTTTCTTGGTAATGGGTTTGTCCGGAAAAATGCGGATCCAAACCTTTCCTTCCCTTTTCATAAACCTGGTGAGAGCAACCCTGGCAGATTCAATTTGCCTACTGGTAATCCTGGAGGTATCCATGGATTTCAGCCCAAAGGAGCCGAATGAGATCGTACTTCCTCTGTGGGCAAGACCTTTAACCCTGCCCTTTTGTTGCTTTCTGTATTTTGTCCTTTTTGGCTGTAACATTTCTGGTCTATTTTGTCACTTGTGCAACGCTTTTTGCAAAAGAGTCGCAAAGGTACGTTATTTCAATAAATCTTTGTCTCTCAAAATCAATAAAAAAACGCCGCGCGGCAAATATTAACGTCTTCCGCCGCCACCTCTGCGTCCGCCACCACCCCTTTTGGGTCGTTTGGTTTTTTGGTCAACTCCGATATGTGGAGAAAGGTCTCTCTTTCCAAGTACTTCCCCTTTACAAATCCAAACCTTGACACCTATCTTTCCGTAAACGGTATTGGCTTCTTTAAGGGAGTAATCGATGTCGGCCCTAAAGGTGTGCAAGGGGGTTCTACCCTCTTTGTACTCCTCGGTTCTCGCCATTTCAGCTCCGTTCAGACGGCCTGCGATTCTCACCTTAATTCCCTCTGCACCACCTCTCATAGTGCTTTGGATAGCCATTTTGGCCGCCCGGCGGAAATTAATCCTGGACTCAATCTGCCTCGCTATACTTTCAGCAACAATATTGGCATCCAGTTCGGGTTTGCGCACCTCGACAATATTGATCTGCACATCCTTTCCGGTAATTTTTTTCAACTCCTCCTTGATAAGATCGACTTCCGAGCCGCCCTTACCAATGATAATACCGGGACGCGATGTGTGGATGGTAATGGTAATTCTCTTGAGCGTTCGCTCGATGATGATTCTTGCGATGCCGCCCTTTTGGATTCTGGCTTCGAGGTATTTCCTGATGTTTTCATCCTCGATTACCTTATCAGCGAAATCGTGATCACCGTACCAATTGGATTCCCATCCTCTGATGATGCCAAGGCGATTGCCTATCGGATTAGTTTTTTGACCCATTGATTAAATGTATTGAATTATTATTCTAAGTTTTCAGTTGTCTCCTCTTCCAATTCTTCCTCGTACTCTTCTTCGTAGTCCTCTTCGTATTCTTCCTCATCTTCCATCTCGGAAGGAAGCGGAATTTTATTCTCCACCATCAGGGTAATATGGCAATATCTCTTTCTGATGCGATGAGCCCGTCCCTGAGCTCTGGCTCTGATTCTTTTCAGCTGAGGTGCATCGTCCACCTGAATTCTGGAGACGACCAGGTCGTAATCATCGGCGTTCTCCATCATATCGTTTTTCTGCTCCCAATTGGCAATGGCTGACAACAGGGTTTTTTCGATATGATAAGTGGCCTCTTTTTTAGTAAATCGAAGTATATCAAGAGCTTCGTCCACCCCCTTACCTCTTATCAGGTCAGCGACCAGTCGCATTTTCCTGGCTGACATTCCACAATTCTTCAGTTTAGCTACTGCTTCCATGGTGTCGAAATTTATTTTCTTTAGTTAATATTATTTACGGTTTCCGGCGTGACCTCTGAAACTTCGGGTCAGGGCAAACTCGCCCAATTTGTGCCCCACCATATTTTCGGTGATGTAAACCGGTACAAATGTTTTGCCGTTGTGAACTGCTATTGTCAGGCCCACCATATCGGGAATGACCATAGAGGCTCTGGACCAGGTTTTGATCACTGATTTTTTCTTAGTCTCACGCGCCTTCTCTACTTTTTTAAGAAGTTTGTGAAAAACGTAAGGTCCCTTTTTAATAGATCTTGCCATTGTTAAAACTTATTTGGGTTTATTATTTCTTTGCCCTCTTCTTCGGTTTAGAAACTATCAATTTTGTTGAATGCTTCTTGTTATTACGGGTTTTGAAACCTTTGGCTTTCAATCCCTTCTTACTTCTCGGATGCCCTCCTGAAGCTCTACCTTCTCCACCACCCATCGGGTGATCAACCGGGTTCATAGCTACAGGTCTCACCCTTGGTCTTCTACCCAGGTAACGCTTGCGACCTGCCTTACCGAGCACCTGTTGTGTGTGGTCGGGATTGGAGGTTGTGCCAATCGTGGCTTTACAAGTAAGAAGTATCCTTCTCACCTCACCGGATGGCAACTTAACAGAGGCGTACTTTCCTTCGCGGCCCATCAACTGACCATAAGTTCCAGCACTTCTTGCCAGAGATGCACCTTTTCCGGGAGTCAACTCAATGGCGTGGATCATGGAGCCCAAAGGAATTTCCTTGAGGAAGAGTGCATTCCCGGTTTCCGGTTCTGCACCTTCACCTGAAACAATTTTATCGCCAACTTTTATCCCATTGGGAGCGATGATATATCGCTTCTCCCCATCGGCGTAAAAGACAAGTGCTATAAATGCGGTCCTGTTCGGATCGTATTCGATGGATTTTATGGTACCGGGTACTCCGTCTTTATCCCTCTTAAAATCGATGATTCTGTAACGACGTTTGTGTCCACCACCACGGTGTTTCACAGTCATCTTTCCCGCGTTGTTTCTACCACCGGTGCGCTTTTTAGAGCCCAACAAGCTCTTTTCAGGCTTATCCGTGGTCACGGCCGAATAGTCAAGTCCCATTCTGTTCCTGGTTCCGGGAGTTATTGGTTTAAACTTTTTTACAGGCATTGTTCGCTATTTTAGTAATCCACAAATTAAACGTCTCCGAAAAAGTCAATGACTTCGCCCTCAGCGACTGTAACCACAGCCTTTTTGAAAGAAGGTACACTACCTCTGATAAATCCCCTCTTGGTATTTCTATTCTTACTCCTGGAGGGCATTACAAGGGTATTGACCCCTTTCACTTTCACTTCGTACAATTCTTCCACCGCATTTTTTATCTGACCTTTTGTGGCTCTTTTATCCACTACAAAGGAGTACTGGTTGACAGCTTCAGTCAACATTTCAGATTTTTCGGAGATTATCGGTTTTATCAATACGCGTTTAGCCATGATAATTATTAATTAAACAGGTTGATTAAAATGCTTTTCGCAGCCTTCGGATAGGACAATGGTGTCCGATTCCATAAAGTCAAGTATACCGGCGTCTTTTATATTGAGCACCTTGCACTTGGGCAAATTTCTACTGCTCAGATAGAGATTCTGATCGTAATCTGATAGCAAAACAAGTGTTTTGCGGCCGTCGAGTTCCAGATTCTTAATTACGGTTCTGAATTCTCGGGTATTTGGCTTATCGAAAGAAAAATCTTCAAGTGCCACCACTTTTTCAGCCTTAATTTTCCCTGAAAGTACAGCGTTACGAGCGATCTTTTTTGTCTTCTTATTCACCTTTTGGTGGTATGATCTGGGTCTGGGGCCAAAAATTTTACCACCTCCCCGGAACAGAGGGTTTTTGATATCACCAGCTCTGGCAGTACCGGTACCCTTTTGTTTTTTGATCTTCTTAGTAGAACCCTTAACTGCATTTCTCTCTTTGGTTGCATGGGTTCCCTGTCTGCGGTTGGCCTGTGCGGCTTTAGCAGCGAGATAGATGACATGATCATTGGATTCTGCTCCAAATATTTCATCGGGCAGGTTTATCTGCCTGCCGGTTTTTTGACCCTGAATATCCAGTACATCAAGTTTCATTGTTCATTGTTTTTTTCCGGGCAATCTCCCGGTTGTTAAATACTTCGGGATAACTCCCTCCATAAGTTACTGCAAGGACCTCGGTCCGATCAATTAGTATTTATTTTTCCAGCATTACCAGCCCACCTTTTTGGCCTGGAATAGCGCCTTTAACCAAAACGAGATTCTTTTCCGGGAGGATTTTCACAACCCTGAGATTTTTAATCTTAACTCTATCTCCTCCGGTTCTTCCGGCCATTCTCATGCCCTTGAATACCTTGGATGGATCTGAACCCGCTCCAATAGAACCTGGATGTCTTTGTCTGTTGTGCTGGCCATGGGTAGCGTCACCGACACCTCTAAAGCCATGTCTTTTGACAACTCCCTGAAAGCCCTTTCCTTTGCTAACACCGATGGCGCTAATAATATCGCCCTCGTTGAAAACTTCCTCAACCCGCACTTCATCACCGACAGCTTTGTCCAGATTGAAGTCACGGAATTCCCGAATTTTTTGTTTCGGTCCGGTGCCTGCTTTATCAAGATGACCCTGTAGCGGTTGCGATGTATTTTTTGCTTTGGCAGTACCAAATGCAAGCTGGAAGGCACTGTAGCCATCTACATCCTCGCTTTTGATTTGGGTCACAACATTGGGAGTGGCCTCTACCACTGTACAGGCAATGTTTTCACCAAACTGGTTAAAAATACTGGTCATGCCTATTTTGCGTCCAATTAATCCGTTCACTTTTGGCAATTTTAAAAGTTAATAATATGATCTACGTGTGTAGAAGGGGAAAAAGTTCCCGCATTCCAAATCACACAATCATCAAGGGGTCAGCACTTTGCAGCCCCGTAAAAAACCCGACGGTAAATATTACGTCAACTTAACCTGAATATCCACTCCACTTGGCAACTCCAGTTTAGATAGAGCATCAACCGTTTTGGGGGTCGGAGTGTAAATCTCGATAAGGCGCTTGTGGGTGCGGATCTGAAACTGCTCTCGAGATTTCTTGTTGACGTGTGGCGAACGCAACACGGTGAAGATTTCTTTCTCGGTTGGCAGCGGAATCGGACCCGCAACAACGGCGCCGCTGTTGCGTACTGTCTTTATAATCTTCTCCGTCGATTTATCAACCAAATTGTGGTCGTAAGAGCGGAGCTTGATTCTGATTTTTTGATTCATGGCCTCGTTTGAGAATACTTAATAAAATAATTTATGTCACTGAAGCGGTGTCTGTCATTTAGACTTTCACCTCTCCTTTGGCTTTTTCAATTACTTCGTCTGCAATACCTGAAGGCGCAGGTGCGTAGTGCGAGAACTCCATTGAGGAGGCTGCACGACCTGAGGTAATGGTTCTAAGCTGCGTCACGTAGCCAAACATCTCGGCCAGAGGTACCTGAGCTTTAACCACCACAGCATTGGTCTTCATTTCCTGTCCTTTTATCAATCCTCTTCTCTTGTTGAGGTCACCGATTACGTTACCGGTGTACTCTTCAGGAGTGGTTACTTCAAGCTTCATAACCGGCTCCAACAAGACCGGACCGGCCTGCTTTGCAGCCACTTTAAAGCCCTCTTTGGCACAGAGTTCAAAAGCGATAGGCTTGGAATCCACCGTGTGAGTAGATCCGTCATAAACCCTTACTTTCATACTATCAATGGCATATCCTGCAAGGATACCATTGTTCATCATTTCCTGGAATCCCTTTTGAACAGCGGGGATCAATTCCCTTGGAATAGAACCTCCGACTATGTCGTTGACGAACTGCATTTTAACCTTACCGGTTTTAAACTCATCGCTCTCCAAAAACTCCTCATCGGCAGGTCCGAGTTCGAATTCCATGTCGGCAAAGAGACCGGAACCACCAGTTTGCTTCTTCAGTTTCTCTCTGTGAGATACATTTTTGGTAAGAGCCTCTTTATAGTTCACCTGTGGTGCACCTTGGTTGATCTCCACTTTAAACTCTCTCCTCAATCGATCGACGATGATTTCAAGATGGAGCTCACCCATACCACTAATGACAGTCTGGTTGGTTTCCTCATCGTATCTGACGCGGAAAGTGGGATCTTCCTCAGCCAGTTTGGCCAAACCCATTCCGAGTTTTTCCAGGTCTTTCTGGGTTTTAGGCTCTACTGCCAATCCAATTACAGGATCGGGGAATGAAATATTTTCAAGTACGATCGGGTGATCCAGATCACAAATGGTATCACCGGTTTTGAGATCTTTGAAACCCACACCTGCAGCGATATCACCCGCTTCCACTTTATCAATTGCATTCTGTTTGTTGGAATGCATTTGATAAAGTCTGGACAGGCGTTCCTTTTTACCACTTCTGGTATTTAATACATAAGAACCTGCATCAAGCACACCGGAATAAGTACGGAAGAAAGAGAGTCTTCCCACGTATGGGTCGGTGGCGATTTTAAATGCCAGTGCACAAAACGGTTCATCTATTCTGGGTTCTCTCTTGATGGGCTCTTCCGTTCTCGGGTCGATACCATCAATAGCCTCCACATCCAGGGGAGAGGGCAAGAAAGCACAAACCGCGTCCAGCACCGCCTGTACCCCTTTGTTTTTAAAGGCAGAACCACAGAAGATAGGAGTAATACTCATATCTATTACAGCGGCACGGATGGCAGAGCGAATCTCATCGGGAGTGATGGAGTTGGGATCGTCGAAAAACTTTTCCATGAGGCTTTCATCATACTCAGCCACACTTTCCAAAAGTTTTTCGCGATACTCATCCACCGTGTCCTGAAGATCGGCAGGGATATCGATCGTTTCATAAGTCATACCCATGTCCTCTTCATTCCAGATAATAGCCTTATTGGTGATTAAATCAACCACACCTTCAAACGAATCTTCAGCACCGATAGGCACCTGCATTGGAACCGGGTTGGCACCTAGCATTTCCTTGACTTGCTTTACAACTTCAAAGAAATCAGCACCTGAGCGGTCCATTTTATTTACAAAGCCCAGTCTGGGCACTTTATATCTATCCGCCTGTCTCCAAACCGTCTCGGATTGGGGTTCCACACCACTAACGGCACAGAACAGGGCCACAACACCATCCAGCACCCTAAGTGAGCGCTCAACCTCCACAGTAAAGTCCACGTGTCCTGGCGTATCAATAATGTTTACCACATAGTCTTCATCCTTCCACTTCCAACTGGTTTTCGTAGCAGCTGAGGTAATGGTAATACCCCTTTCCTGCTCTTGTTCCATCCAGTCCATGGTGGCAGCGCCATCGTGCACCTCACCGATTTTGTGGCTCAATCCGGTGTAGAACAAAATTCTTTCAGTGGTAGTGGTTTTACCTGCATCAATGTGTGCAGCGATACCTATATTCCGGGTTTTGGTTAAGTCTTTTGACATTGTAAAAGATACAATTTTTATCTAATTAAATAATATGTGCGAATTAAACTCTAAAGTGTGCGAAAGCTCTGTTAGACTCAGCCATCTTGTGGGTGTCCTCTTTTCTCTTGACTGCAGCACCTTCACCTTTACTTGCTGCAATTATTTCAGCCGCCAGTTTATCAGCCATTCCTTTACCACCTCTTTGTCTGGCAAATTTGATCATCCACTTCATCCCGATAGAAACCTTTCGGTTGGCGGGAATATCGGTTGGTATTTGAAAGGTGGCGCCTCCGATTCGCTTTGAACGCACCTCCACCTGGGGGATTACGTTATTGAGACCCTTTTTCCAAATCTCGAGTTCATCCTCACCTGTTCGCTCCTTCACGATATCTAGAGCATCGTAAAATATCTGATAGGACACACTCTTCTTGCCCTGAAGCATGAGGTTATTCACAAATCTACTGACCATCACGTCGTTGTAACGCGGATCAGGCTGTATGGCTTTTAACTTTGGCTTTCTCTTTCTCATTTTTCTAAACTACTCTATTAAAATCTTATGCGTAATAATTAAGGTGTTACTTGGGTCGCTTTGCGCCGTATCTCGAGCGGCTTTGCTTCCTGTCCTGTACACCGGCTGTATCCAGTGCACCTCGCACTATGCGATATCGAACACCGGGCAGGTCTTTAACCCTCCCCCCCTGAAGCAATACTATAGAGTGCTCCTGAAGGTTATGGCCCTCTCCCGGAATGTAGGCGATCACCTCAATACCATTAGTAAGTCGTACCTTTGCAACCTTCCTCAGAGCCGAATTCGGCTTTTTGGGAGTGGTTGTATAAACACGGGTACAAACTCCTCGGCGTTGGGGACAACCTTCCAAAGCTCTGGATTTTTTCTTCGCCGCAATTTTTTTGCGACCCTTTTTCACCAATTGATTTATTGTTGGCATATTTTACTAAAAATGTATATTCACAAAATATTTCAGATCAGATTGAATTTGAACGTTTTGAGTGCAAAATCGACCCGTCCCGAAAATGAGACCGCAAATATACAGCTATTTTCAGAAACGGAACCCCATAGGTTTAAATATTTTTTGGAAATTCCTCATATTTATTTTTTTATAATGAGTTATAGAAAATTATGACTAAAAACAAGCCCCAATCATCTGACGAAAATCTCCAAATTCGCATGGGTACGGAAAGCGACATTGAATCTGCTTTCGAACTGGTCCGAGAACTGGCTGAGTACGAAAAGGCCCTCGATGAAGTAACTACAACCCCTGATTACTATCGCACCGTTTACAAACAGGGGTTATTCAGCTTTATTATAGCAGAGCGGAAAGAAGAGCCGGTTGGCATCATGATATTTTTTGACGCCTTTTCCACATGGAAGGGAAAAATGCTGTGGTTGGAGGATTTTGTAGTGCGCGAGCAAGCACGCCGCAGTGGGATTGGTGAGCAAATGTTTTGGTTTCTGGTTGACTACGCTAGAAAAAATGAATACGCATTGATAAAGTGGGAAGTACTGGACTGGAATACCCCGGCTATTAATTTCTATAAAAAAATCGGTGCGCGTCTGGAAACCAACTGGTGGGACGGCAAATATTTTCTGAAATAGTCCGGGACTTACGCACAAGAGTCACTCAACTTTTTTCAGCATTTCGTACACAGTGTACATGGGAAGTCCCATGATGTTGGAATAGGTTCCCTCAATTCGGGACACCCGGCAAAGTCCCAACCACTCTTGAATACCGTAGGAACCGGCTTTGTCCAGTGGAACACAGTTTTCAACATAGTAATCTACTTCTTCATCACTGAGATCTGACATACTTACCTCAGAGACCTCCGACTGGTGCCAGGTCCCCTTTTGAGTAATCATACATAGACCGGTAATCACCTGATGGGATCGGCCTGAAAGCCTTTTTAGTGTCTCCTTTGCATCTTCCTTGTCTTTAGGCTTTCCGAGCAATTCACCCGAAAGTACCACTATGCTGTCTGCCGCCAGGATAACTTCTCCATCCCGCCGCTCATTTAGAAGAGATTGAGCTTTGAGTTGTGCAAGATGTTCGGGAATCTTATCCACCTCCATATTCTCAGGCAGTGTTTCTACCACTTTAGGGCTCATTTGCCTAAACTCAATACCCGCCTCCTCCAACAGGAATTTCCGTCTCGGGGACTCGCTAGCAAGTAAAACTTTAGGCAAATTCATAAGTGGAAAAATTTTTTGGATAAAAAAATAGCAGTTGAAAATCTCGTAGTCAGGAACCGGCTTACACCCAAATTAAACAGTCACAACCGGAAAAATCGTCAACATTCCTGTTTTCTAGCCGGGATGTGAGTTGAAAAGGGTCCAGGATCAGGCTGGTTTCTTGATGGTTTTCCAACCACCCTGAAGTTTGAGCACTTTTTCCAGTACATCTCTGACGCAACCCATTCCCCCTTTCACCGGAGAAACATATTTAGCTATTTCGATAATTTCCGGGGCGGCATCTGCAGGGCAGACCGGACAGCCCACCTTGCTCATAACTTCCGCATCGGGTAGGTCGTCACCCATGTACAAAGTATTATCCAGATTGACATTGTGTTGGTTCACCCACTCATCAAAGACCAGTATCTTTTTTTTCACTGCGGCAAAGTAGTCTTCGATACCCAGGCTTTTTATTCTCCATTCAACTCCTTTAGAACTTCCTCCGGTAATGACACACATTTTTATTCCGTGCATCAGTCCTCTCTTTAAGGCATATCCATCCCGGACTGACATAGACCGCAGCAGTTCTCCACTTTCGGTAATGAGCATTTGGCTGTTGGTAAGCACTCCATCCACATCGAGTACAACTGTATCGATTCGTTTAAATAATTCCAGATTGTTGGCCATAAGATTGATTTGACAAAGATTTTAACATCCGAATGGCCTCCGTGTTTAAAAGTGCCGGAACAGTTGGCCACTTACAATTCGAGATGAGATAGTTCATCATGAATGGATTGAGTCTGGGAATCCACATTATTTGATAACCTTCCTGGCAATCGAACTGTCCAATTTTTCCGGCATGTACCTCTCGAAGGGAATGGATTGGTCTATCATATACCTGTAGGTGTGGTGTGTCTTGTAATGCTCGGCGCCTACTGCCTCATAGATTGAGAGCATTCTCGGATTGAAATCTCCCACCCAGGAGAGCTCCACTTCTTTATACCGTGGCTTGCGCTCCATTACGTGTTTCAACTGCCAGAAAATTCCCGACTCAACTCCCGAATTTTGAAAACGGGGAACCACTCCGGCTACCTGTGCCCTGGCGCGCGTTATGGCACCTGTTTTTTTGTAGTAGAGAAACTTCAGCTTATTCCAGAGATTCATTTTGCCGTTCAGATGCCTGAGGATTTGGTTGGCATCCGGGAACATGATGTAAAAAGCAATGGGTTCATCTTTAAAGTAAGCGAACCAAACCATTTCCTTATCGATTACGGCTTTGGCTTTTTCCATGGTATTTCGAACATCCTTTGGACTCAGTGGAGTGAAATCCTCTTTAAAATCTGCCCAGGCCTGATTGTAAACTTCTACCAGATCGTTGATAAATTTATCTGCCTGACTCCATTCAAAGTGTTTGAAGGTGTAATGGGGTTTGGAGCAAACCCACTTGGCTATTTTCCAAAAGCGCTCCGGAAACTCCTTAGTCATGTCGAGCCGGTAGCTGAATTGCTTGAAGTAGAGCTTGAAACCGTAAGACTCGAAAAGCTCCCGGTAATAGGGCATGTGGTAATTCATCCCGTAGGCCGGCAGGGTAAAGCCCTCCACCAGGAGCCCCCAGTATGAATTGTTCTCTCCAAAATTTACCGGGGCATCCACTGCCTGAATGCCTTTGGATTTCAACCAATCTACAGCAGTATCGAACAGGTTGTGAGCCACCTTCCGATCGTCAATACACTCGAAAAAGCCAATTCCTCCGGATAGCACCGAATTTCCACCGGCATCCTTCCCGTCAAAAAAAGCGGCAATTCTACCCACTACCCTTTCAGACTCATCAATCGCCAGCCACTTTACAGCTTGCCCCCCCTGATTGAGCAGCCTGTTCGTAGAGGGATCAAAAACACCCTTTATCTCGTCGTCCACGGGGGGCACCCAATTGGGATCACGGGAATAAAGGGTCCTGGGGAATTCCAGGAATTTTTCCATGTCTTCATTTCCAATTACTTCCTTAATCACCATAATTACCCATTGACCTTCTCAATCACAAATATTTTAAATCCTGAATTGCATTGGTGTTTCTGAACATAAATTCTCATGCAAAATATGATCCACCTGACAATTTTACTCGATTAGCAAAAAATTTTAAGTCGGTAACGTAATAATTCACAAAGAAACCAAATTATGTAAACACCTGAGCCAAGTCAAGTAAATTTATCAACTAAAAAATTTACAACAAAATTTGCCAAAGGTCATTTTAAAGAGAAATAAATCAAACAATCTGGATTAAAATGACTTTATTAGTTATGCAAAATTACGTCAGGTAGCCTTTTAAGCGTGTCAGCAGTTCATTTTTTAAAAAAATCATCAAAGCCATGAGATATAGTTATTTAATTCTGTTTACTGCAATGATATTATTTACGGCCTGTGAAAACGCTCAAGTAAATGAGAAAAATTCTGAGGAAAACAGCAACAGTTTTGAGGTAGAGGTAGAGAAACTGGCTGATGGACTTCAGAATCCCTGGGGGCTTGAATTCTTACCAGACGGACGAATTTTGATTGCCGAGCGACCGGGGCGATTGCGGGTGTTTGAAGATGGTGAATTAAAGTCCGCCCCCATTGAGGGTCTTCCTGAAATTTGGGCTCACGGCCAGGGAGGATTATTGGATGTCAGGATGCACCCTGATTACGAAGAAAACGGCTGGCTTTACATCGCATATGCAGCAAGGGGTCAAGGAAATTCAGGAAATACTGCCATCGCAAGGGGCAGGCTTGAAAACAATCGCTTCACCGATGTTGAGGTATTATTCCACGGACAGCCTCATACTTCAGGACGGGTTCACTTCGGTACCCGCATAGTTTTTGATGAAGATGGATATTTGTTTTTTGCCATTGGAGACCGCGGTCAACAAGACATGGCCCAGGAGTTGAATAACCACAATGGAAAAGTACTGAGGCTTTACGACGACGGCAAAGAGCCATCTGATAATCCCTTTGTGGACAAATCCGATGCAAAACCGGAAATATGGGCTTACGGCAGCAGAAATATTCAGGGTATGGCTTTCCACCCTGAGACCGGAGCATTGTGGACGCATGAGCACGGTCCCAAAGGGGGTGATGAAATCAATGTGATAAGGCCCGGTGAAAACTACGGTTGGCCCAAGGCCACTCATGGAATAAATTATGATGGTTCTACCATTACTGAGCACACTTCCCTACCTGGAATGGTGGACCCAATATTAGATTGGACCCCGTCAATTGCTCCCTGCGGGATGGATTTTGTAACCAGTGACAGATACCCCTCGTGGAATGGAGATATTCTCGTGGGTGCGCTGGCAGGACAACACATTCACAGGGTAGTAATCGAAGGTGAAGAGGTGATACACACGGAAAAAATGCTCGAGGGCTTAGCCCGATTCAGAGCTGTGCGCCAGGGTCCTGACGGATACATTTACATTCTTACTGAATCACCCGGTATGTTTCTCAGAATTAAACCGGAAGCATGATTGCCACTGATCAACTCAAGGGAGTCAAAGGTCTGGTCTTGTGCGGGGGTTACAGTAAGCGAATGGGTTTTGATAAAAGCACCATCAAGTACAAAGGTGAACTCCTCTTTCTCAAACTGGCTGATGAATTGAATAAAACGGGTTTAAAAACCTATTTATCCTGCAGAGAAGACCAAAAGCACCTTCAGGAAACACCTCATCCCAGCATCGTGGATAATGGAGACTACAAAGGTCCTGCGATGGGTTTGTTTTCTGCCATGGAGAAATATCCCGAGGATGCCTGGCTTGCTGTGCCCTGTGATATGCCTCTACTCAATCACCAGCTGTTTAAAAACCTACTCAATCGCCGAGATCCGCAAAAAATGGCAACTGCTTATTTTACCAGCCATCCCGAGCGGGAAATAATTCATCCGCTACCGGCAATTTACGAGACTTCCTTCAGGGAGTTGTTCAGGCAGGAATTGGATGCCGGAAATTGGTCCCTTCGAAAAATTCTTCAAAAAGGAGATGTAAATCTGATCAAACCGGTTCAGCCTGACAAATTGGTCAACCTAAATAGGCCTGAGGATCTCAACCGGGTTTAAAAGCTTCTCACTGGACAGATTTTACAGCAATTGGGTCCAGGTTATCGTAGTTTTTGAGTTCGACTATTTTCCCGGGCATGTTGATATCATTTTCCACGAGGAGTTCCTTGACTCCGTCCATCACCCTGCTCATAATCGGTTCAGCCAACTCAATTCTATCCTTCTTTTTCTCCCTGAAAAGATCGACCCAAAAAGCGACCCGCACTCCAACACTGTATTCACCCAACTCATAAACAGTGACCGAGGGAGCCGGATTTTTTAGCACACCGGCCTGGTTTGTAAAATAATCCATGATCAATGACCTGACCTGACCGATATCGGTCGGAGTATCCACTCCAAAGGTAAACTGATATCGCATGAGACCATCCCGTGTAAAATTGGTGAGTGGGTTTTTCACGATATTCGCATTGGGCAGCATTACATCCCGTCCATCACTGGTCCTAATATGTGTCATTCTCAGATGAATTCTCGTCACCCTTCCGCGGAAATTATTCAATTCGATGATATCCCCGGTTCTAAATGGACTGCTAAACGCCAGAATCACCCCGGAGACAAAGTTCTCCGCAATGTCCTTAAAGGCAAAACCCACGATGATCGCAGAAATACTAGCTCCCGCAACAATACCTCCCAGCAGTCCACCCATACCCAGAATATCCATAGCCGCTATAAAGCCCATGAGGTAAAAAGCCCACTTAATAAAATTCACAAAAAACACCCTGATAATGGCCTCCTGCTTCCTTTTGCTCAATCGCTTTTCCGCAATACGTGCAATAAACCAGCCCAGGAAGACAAAGATGGAGAAAATTACCAATGCCCAGGTAAATGCGGGCAGGGCCGCAACCAAATCGCC
>SKLY01000233.1 GCA_007121335.1 Saprospiraceae bacterium | reverse complement strand
CAGAGCCCTGAAAAAAAACACCGTCAACCCGGCTTTAAAGGATACTCCGCTTCAACTCTGAAATATTGGTGCTGATGGTAAATTTATTGGCATTGGCGCCCTTGTGGTAACGGGCAAATCTGTGGTCAATTTGATGTGCTGATATCGATCATTAACCCATATTTGTTTGGATGCCAGGGACTGAACCACCCGGCTTAAATTATGGACAATCACTGAGATAAACCCTGATATAAGGGACCATGCGTTGATCTTCATTACCAAGTACAGGCGGATTGCTGTGACTCCATTCCTCCCCATCTCTTTTGCTCCACATTTGAAGGTCTTTATCTTTATCAATCGGTGTCAACCCTAATTTTGGAACATAATATTCGGTTGCTTCGCTACCGGACTGACGTTGATATAAATTTTGGCTGAGACTCAACCATTCCACAGCTACCAAAATTCCGTTTTCTGCCGTAAAAACATTGTACTCCTTCAAATCTATGCTTACCGGTCGCTTCGTTCTGAATCTGGGCAACCTGACGATTAGATTCTCATGAAGCAGGTCTTCCGATGGCAGTCCCAGGCTATCGATGGAGTATATCCTCAACCGGAAACTTCCCCTTTGTAACCTTCGGTTCAGTGCCATCACTTCAATTTCCATTAGTTGCCGGTCAGGTGGAACTGGCATGAAAAGACCTTTCTGAGAACTGAATTTAGCTGGAGAAAGCATAGCGGAAGAAATACTACTTACCGGTTCAATTCCCCATGCTTTTACCTTGGCATCGCAAGGAGTAATTACCAATTCATCCAAATCATAGACCAATTTTTCCATTCTAACTTGAATTGGACCTGAACTCTCAGCCGGGTAAATCTTTTTTCGCAGGTATCCTAAAACAAATACTTCCAGTTCAATATCCTCCTCGTCGGTTTCCAGAAGGAATTGTCCCTTTTCATTGGTGTAGGTGCCAATAGCTAAGTCAGCATTAAAAACCAAAGCGAGGTAAAGTGGCTGACCTTCATTGTCAACTACTATTCCCTCTATTTTATTTACCTGGCTGTGGAGACAACCCCAAAGGACAATAAACAACATCGAGAAACCAATTTTTTTATCACTATGCACTGTTTTGGTTCCATTAAGTGTGATCATTGGGAAATTCGGTTTCTATCTGGATACTCCGGTGATACTGACCTCCAATCAAAAACCAGGACATTTTGCTACAAAGATATAAAATACAGTCGATGGAAATTTATGAAGATAGGTTTGTAGGGAATTTTTTGCCATACTGTCAGGGTAGTATTGGAGGATGAGCGCAATGATTATGCTCCTGATATAGGTCTTTTGTAAAGAAATCGGGAAAATCTTTACATAAGGCACTATATTTGTATAGATTTTTGAAAATTCTTTACATATGGAAGGCTGTAAAATAACTGACTTACCATTGGATGTGGACCTGGAAACAAAAAAAGTGCTCAAATCCCTGCCTTCGGCACATGCTGCTTTGGCAGAACTGAAAGGAGTTGCATCCACTATTCCCAATCAAAGTATTCTTTTCAATACTCTGGGATTACAGGAAGCCAAGGATAGCTCAGCCATTGAAAACATAATCACAACCCATGATGATTTATATAAATCAGGATTGGATATTGACGCATTTAAATCGCTTCAGGCCAAAGAAGTTCAGAATTACATTGCTGCATTGAAGAAGGGGTTTGAACTAATTTCAGACTCCGGACTGCTCACTCTCAATAGTATCCTAAAAATTCAGGAAGTTCTTGAAGACAACAAGGCAGGAATAAGAAGATTGCCGGGTACAGCACTGAAGAACGCCGCTACCGGAGAAACCATTTACACTCCACCACAGGATTACGAGGAAATCTCGCGGTTAATGGCAAACCTTGTCCGATACATTAACGAACCGGAAATGCAGGATTGCGATCCATTGATAAAAATGGCGATAATACATTATCAATTCGAGAGCATTCATCCATTTTATGATGGGAATGGAAGAACCGGCCGAATTATAAACATCCTCTACCTGATTTTGGAAAGGCTTCAATCTTTGCCCATTCTATATTTGAGCAATTATATTATCAAACATAAACCCGATTATTACCGACTTCTTCAAAGTGTTAGAGATGAAAATTTATGGGAAGAGTGGCTTTTGTTTATGATCAAAGGGGTTGAACAGACAGCAAAAGAAACCATTGATCTGGTTATCAGGATTAAGGAGTTAATGCTGAGATTCAAGCATAGACTGAGAAGCAATTACAAGTTTTACAGCCAGGATTTGCTGAACAACTTATTCAAACACCCTTATACAAAGATTGAATTCGTGGTTAATGATTTGGGGGTCTCAAGAATAACCGCCGGAAACTACCTGAATCAATTGGCAGAGGATAATTTATTGAAAAAGAATAAATTGGGAACAGCGAATTATTATGTGAATGAGGAATTGTTTGACCTATTAACCAGGAGATAACCCAATCCCCATCATCAACCTTGTATTCTAATCATAAGCGCGGCAAATCCCTGAACTTTGTTAAAGTCAAAGGAAAATTCACCGATAGCTATGGAAGGGTTAGGAGGTTAAAGAAGGGGAGCAACGCCTTGCGTCCCTTTAAAGAATACTCCGCTTAAACTCTGAAATATTGGTGCTGATGGTGAATTTATTGGCATTGGCGCCCGTGTGGTATCTGCCAAATCCGTAGTCGATCCTGAAGCGGTTGATTCGAAAACCCAAACCGAAGGAAATTCCCGCAAGTGCCCTGCTGTCCGGTAGTGACATTTCTTGGGCCAAAAGGTGATTGTAGGCCAGTCGTATGTGAAATTGCTCCTCGGGGCCCAGATAAAATTCCCCACTGAAAATCAAATGGCGGAAAAAGTTATCTACCCCGCTGAATCGCGGGTCCTCCTCATCCTCTTCCTCCCCAAAAATAAAACTGCCCTGCTGGGCTGCCGGGTCGTCGTAGTTGATGTCCCAGCGGTGTAAATTGTGACCGGTGATTGAAAAACGGAAGGGCAGATGCTCCAATCGCTTGGAAATGCCCGCTCGCAAATCAAAAGGCACCGACTCCCGCGTTTCAAAATACCGGGACAGTTGAAAGCCGAAATTCTTCAATACCAGGGAAATGTTGATATTGCGCTCTTCAAGCTCATAAAGGGCTCCCACATCGAACAAAAGGCCGGTGCTGACGTAGGATTCAAAACTGGATTGCACAAACCTCAGGCTGGTCCCTAAGTGCAATCTGTCGTATATTTGTTTGGAGGCCGTCAGTCCGATTCCGAGCTCCGAGGCATCGAATTCACCCACGACCTGTCCCAGTTCATTGGTGTGTTCAAAATCTCCGTAATTGATGTACCTGATGCCGCCGGCGAGGCTGATTCCACTGTTTTCCAGGTGGTAGCCGTAGGTGGCGTATCCGAATTGCACTCCGCTAAAGTAAAAGGCGTGATTGAAGCTGAGGGCGTGGTGGTGGTCTGTTCGAATGGAGGCGGGGTTTTCGTAGGCGAGATTGATGTCTCCATCGCTTACATTCGGCTGATAGCCGCCAAGAGCTAGTGTTCTGGCAGAAGCCGGCAGATTGAGGAACTGATAGATCTGGCGTCCACCGCTTTGACCGATCACTTCCCCTGCAATAAAAAGAAGCAATCCGGCTATTATCCAGCCGCGTAGGTGAAAGCTGTCAAACAAAGTACCTGAGCAATTGCCTCCTTTTGCCCCTTTTACCGAAAAAACTCTGTTCATTAAGCTGTTTTTTTCAACCAAAATCCACGTATCCTTTTAGGGGGATGAACTCATGTAGAAATGGTCTGACAAATGCCTTTATTGCAGAGCATCCTTCTTTTAAGGCTTCCATCTTCGTTGTAAATGGTGAGGTAGCCGTGTTCAAAATCGCCGTAAAGATACATTCCGCTGGCTTTAAGGGTGCCGTCCTCAAAATACTCCTGAAATGGACCGTGTTCCAGGTTGTTATGGAATGTAATGCGTTCCCTCAATTCGCCATTGGGCCAGTAGTAGTACCACAATCCGGTCATATTGCCTTCCCAGTAGAAACCCATTCCGCTCAGGCTTCCGTCCTCGTAATAGGTCCTGTGAAGACCGTGTAACTCACCTCCGCAATAATGTCTTTCGGATTTCACCTCCCCGTTTTTGTGGTAAAAAACTCCCAAACCTTCGCGGACTCCATCTTTGTAAAGTATCTCCGCGAATAACTGGTCATTGTCATAATATGAGCGATAGACACTGTCGGCCACCAATTCCGGGCCCGGACAGAAAAGATTGGCCGAAGGGCGTTCTTCACTCCTTTCACCTGTGCAGGAACTCAATAACAGGCCAACACCAAGGAGTCCGAATAAGAGACTGTTTTTCACTTTTTTCATTTTGAAGGGTCGATTTTTGGTGAAAATGGATTTACGGTTTGTCTAATCTCCCAAAGTCGGTTTCGGAGATTGTGGTGGGTTTTGAGGACTTGAAGCTACTGGGTTTATTGCGATCAATTGAAGAAAAAACTGAAAAATAATGGCAAATATTGCCCCGCAGTCCTATAGCGGGGCAATATTTGCTTTGGTTGTTATTTACTCGGGAATCCCCGCTCTTTCCAGTTTGAGGTCTTTGGAGGGCAGTGGCGCACTTTGGTCCTCCAAATAGGTTTCAAACCACTCCAACATCCGCAGGTTGTAGTCAAATTGTGAGCTCGAATTGCGGTTGCCGTGTCCCTCATCCGGATACCAGACGAGTCTGACAGGCAAGTCGGGCTTCCTGACCACGAGGTGGCGATAGAGTTCTAAGGACTGACCGGGATGTACTCTGGTATCCTCACTTCCGTGCATTATCAGAATGGGAGTTTGTGCCCGTTCCACATAGTAAATCGGACTCTTCTCCAAATTCCCCTGCCAGTCGTCCCAGAGACGCTCCTTGGTGTGCACCAGATAGAGCTCTTCCGGTATGTCACTGGTTCCCCATTTGGAAATGTTGTTGCTGATTCCGACAAACATAACCCCGGCTGCAAAGCGATCTGAGTAATAAGTGGACATCCATGCTGTGGCATATCCTCCGTAAGAACCTCCCGTTACTCCTATTCGATCCGGGTCGGCAATTCCCTGTTCGATCAGGTAATCCACTCCGTCCACCACATCGTCAAATTCCGCCCCGGAGAGGTCCATTTGACTGCTTGTTATAAATTCCAGACCGCGACCGGTACTTCCCCTGTAATTTGGGTAAAAAACCGCAAAGCCCCTGTCGGCGGCAACCTGTCCCGGCATGCTGTAGTTGGTGAGCCATCCATTGGAGTAGTGAGCCTCAGGTCCTCCGTGTACCATCACGATCAGTGGGTATTGTTCGCCCTCCTGATAGTCGGTGGGAAGTATCAACATGCCGTCGATATCAAATTCTTCGTCCCGGGCAGTGTAAGTGACCACGCGCTGTTCTCCGAGACTGCGCTCCTCCAGCCACTCATTGTGGTGGGTGAGACGCTCATGGGTGTGGCTGTCGTTCCTCAACAAAAATACCTCGTTTGGATGGGTAGGAGTGGATCCCGCAAATACAATGTCGCCGTTGGCAGCTCTGTGAAAATTGCGCATAGCGAGTTCCTCACCGGTCATCTGACGTGTGTAGCCGGTTCCGTCTGTATTGATGTGCCCGTAGAGGGAAGTGGTACTCTCGCTTGTACGAACGTGTATTTTGTCGTCCTCAACCCAGAGGAGTTGCTCGAACTTCCCCTCAAATTCGGGCCAGATATTTTGTGGAGCACCACCTTCAACACCCACCATCATAATCCTTCCCGCTATGGGGTCGTGAATATCTGTTCCCGCCAGCAGGGCGAGTCTTCTGTCGTCGGGGCTCCAGGTTATTTGGACAATTTTACCCTCGTTGTCAATCTCATTGATCACATCTCCGGTGCGCGGATCGGCAATGCGTACGCGCTGAAACATAAAACGGTCGTCAATATGGGGAGTGGGGGCGGTGGACATAGCGAGCTTGTCACCATTGTGAGACCACTCGATGATGTAGGTGGAGCCCGGCACGTCCATTTTTCTGATGTCGGGCCAGGTGGATTTGATATTGGCGACCCAGGCCTTTTGATTGATCAGTCCCTCTTCAAAAATTTCGGGGGAGTAGGGTAGAGGTGGCTCTTCTTGTTTCACCGGCAATCTCGCCATAAATGCAATGCGTTGGCCGTCGGGGTTCCACTCGTATCCCGCAATGTTGGTTTCGAAGGAAAACAATTCACTCACATTTCCACTGCGCGGGCAGACGTAAGCCAGTGAATTGGTGGATTCCCCTTCGAATCGCGTCAGGTAGGTAAATCCGGGATAGCCAGGGCGAGTGGACAGTGCCCCTGCTCCTGTGCCGTTCTCCACATCCATGATTTCACCAGATTCCACATCCATTATATGTAAACTGATCCTCGGGGGGCGATTTTCTTCCAGCGGATTGGCCGGAGTGGCGCGGGTGAATGCCACGTATTTAGCATCGTCGGAAATGGCAGCGGAAGTCACCATTTGGGTCTGGGTAAGGTCCCAGGGAGTGAGGCCGTCTGACTGTGCAGTAAGCAATCCCGGTAAAAGGAAAATGCCAAAGAAAAACAGTTTGTAAAGTACATTCATAAGTTTCTGAATTTTTGGGTTAAAAATTTTGCGAGGGCAATATACAAAAAATCCCCGCCACTGGATAATGGCAGGGATTTAAGTAAACCGGTTTTGGTAAGTTGGCTCCTCAATTGAGGAACTCCGATTTAATAAACTCTGTATCTTGTATCCTCTACATCCACGGTTTCTTTTATGGATTCAATGAGGCTCCTTGCCACCTGGTCCCGCTTTTGGGCAGACAATTGTCTCCTGACTTGCGAGGTAATACTAACCTGTGGTGGCTCTACTTTGTTGAGTACTTCCAGGGCATAAACTCCGGAAGTTCCGATTACCGGATCGGACTGCTGTCCGCTTTCCAGGGTTTTGAGCGCGCCAATAACTGCCGGCTCACTTCCAATTCCCGGAATAAATCCATCTCCGAGGTTGACATCCATGGCTTGCTCTACAGCCAGCTGATATTTGTCTGCAATCTGCTGTAAACTCATCCCTTCAATAGCAGATGCGATTTTTTCTCCCTTTTTCTTGTTCATTACCCTGGGCAAAATGGTGCTTCTAACTGCACTGACTGAGGGGAGTCCGGCGGACTCAATGTCTGTCAGACCTACTACCACATATTTTTCAGTAAAAAAGTGATCGTCGTGCTGAAATCCGTAAATTTCAGGTGATACTTCTCCGGTTCTCACACTTCTACTGAAAGCCCATCTGATGATATCTCTGGAAGTGGTATTGGACCCGAGGCCCTGAATGGAGAAATCATTGCGTGTGAAGAAATTGGAAGTCGTTAATGTGAGTTCAGGGCTCTCTTCCGCGCTCAGCTCCAATTCACCAATTGTCCTGTTTTCTGCAACAAACCGCAGTACCTGATCGTACATTGCATTTTGCGTTTCTTCACTGGGTATAATGGGTTCCTCAATCACCGCGAACCTCACACCTTCTTCCTCACTTGAGTAAATTCGGTCGGTTACTTCGACCAGATGGACTCCAAACTGAGTTCTTACGGTGTAATATTGTCCGGGTTCTGCCTGGTAAAAAATAAGGTCGTTAAAAGGTTTCACCATGTCGCCGGGAACAACATATCCGAGGTCTCCACCCTCTGCAAAAGTGGCATCCATACCAAATTCAGCGGCGAGGCTGTCAAAGGATTCTGCTCCTGATTCCAGCACGGTGATTAGGCTGTCGAGAAGACGTTCCTCCTCGGCCAGTTGCACGTTGTTGTCCGCAAATCTAAGGATATGGCGGCTTCGAACTGAATCCGGTACCGGCTTGCGGTCATACAACTTCAGGATGCTGTAATAGCCATCTGAAATAAATGGGCCGTAAACCTCTCCGATCTCCATATTGAACAAGCGGTTTGCATAGTCTGAAGAGAGTTCATTTTCCCGAAAATAAGCCTCATCAAACTGACCCTGATTCATGTCCGTAAAAGCAGCAAGGTCATCTGTGATGGCCATTTGAGTTGCAACGGCTTCCATTTCATTGCGTAAGAACATGGAATCCTCCTCTGAGGGCAATATGTCAAACGAAACATAAGCCACTCTCCTCGTTTCATCTTTTCGTTCAAACTCCCTGCTGTGTTCGCGCAGGTAGTTTCTCAGTTCTGAATCAGATACCTCAACTTCGCCATCTGGAATAACGGTAAATGGAATATTTACAAAATCCAGAGATACTGAAGTGCCTCTGGTGTGTTCCATATCTTCAGCCATGAAAGTGGGGGTGTAGATGCCTCTGTTAACCAGGCTGTTAAGCTTATCTAGCAGTCGTTGGTTTCTAACTTCATCTTCCTGAAATCTCCAGAATCTGATCATTCCGGTCTCAATGTTTCCGGTCTG
>SKLY01000028.1 GCA_007121335.1 Saprospiraceae bacterium | reverse complement strand
TTGATGGTTGATGGCGGATGGCTCGCTATGAGTTTTGAGTTTTGAGTTTTGGCTTCGACTGATGCTCAGCCCGAGTAGTTTTGAGTTTTTTTGTATGCGTAAGTGTTATGAAGTCAGTTGGATATTCCATTTTGGGGATTGTAGATTTTGGAGGGATTTTTCTTGCCCGAAACTTTGCTTTTTTTTTCGGTTACACTCCAAAAACCTGTGCAATCTCTATGCTCATTGGTCATTTCGACAAACTCAATGGCCAACCACAGGGGTGGCCATGAGACAGTTGTAAATTGCTTTGCCCTGAGTTTAGTCGAAGGGTGATTTGGTGAGTTTTCATGGATGCTCCCTTGCGGTCGCCTCTGTTTTACATCCTCTGTATTTATCCAGTTGGATGAACAGGTGGATTACAGATATGAATACGCTAAAAGTTAGGGATTGGCCATTTCTGACCAATCCCAAACAAAATTATCTATTTTATCATTGATTGCTAACTTACATTTTGTGCAGGAGCAGACTACTTGCCGACCACAAAACTTCCTGTGTATTTGTTGCCTTCGTGGTCCCGGGCTCTTAGATAGTAGAGACCTGTTGACCAGTTGGAAACCGACATGGAGGCCTGGGATAAAGGTCCTGAGAAAATGGTTTTGCCGGATATGTCGGTGATGTGGATTTCCACACTTCCATTTTCAAACAGACTTTCGTCCAGATGGATTACATCTTTTGCCGGATTGGGATAAATGTTAACCGGAGCTCCGCTTGTAATGGATTCTTCAGTGGCACTAACGACTTCCCGAAGGTCAAATTTATGAAGATCGCCGTATAAAAAGCCACCAGAGCGGTTTACTCCACCGAAGAAATAGGCGTGGTGATCCAGCACAAAAACGCCCGGGGCCCATCTGCCCACGCGACCATCTCCGGGATTACCAGGGTGGTCTGGCAATCTAATCCAGTCGTCCTCATGATGGTCGTATTTCCAAAACTCGCCATCTGCCAGATTGAGGTGATTACTTCCATCTCCACTGATCACAAATCCATAGCCCTCGTAGGAAAACTCCTGACCGGCTACTCTGGGGCCTGCCGGATGGGGATTCATCTCCTCCCATTGGTGGTTGACCGGGTCGTAGCGATACCAGTCATCGTAGTAATTGGTTCCCGAATGTCCAAATCCAGCATACACATAGTCTCCGGCCTGAAAGTGGAAGGGATGGTGCCTGGGTGGTCCGGGAAGTGAAGGCCGCTCGGTCCATGTATCTGAGTCGATGTCGTATTCCCACCAGTCGTTTCTATCGAATGGATTTTGTCCCAATCCCATGAATATTTTGCCATTGTGTTGTACAAATGCCGGATGAGCGCGCCCTCCGCAGGGGCAGGATGCCAATTCGGTCCATTCTTCGGTTTGGGGATTGTATTTCCACAAATCACTGTGAAAAGAGTCAAAGTCATTGGACCCGAGGCCAAAGTAAGCTTTTCCATCGTAGGTTTCAGCGTAGGCATATGACCTCGAAGGTCCTGGAAAATCGTCCAGTTGTATCCAATCGTCATTGTCGGCATCGTACTTAAAAAAGTCAGTTGTTCCTTCTGGATTGCTTTGCAAAGTGGTTCCGGAAACCAGGTATGCTGTATTGTCCAGTGTAAAAGTCACCGGATGGTGTCTGGCAGTTACAGCAGAGTTACTCAATGTCACCCACTCCTGTGCACTCATGCTCACACAGAGTGTACACCAAAATATCAATGTCAAAGCTTGCTTCATTTTCGTATTTTTTGTTTCCCAAAGTTCTTAAAATTTGAGCTATTTCAAAGTTTTTTCCCGCTTTTTCTCAGAATGATGACCCTTGTGTAACAAAAGTCACATTTTAATCTTTCAGCCCGCCATAATTTTGCAGTGTGATTGAAAAGGAGTAGAAAATTCTCTGGATAAAAAATACAGACTGATTATGAAACACAAGTGGAAAGGAATAATGATACTCGCCCTGGCACTCCCATTCCTGGGTATTTCCCAGTCGGAGCAGGAAATATCCCTCGAGGAGATAACAAGTCGGGTGGTATCCCACAACCCCGCTCTAAAGGCCGGTGAAATGCAAACTGAAGTGGCGGAAGCAGTGGTGAGAGAGACCCGGTCCTTGTTTTTGCCCCAATTGTCGGCCTCCTGGTCGGCAGTGACCGGCGATGTGCCGCTTATGGCTTTTGGGTCAAAAATAAACCAGGGGATCGTTAGGGAAGCGGATTTTCAACCTGCCTCACTGAATGACCCCGCCAGAATTACCAATTATCAAACCGGTGTGGAACTGCGTCAACCCATTGTCCAATCTGAAGGATGGGCGCGAAGGGATGCTGCCAAAAAAATGAGCTCGGCTGCTGTGTATGAATTTCAAAATTCACGGGAGGGTATGGTGCATGCCGCTGAAATGCTCTATTTACAACTGCAGTTTCTCTACAGGCAAAAATCGCATCTCGGTGAAACCCTGGAGCTGGTGAAGCAGAACAGAGATTTTGTGTCCCGGCAGTACGAAGAGGGACTGGTTCAGAGAGCCGACCTGCTCGCTGTCGAAATTCGAATACTGGATATCGAAGACCAGTTGCTCTCTGTATCGGAGGGAGTGGGAAAGGTGTCTGACCACCTCAACCAAATAATGGGCTCCGAAAAGGGGGACGTTTTCCAGCCTGTTGACGAGCTGGAATTGCGGGAAATTGAAAATCAGGAGGAGCGAGAACTCAATATATCCCGGTCTGACCTCGCTGCCCTGGATATGAATATCCGCGCGATGAACGACATAAAAACAGCCGAATCCCGCCGTATCCTGCCACAGTTGAATGGCCTTGCCTCTTACGAGTGGAACACAAGTGATTTTTATCCGTCGGGGTCAGGAGGATATATGGTTGGCGTCTCTCTGAACTGGAACATTTTTGATGGTGGCATTCGCAATGCGCGCATGCAAAAAGCCAGTGCAAAACAGGAAGCAGCGAGGTGGGATTTTGAACACCGGGTCTCAACGAGCAAAAAGGAAATTTTAGCTGCAAAAAGAAACCTCAATATGCTGAAAAATCGCCTCGAACTGGCTGACGCTGCCTTAGAGCAAGCTGAGGAGGCCCTCAGGCTGAGATTGGACCGGTTTGAAGAGGGATTAGAGCGCGTACCCGATCTCATCAATGCAGAACTGCAGTTTACCGAACGAGCCATGGAGCGATCCAGCATTGTTTTTGAATACAATCAGAATGCACTGGAACTGAAATTCCTCAGCCGGTAATCACCCATTTTTTACAAAAAACTAAAAACCAATACCATGAGTAGAGTAATCATAATTGCAACAATAGGCGCGCTTTTTTTCCTGACAGGATGTAGCGACGATGCTCCTAAAGGTTATGAGCGACAGGATGAAGCCATCTCCGTAAAAACAGTCAGTCCCTTTGTGGCCGCAGATGATCATTTCAACACCAGTGGGCGTCTGCAAGCGAGTCAAAAAACCCGCCTGAGTACGCGCATCATGGGTCTGATAAATTCCATAGAGGTGGATGAGGGAGACCGAATTTCCAGGGGCGAACTTGCCTTTACCATACAGAGTACCGAGCTGGATGCGAGACTGAAACAGATTGACTCCCGGATAGAAACAGCGAGGGTCCAACTGCAGGAGGCAGAGCGCAATTACCAGAGATTTGCCCGCTTGCTGGAAAACCAAAGTGCAACACAGCGCGAATACGAACAGGCCGAAACTGCTTTTAAATCCGCTCGTGCCGGGTTGGAAAACGCCAAAGCTGCCAGAGATGAAGTCAAAGCCCAGTATGATTACACCAGAATCAGGGCGCCATTTAGCGGTGTGGTTACACGGAAATTTGCAGAGCAGGGCGATATCGCCAATCCCGGTATGCCGGTACTGGAAATCGAGCGGGAAAATGGTCTCGAAGTGCTGACACTCGTACCCGAATCTCGCATTGGACAAGTAGAACTTAATGGCCAGGTGGAAGTGGAATTGACCTCTTCCGGGGAAAGGGTTCCGGGCAGAATTATTCAGATAAACCCCTCGTCCGGTGACCGATCGGCTCAGTTTGAGGTGAAAGTAGAGCTGGAACAGGACTTTTCCCGCCAGTTCTCTGGAATGTTTGCAAGGGTGTTTTTTCCCGTGGAAGAAAGCAGGGCCAGGGTAATGATACCTCGGGAGCATCTCATTCGCAGAGGCGACCTGCACGGAATTTACACTATCAGCCAACAGAATACCGCCATTTTGAGATGGCTGCGGTTGGGAAAAAGCTCCGGCGAATATGTGGAAGTGGTGTCCGGCCTCGGTGAAGGCGATGAGTACATAGCAGAAGCAGGGAGCAAATTGTACAACGGAGCTCCTGTGGAATTAATGAGATAAGATTACCTGGGATTCGTGCCAAACGGAATTCATTTTTCGGTGGCTGTAGAGTTGAATCCCGGGACATATAAAGCCCAATACAATAAAACCGCAAATCCAGAGCGCCCGCTGTCGCGATTTTTTTGACAGAGTAGAAGGTTGATCAACTTTTTATGAAGCGGCAGTCGGGCGATCATTAGAAAAACAAAACCAATGAAAGAAGGAATAGCAGGCAGAATTGCCAGATTGTTTATAGACTCAAAAATAACCGTACTGCTGGCCATCATTTTTATGGCAGTGGGTGTCTATGCATCTTTTCTGATTCCGAGAGAGGAGGAACCCCAGATAGATGTGCCCATGGCTGATATTTTTGTCAGTCTTCCCGGTGCCGGACCTGAGGAGGTTGAGAGCAGGATGATCAAGCCACTGGAAAAAGCAGTGGCCAATATTTTCGGGGTCGAACACATTTACGGTACCGCTATGGAGGGTCATGGTTTGGTCAGTGTCCAGTTCTTTGTTGGAGAAGACATTGAGCGATCGTATGTGCAGTTGTACAATGAATTGATGCGGCACATGGATCAAAAACCCGAGGAGACCCCACTTCCGCTTTTGAGAACCAGGTCCATTGATGATGTCCCTATTTTGGGTCTTACCCTTTGGAGTGAGACTTACAACGATTACGATCTCGCCAACTTGGCCCGGGAATTGACGCACGAGATCCGCAGAGTGGCTGATGTTTCAGTCACCGAGGTAAAGGGAGGTCGGAGCCGGGAAATCCGCATTCAACCCGATCCGGAGAGACTGTCGGCTGCAGGGGTGGATATTTTATCCATCGCCCATCAGATCGAGCAGAATAATCAGCAACTTCAGTCTGGCAAATTCAACCGCGGCAATGAAGAGATACTCGTTAAAACAGGTAGTTTTTTCCAGTCTGCCGAGGACCTTGAGAGCCTCATTGTCGGCATGAACGATGGTAAACCCGTGTATCTGCGGCAGGTAGCCGATGTCATCGACGGACCAGCCATTCCCGATCAATACGTGAGTTTTGGTTTTGGCGCTGCATCACCCAAATCGGTGGATTACAGTGGAGAGTACGATGCGGTCACCATTTCAGTGGCAAAGCGAAAGGGGGCCGATGCGATGAATATTGCCGAGGATATTATCAACCGGATGGACCGCTGGCGCCACCAGATCATACCGGATGATGTCCATGTCGAGGTCACGCGAAACTACGGAGAAACTGCCTCGCAAAAGGTATCGGAACTGCTGCTGCACCTCTTTGGCGCTGTTATTGCCGTGACCCTGGTGGTAATGCTCGTCATGGGTTGGCGAGGGGGACTGGTGGTTTTTATCTCCGTTCCAATCACATTCGCTCTGACATTGCTGAGCTACTATGTGCTGGACTACACCCTCAACCGGATTACTCTTTTTGCCCTGGTGTTCGTAACCGGGATAGTGGTGGACGACTCCATTATTATCACGGAAAATATGCACCGGCATTTCAAGATGAAACGGCTTCCTTTTAAGCAAGCTGCACTCTATGCGGTAAACGAAGTGGGGAATCCTACCATTCTGGCTACTTTCACCGTTATCGCCTCGGTTTTGCCCATGGCATTTGTGAGTGGATTGATGGGACCGTATATGAGTCCGATGCCCATCGGAGCTTCGTTGACCATGATCCTGTCGCTCTTTATTGCGTTGACGGTAGTTCCGTATTTTGGCTACCTCCTGTTGAGGCATCAGGGTGCAAAACCGGAGGAGGCATCAAGAAAGCCCAAGCCACTCAGGGAGACGAAGATTTACAGGGTTTACGCCCGGCTCCAGCGGCCTTTGTTGGAATCTCCATTTAAGCGCTGGATGTTTTTGGGGATTACCATTTTGTTGCTGTTTGGTTCCATTGCGACCTTTTTTACAGAGTCAGTCATTGTAAAAATGTTGCCTTTTGACAACAAAAATGAATTTCAGGTAATACTGGATATGCCCGAGGGCACGACCCTGGAGGAAACAGCTCTAGTGGCCCGCGAAATAGGGCAGTATTTGTCAAAGCGCCCTGAGGTGGTCAACTACCAGACCTACAGTGGAACCTCTGCACCCATTAATTTCAACGGCCTGGTTAGGCAGTACGACCTTAGACAGGGGAGCCACGTAGCCGATATACAGGTAAATATAACCGATAAATCCGAGCGAAGGCTTCAAAGTCACGATATTGCGAAATTGTTGCGGCCGGGAATTCAGGAAGTAGCCTCTTCTTTTGGTGGGAATGCCAAGGTAGTCGAAGTGCCACCAGGGCCTCCCGTTTTGTCCACCATAGTGGCTGAGGTTTACGGACCTGGGCAGGAAAACAAGCGCGAACTGGCTCGAAATGTCCGGGAAATCCTGGAGAATACCGAAGATGTGGTCGATGTGGACTGGACAGTGGAAGCCCCACAGACCCGTGTTAATTTTGAAATCGACAGAGAGCGCGCCCAACTCTACGGCCTGAATCCCGCACAAATCGCCCAAACCATGGCCCTGGCTTTGGGTAACGGCAGTGTGGGTCACATCTACGATCCACCTTCTACAGACAGAACGGGCATTGTGCTGGCACTGGACGACAGGGATAAAACCGGAGTGGAGGACCTATTGCGCCTTACGGTTAGAAGCGGTTCGGGGGAATCCATTCCCATTGGCGAGGTAGTGGAGGTGAAAGAGGGCCTCAAGCCGCAGACCATCCACCGGAAAAATCAAAACAGGGTGGTCTATGTAATGGCCGATATGGCAGGAGTGCTGGAAAGTCCGGTTTATGCGATTTTGGGCATGAGCTCAAAGCTGATGGATATACCACTGCCCGCGGGTTATTCGCTCACTGAGTCCTATGTTCAACCACCCGTGGACTCGGATGATTTTACGGTGAAGTGGGATGGCGAATGGCAAATTACTTTGGAAGTATTCCGCGACCTCGGAATTGCATTCATGGGTGTGCTGGTATTGATTTACATGCTGATTGTGGGATGGTTTCAGCGGTTCAGGGTGCCCGTGGTCATGATGGTCGCCATACCACTGTCGCTGATCGGTATTGTTATCGGGCACTGGATGCTCGGAGCCTTTTTTACCGCCACTTCATTTATAGGTATGATAGCTCTGGCAGGTATCATGGTCCGCAACTCGGTATTGCTCATCGACTTTATCAATATGCGAAGAGAGGAAGGGATGCCACTCAAAGAGGCTGTACTGGAAGCCGGGGCAGTGAGGGCGACGCCCATATTACTCACAGCGGGTACCGTAGTCATCGGTGCCGTGGTCATTCTTTTTGACCCCATATTTCAGGGACTGGCCATCTCGCTGATGGGAGGAACCATCGCTTCGACTTTTCTGACGCTTTTGGTTGCGCCGCTGGTGTACTACCTCATAGAGCGAAAAGGGGAGAGGATTGCTAACGAACAAATCAAACAATCATGAAACTACTAATTGTAACGGTGGTATCCTACTACCAAAAAGAAGTGCTCAAACTCTTTAAGGAGGTGGGCATAGAAGCTTTCAGCAGCTCAGAAATTGAAGGGCACAAGAAAAGTGGTGACCTCGTAGCCGCCCAGTCCTGGTTTCCCGGGGTCAAGGGCGGTCACGAATCTCTCATGTTTTTTTCCTTCACGACAGAAGAAAGTGCCGATGCCTTTTTTGAAAAAGCCGCTGAGAAGAACAAAAATCTCGAGAGTGCCAACCCCATACGTGCGGTTGTCGTAAATATTGAAAAATCACTGGAAGTGAATAATCACTAACAAAACTGAAACACCTCCCGGTAAGAGCTGTGCCCCATTGCTAAGCGGGCATTCCTCTGCCATCCGGGGTATTATTTTACAAAGAAAATCATCTACCATGAAAAACAGAATTGTCAGAGCCGTAGCCGGTTCATTTGTCCTTATCAGCCTTATTTTGGCAGTTTTTGTCAACATCCATTTTCTCTGGTTTACGGCTTTTGTCGGAGCCAATTTGCTGCAGTCATCCATGACCAAATGGTGTCTGCTTGAGGATATTCTCGACAAGTTTGGAGTGAGGGATTGAGGGGGGATAAAATCCTCATTCCCTACTTTTTTTCTCTGCCCACATTTCGGAATTCGGGATTTACATAGCGGCTAAATCCATGGGATCCCACTTTAGTTAAACCCCTC
>SKLY01000034.1 GCA_007121335.1 Saprospiraceae bacterium | reverse complement strand
CGAAAAACCAGCTAAAAAGAAAGCCCGGGAGTTTTTGGAATCCGGTGACTACTATTGGAATGCTGGGATATTCGTTTGGAGCGCCAAAAGTATATTAAAGGCTTTTTCCAATCATGCTGAGGATATTTACCGGCCCCTTGCAGATCTCTACAAAAAAGGCACGCCCGGATTGGATGAACTAAACCAGGTGTACAAATCAATTCCCTCAATTTCTGTGGATTATGCCATCATGGAAAAAGCTGAAAATACCTTCACTATTCCCGCAGATTTTGGCTGGTCAGATCTGGGGAGTTGGAACACTATCTACCAACTTTCGGAAAAGGATCAAAATGGGCATGTTAGCGATAGTGCAGCAGTCCAGAGTTTGGACAGTCACAATTGTTTCGTTCGGGGCGAAAAGGGGAAACTCTACGCCCTGATTGGCCTGGAGGACATCGGCCTGATAGAGATGGACGACGTTACGGTCTTGTTCCCACTGAGTCGCGATCAGGACATCAAAGAGCTGCTGGCCAATATTCGTAAAGATCGCGGAAATCAATACGATTGACATGAAAGAAATAGAGCAGTACTTCCCTGATCTGAGCGACGATAAGCGCAAAAAATTTGCTGATCTGGGTCCGTTAATTGCGGATTGGAACAGCAAGATAAACGTGATTTCCCGCCGTGATATGGACAATTTTTACCTACACCACGTACTTCACAGTTTGAGTATTTACAAATTCATTGAATTCAGCCCGGGTAGCAGGATATTGGATTTGGGAACCGGGGGAGGCTTTCCGGGAATACCCCTTGCGATTATGATGCCCGAGGTTGAATTTACCCTGATTGATGCGAGGGCAAAAAAGCTAAAGGTGGTGGATAGTACCGCGGCATCATTGAAACTCTCCAACATAAAAACACTGCACATACGGGCTGAAGAACTCAAAGGCAGCTACGATTTTGTGGTGAGCCGGGCAGTTACTTCGCTGGAACAGTTGTGTCGCTGGAGCCAGTCTCTCATCAGTCAGAAAGAGCAAAATCCCCTTCCAAACGGACTCATTTGCCTTAAGGGTGGAAACCTGAAGCCTGAGTTAAAGGCCCTGCGCAAAGGCATTTATGTGGAGACCGTCCCCATTAATCGCTGGTTCCGGGAGGAATTTTTTGAGGAAAAACACCTGCTGTACGTCCAGATCTGAGGAGTTTGACCGGCATTTTACAATCAATACCACAATTGCGTTGTGACCAGTTTATTACTGTGGACTAACTTTGCGGAAAATTGCCGGATCACAGATGGTCGAAAACACTAGAGGCTTTCTCGTGGAGTTTTCCAAACCATTTGATTGATTTGATGAGTGAATGAGAGCGGCAAAAAAGCCATTTGGGTTTTGACAGTAGAAAAAATCGATAATTTTTAAATTATGAAAACTGCCATTATTGGAGCCACAGGGCTAGTTGGACAAACATTATTGAGGTTGTTGGAAGAGCGGGCTTTTCCGATAGACGATTTGATACCCGTTGCATCGGGCAAATCCTTTGGGAAGTCGGTTAAGTTTTTGGACAAACACTTCATTGTCACCGGACTTGAACAAGCTCTGGAAGCCAAACCCGATGTGGCATTTTTCTCAGCAGGCTCAGGGATATCGAGAGAGTGGGCTAAAAAGTTTGCAGAGGAGGATATCCTCGTTATTGACAATTCTTCTGCCTGGAGAATGGACCCGGGCATTCCCCTGGTTGTGCCCGAGATAAACGGCTCTTCCATTTCCGAATATGACAGGCTGGTGGCCAATGCGAATTGTTCCACGATTCAGTTGTTGATGGCAGTCCACAACCTCCACCGGAGATTTGAAATAGAGCGAATGGTGGTATCGACCTATCAGTCTGTTTCGGGTTCAGGCCAGACTGCAATCGACCAAATGGAAAAAGAGCGCCGGGGAGAAATGGGTGAAGGTGTTTATCCCCATCCCATTGACAGGAATTGTCTTCCACACTGCGGAGACTTTGATGAATACGGCTATACCGAGGAGGAGACCAAGCTCGAGCGCGAAACCGCAAAGATTTTGGACCCCTCAATCAAATTGACGGCCACTGCAGTGAGGGTGCCGGTATCAGGTGGTCATTCTGAAGCGGTAAATATCCGGTTCAAAAAAGACTTTGAATTGGCCGAGGTCAATGACCTCCTCAACCAAAGCAGAGGAGTAACCCTGCTGGACGACCCGCTCAACCACACTTATCCAATGCCATTGATCGCACATGGAAAAGACGACGTTTTCGTCGGACGTGTGCGTCGCGATCGCTCAGAGTCCAGATCGCTCAATATGTGGGTGGTTGCGGATAATCTGCGTAAAGGAGCGGCTACCAATGCCATTCAAATTGCAGAATACTGCCTGGACCAGGGTTTGCTGAAAAAGGAATAAAATCCATTCCTGAGGTCCCAAATCGTGAATATATTTTAGTTTTCAAGTGAATAAGCACACCATTTAGGCCAATGAAATCCGCTGGAATGCTACATTTGCAGTGATAAAATCAGTAGATATGGATTTGCCCAAACCAGTGCCGGTTAAAGAACTTGCCAAAGAAACCGGATGCAAACTCGTCGGAAACAGCCAATTAATGGTTCGAGGCTTGAATGAGATTCACAAAGTCAGAGAGGGCGACCTCACCTTTGTGGATGTGGAAAAGTACTATTCAAAATCACTCAATTCAGCGGCCTCCGTTATTGTGATAAACAAAGAAGTGGAAGCCCCTGAAGGTAAAGCCCTTCTCATCTGCGACCAGCCTTTTGAAGTGTACAATTCACTGGTTGATAAGCACTGTCCGTTTACTCCCCTCAAAACCACTATCCACCCGGCGGCTGATATTCACCCCACTGCCATACTCGAGCCCCATGTAGTGGTGGGACCCAAAACCACCATCGGTGCGGGTACTTACGTGCGCGCCAATACCTTCATTGGAAGCAACTGCACCATTGGAAAAAATGTCATAATAGGTCCGAATTCCAGTATTGGCGGAGACGCATTTTACTTCAAAAAAACGGATGAAGGTTACCGGAAGTGGACCACAGGGGGAAGAGTGATTATTGAAGATGATGTGGAAATTGGTTGCAATTGCACACTGGACAAGGGGGTTTCAGGAGATACCATCATAGGCAAGGGCTCCAAATTGGACAATCTCATCCATATCGGTCACGGAGTGGTCATGGGAAAAAATTGCCTGATAGCTGGTCAGTCGGGGGTCAGCGGCAAAACCATTCTTGGAGATAATGTCACCATAATGGGTCAGGTGGGCATCGCTCAAAACCTCAAAATAGGGGACAACGCCACCATTTTGGCCAAATCCGGTGTTTCGAAAGACGTTCCTGAAGGTGCCGTTTACTTTGGTTATCCCGCAGGAGAAACCAGGGAAAAATACCGCGAGCTGGCCGCTGTGAAAATGTTGGCCCGCAGAGATAAAAAAGGCTAAAACTTCGGCCTCCGCATTCCTTTTTTCAGATGTCGACTGTCGCTCAGCAAAATATAATTGCCCCGAACATCCATTAGCTCAGCCCCGGGGAAGACCACAGCAAATTTTTCAAAGAAGAACTCCTCGGACATTTCCTTGTCCTTATCTGTGGCGGCCAGTGTGTTGTAGAGCAACATTCCCTCCGGCGTGAGAAGTGACTTGCACTTTTCCAGAAATGAAATTGATTGAAAAGCATCAGGTATAACATCTCCCTCGAATACATCGACGGCGATCAAATCGAAAGTGGGTTGAGCCTGCTGCAATTCCACGTAGATCGCTGCATCGGTTGCAATTAATTCCAGGGGTAAATGGATTTTATCAAGGCCGTATTTGGCAGCCAGTTCGATTACATGCTCGTCCAGCTCAATACCCGTAATTAAGCAATCATCTATTCCGTGTTTTTGCAGTAAGATGGGAACACTCCCGAGACCAAAACCCAGGACAAGGCCACTTCCACCCTGCAAAGGCGACAGGTCAATCCTTTTAAAAGCGATGCCGAAATTGTCGTATTTGTCCTCAAACGAATAAACCGCATTGTCCGTACAGAGCTGGTATCGACCCTTTCGCAAGCTGACATACAAGTGCGGGTTCAATGGGCTGGGATGGCTTTCGATATGAATTTCAGTGAGGTAACTGAGCAGTTTTTTCAGGAAAAGCAGCATGGGTGTGCTTAAGATTTTTCGCTTTCCCAGGGCCGATATGGGGCACTTTGCTGAAAAACAGCCTCAAAAATCGCCCTGTCTGTTTCGGTTAGCTTTCGGGCTCTGCGCTTCATAACGGCCTCAGCCGTGCGGAGCGCACCTTCTAACTCATGAGTCTCCCAACTACTGGCTCCTCCCCATGAAAAGGAGGGCACAAATCGCGGGTGCATAAACGGGCCCACCATATTAGACGCAAAACCGACTACGGTTCCTGTATTGAAGGTTGTATTAATGCCGCATTTGGTGTGGTCAGCCATAAAGAGTCCGCAAAACAATTTGCCGGTGTCCAGGGCTTCTTTCTCCGGATAATTCCACAAGCGTACATTGGAATAGGTGTTTTTCAGATTGGAGTTGTTGGTGCCCGCTCCGAGGTTGCACCACTCGCCCAGGTAAGAGTGACCCAAAAATCCATCGTGGGTCTTGTTGCTATATCCTACAATAGTTACGTTGCTGAGTTCTCCTCCTATCTTGCAATAGGGTCCTATGGAAACAGGTCCGTAGATTCTGGTGCACATTTTTACCACACCACCACGGGCAGCATAAAACGGTCCTCGTATTACGGCGCCCTCCATGATCTTGCAGTCCTGGGAAATATAAATCGGACCTGTGGAGGCGTTGAGCGAACAATTAGTAAGTTCAGCCCCCTTCTCAAGGAAAATTTTCCCATTTCCGATCGTCTGAATTCCCTTTGGAATAGGAGCCGATTTTCGTCCATCGGTAAGTCTTTCAAAATCCCGCTCAAATTCGGATTGGTGGTCGTGAATAAGATCGGTAAGTCCGGCAAGTCTTTTGACCGGAGTGGTGGTGAGTTCGTAGCCCACCAATTCATCGACCGGCTGGTTGCTTTTCAGCTTATCAAACTGACTCCTGTTCAACCGGGCGGCGATGAGTTCCTCTTTGTAAAGAAGGGCCTCATTAAAATCCAGTTCGGAAATGAGTCTGACCAGTCTTTTGTTTGGGACTACTGAGCCATTAATGACGGTATTGTCATTTGATATTTCGATGGGGAATTTTTGAGCCAGATACTCCCTCGTGATAAATGATCCTTTTCCTCCCAGCTCTCTCTCCCATTTGTCTCTCAGTGTGAGCATGCCAAACCTGAGCTCACAAACCGGTCTGGAATAAGTGAGTGGCAGCAAGTGTTCGCGCTCCGCATCGTCAAAGAATATCAGATTTTTCATGACTTCACATAATAAAAAATAGCCCCAATGAGTGGATTGAGGCTATTGTAAAAGTTAGACTTCGGAAATTTTAATATCTTTTTCACTCAGCCTTTTCAGCCTCTTTCTCAGCTTTTTCCTCCTCCTTTTTGGCAAATTTTGAACTGCCAAACTTCTTGTTAAACTTGTCGATTCTACCGGCGGTATCCACGAACTTCATCTTTCCGGTAAAGAAGGGGTGAGATTTGTTGGAGATTTCCAACTTCACCAAAGGATATTCATTACCATCTTCCCAGGTGATGGTCTCCTTACTTGGAGCGGCAGATTTCGTGAGAAATGCCTCATCGCAGCTGAAGTCCTTAAAAACGACCAGCCTGTAGTTTTCCGGATGTGTATCTTTTTTCATCTTATTATGATTTTCCAACTAACATTTAAGCAGCGGGAGTGATTTTATTGCCCGCCTTTTTGTAATTGATTTTGTTATCGCAGAAGTAGGGAATCACCCCCATTTTACTTCAGCAAAACCCACCGGATAAACAATGAATCACGGCAGAAAATTATTCCGCATGGAAGCTTTTTCCAAAACGGAGTGCAAAGATACTACAATTATCTGTTTTACAAAATGCTACCCGGAAAAAATGCATCTTCCACATGTTGGGTTCGATAATTTTTTTCATCGTAATACGTAACCGCAACAAGGTCAAACCTGACTTCGCCATCCCTTTCATTGTGGACCATATAGCAGTGGGCAGCTTTGGCAAGGCGATTTATCTGGTCTTCGGTCATCGAGTATTTGGCTTCAAGCGGTCCATCCCAGTTACGCACCTTTACCTCCACAAACACCAGTACATCTCCGTCTTCTGCAATAATATCAAGTTCCAGATGACCTACCCTCCAGTTGGTCTCCACCACCTCTATTCCCTTTTTTTCCAGGTAGGACTTTGCTATTTTCTCCCCCCAATCGCCCTTTTTCTTGCTCATAATATTGCCTCTCAATCAGCTCCAAATATAGGGCTTTATTTCGTTCCAAAACCGGGTAATGACAGGAGGGATGTCAATAGTGGAAGGTTGCCTGTTTAGAAAGTCACTGTTACATCAGCAGTTAATCCGGAACCGGACCCTGAGATATACCCGGATTGGAGTTTCTCATAAAATTTTATATTTGCGCAGGCATCTTCGGGCTGTATTGCAAAGCTTCTAATGAAATGGGTTGATTGCTTACAAACATTATCCCGGAGTTCCTGGTTTTATTGGGCAGATGTGTTGATGATTTGTGATTTGAAAAACCAACTTAAATGGATAAACTAATAGCGCGCTTTTCTGATCAACTGAGAGAAGCAATTGAAATAGGTAACAAAGCCAAAATTTCTAAACCCCAAAGGGCAATTGACAGGGTTTTGATTGCCGGACTCGGTGGCAGTGGAATAGGAGGAGATTATGCAGAGGAATTTGTGAGAGACCAGTGTCCTGTTCCGATTATTTCCTCAAAAGGATACGACATCCCTGCATGGGTGAATGAATCTACCCTGGCTATCGTGTCCTCGTATTCGGGAAACACCGAAGAAACCCTGGCCGCTTTTGAAAAAATCGAGAAGACAGGGGCCAGGATTATCTGCATTACCAGTGGCGGCAACCTAAAGGAATTAGCTGAGGAAAAGTCGCTCGACCATATATTGATCCCGGGTGACTGGCCATCTCCCAGAGCTTGTCTGGGTTATTCCATGGTTCAGCAATTGTTCGTCCTGCATTACTGTGGCTTGACTGGTGATGATTTCATTGAACAAATTGGCCTTGCAGCCGACTTACTGGATCGCGAAGAGGACGATATCAAAACCCGCGCCCGGCAAATCGCCGGTATGTTGGAGGGTAAAACCCCTGTATTGTACATCGCTGACAGGATGGAGGCCGTGGCTGTCAGACTGCGGCAACAGATCAATGAAAACAGTAAAATGCTGTGTTGGCACCACGTCATCCCCGAAATGAACCACAACGAACTGGTGGGCTGGCGCGATCAGCGAAATGACCTGGCCGTGGTTATGTTTAGAAATCGCGATGACCATCCGCGTGTACAAATGAGAATGCAGATCAACAAAGAGATCATTACAGAATACACAGATAGCTGGATTGAGGTTTTCAGCAAGGGAGGATCCCAGGTTCAGCGCGCAATGTATCTAACCCATCTGGGCGATTGGATATCCTGGTATTTGGCAGATATGAGAAACATGGATGCCATTGAAGTAAAAGTAATCGATTATTTGAAGGGCGAACTGGCCCGGGATTAAAAATTGTAATATGTCAATACTGGAAGGAAAAGTTGCTGTGGTAACCGGAGGATCTCGCGGCATAGGCGAGGCCATTGTCAGAAAATTTGCAGAACACGGGGCTACCGTGGTCTTTACATACCGGTCATCCTCGGAAAGGGCAGAGCAAATTGTTTCGGAACTTAAGCAATCCGGTGCTGAGGTAAAAGCCGTTCAATCCGATGCCGCATCCTTTGAGGCAGCAGGAGAATTCATTGACCAAACGGTGAAGGAGTTTGGCAAAATGGATATTTTGGTAAACAATGCCGGAATCACCCGTGACAACCTGTTGTTGAGGATGACGGAGGAGCAGTGGAATGAGGTCATGGATGCCAACCTGAAGTCGGTATTTAATCTGACAAAACATGTGGTTAAACCCATGATGCGCAACAGAGGTGGGAGCATCATCAACATCAGTTCGGTGGTAGGTGTCTTTGGAAATGCAGGACAGGCCAATTATGCGGCTTCCAAGGCCGGAATCATTGGCTTTTCTAAATCTGTCGCCAAAGAACTCGGAAGTCGAAATGTGCGGTGCAATGTCATAGCCCCCGGATTTATTGGAACCGAAATGACCGATGCACTGGACGAAAAGACCAAGAAGGAATTCCTTGCAAACATTCCACTGAAGCGCCTGGGTGAGGGGCGAGAAGTTGCTGAGACCTGCACTTTCCTGGGTTCGGACATGTCCTCCTATATTACCGGACAGGTCATCAGTGTATGTGGTGGGATGAACACCTGATACAAGCTTTTGAATAACTTGGGTTTATTGATTTTTGATTACCTTCAGTACACCAGGGCACTACACCCCCATATCAATCACTCAGACCGGCAGCAACAATCCTCACCACCCGTTTTCATACGTTTACAAACGTTTATTCTACGGCTAATGGAAATCCGTGCCCTTAGTTTTGGGGCATGGCAAAGAATAAAAGCATACACGACCAGTTTATGAAGGCGGTTTTCCGGGATGTTGGACGTGCGCAATCGTACTTTCAACACCGCCTGCCCGCTGATTTGATTGAGCAAAT
>SKLY01000270.1 GCA_007121335.1 Saprospiraceae bacterium | reverse complement strand
CTTCTATGTGCATTTCCAAGCCAAAAGCTCAAAATCTTGCAATATTTTTTTAGCCTTACCCGTGCAGCTTCTTTTAGCCACTGTTTAAGGCGTAAATTAATGCCAGTCACTTATTGTACGTTACTAATTGTCATTCTTTCAAAACCTCCTCAATCAATCTTCTATCAGCGGTCAGATTTTTACTCTGCTGCAGTATTATGTTCATATTGAAGAGGAGGGGACGCAGTCTTTGCGTAGCGGTCTTCCTGTTTTTACAGGTGCTGCAATCGCAGAATAGCGTTTATTCCCCTCTTCGATTTTCTTAGGTTTTAATGACTTTAGTTTATTGTACTTATCCCTTTCCACAGGGTACTTTGTTTATCAATGCATACCTGATCCTATTTACATTTGTTCAATCTGTGTCAATCTTCAATTGGCTTTTTTCTTGCCCAGATTCTTTTCTCAGAGAAGCCAGATTCTATTATATGAAAAACTAACCTGTGTTTTCCACATATTAATGGTTCCAATTTTTGCCTTCAACAGCAAAAATTTAGGACTGTTAATATGTGTGTAAACACACGGCCAACGTCTGACCGAAAGCTCCTTCAGAGCCACTCTAATAGTCATTCTTTCAAACCTCCTCAACCAAGCTTCTATCACTATCAGTAGAAGAGGGGACGCAGTCTTTGCATAGCGGTCTTCCTGCTTTCACAGGTGCTGCAATCGCAAAATAGCGTTTATTCCCCTCTTCGATTTTCTTAGATCCTAATGACATTAGATTACTGTACTATCCCCTTTTCATAGGGTACCTTGTTTATCAGTATATGACGGATCCTATTTAATAGCTTCCTGGCTATCCTTATTATCGCTTTGTTCTTATTCATCTTCTTACTCAATTCTCCAAACTTTAGCATTAGTGCAGAATCATGCCTAATCGCTACCCATGATGCTTCGATTAACATTATCTTTATCTCCTTCCGGCCTCGATTTACTAACTTGCCCGTTACAGTTCTTTCTCCTGAATTATTCATCCTCGGTATCAAGCCCACATAACTACATAACTCATCCAGCCTCTTAAACCTTTTAATATCTCCAATCTCTGTTAATATTGTCATGCCTGTCATTAATCCTATTCCCGGTACGCTCACCATTAATTCATAGTCCTCCTTATACCGGTCAGTCTGAGAAAGCTTTCGTATCTGCATTGTAACTCTCTTCTTTACCTCTCTTAATTCCTCAGCCTGGTCTACATGATTCCTCAAAACACCTCCTAAACTTCCTTGGTCCTCTTCAATAACACTATCTAACCATTTTGTATACACCTTAGACCAATGCCTTGATTGTGACGTGGTGATATGTTCCGGTATCTTTATATCAGAACTCATTAGTAATGACTTGACACGGTTCTTAACCCTGCTCAAATCCTTCACAATCGTAAACCGCTGTCTAACCAAATGCCGTTCTTCTTCCAACTGCTCATCTGGTATCCATATCCCTTTTAATAGTCCGCCCCTTAAATACCTGGCCAACGACCTACTGTCATGTACATCCGTCTTCTGCTGCCTTTGTTTGCTGCTATTAGGAACATCGGCTGGATGTATTACTATACATCTCATCCCTAATTTCGCAAAGCCTCGCTGGACTCCAAAACCACAAAATCCCGCTTCGTAAACGATATTAAAATCGCCCCCTTTGAAATTTCGTTCTAAATACTTCGAAATATTCTCAACTGAGGGAGAACAACTGAACGTCTTATGTTCATATTCCTCATTAAGAATGGTCACTGTCCAGCTCTTTTTATGTACATCAATACCTACATAAAAATTATGACCTTTGAAGTCAATTGATTTTCTTTGTACTCGCATAAGCTTAAAATTTTAATTGTTTGATAATACCTAAAATTAAGATTTTTTGCTTATGCTTTTATCAATGCAAACATATAATCTTTGCCTCCTCCGTGGCCTTTGCGCGCAACAAAAATCCAGCCAAAGAATTACCCCTGGTTCCTAATCCTTTCCGAACTCATAGAATTCTCGCCAAAACCAAATTCGTAATTCGTAATTCGTCATTCGTAATTGAATAAACCCTTTCAACTTTGCACTTTCAAAACTTTGTACTCTTAAAAACCTATCTGCCTACTGCAAAACTTTTAACACCCGCAGACCGGCCATCCAGCAAGACCTGGACAAAGTAATTGCCCGGTGTAAGGGAATTTACAGACAGCGGCATGGAGAGATCACCGTCTGTGATGGCAGCATTTTCTTGAATTACCAAACGACCCTGAGTGTCATAAATCCGTATATCCAGCTCTCCGTTTGCCGGAAACTCAGCTACCAGACGTATGAAATCGACTGTGGGATTGGGGTACAGATGAAAGTTTCCGGTGAGGTTCTCAAAATCGAATACAGAATTCGGTCCCTGGTATTCGAAGGCGCCCTGATCGACCGTGCCGGTTCTGGGATTGCCTGCCAGGTCCACATCGGGGGCACCGTCATTGACTCCGTGATTAATGCAGGGACTTTCACTACTCAGCCTAAAGTCCAGGAATTGTGGACTCTCGAAAAGCGGGTCCGGAAGGAGCAAGTCCTTGTCGTGGTCCAATACGGCCTGAAGACTGTTGTCTGAACTGAAGTTTCCCCCCATGGAAACCACCGTAGGTTGACCGTCCTCTATTTCATAGTCATCACCGAATGGATTGTGTAATATGGTATTCTGGAGTGCAACCAAAGCCACGGACGTGTCCGTCGTCCAGTTGGAAATTCCTGCTCCAATTGTGGCGGAATTGTCCGTAAGGGTTGAGTTTAGAAGTGTGATATTGGCTCCTTCGGAAATTGTGCTATTGTTGGAAATAGCACCGCCGGGGCCTGAAAATTGCAGCAGATTGAAAGCAAAAAGGGAGTTAACAATCATGACATCATTGTCCACGAGATTGATACCACCTCCCTGCTCACCGGCAGTATTTGCGAGGATTTGGCATCGATCCAAGGTCAGAGTGGCAATATTCAGTGAATCCTGGGATAGATTGACGCCACCTCCAAAGCGGGCTGCAGTATTACCGACAATTTGTACATTGTAAAGACTGACCGACTGCCCGGAAGACCCGTGGATGCCACCCCCGGAATTAAATGCCTGATTTTCTTCTAAAATTGAATTCCTAATTTCAATTTCCGAGAAATCGTTCTGCAAAAAAATTGCTCCTCCAAAATTCGCAGAATTTCCAAAAAACACAGTTTCGTCCACAAATACACTTCCCATGAAACCAATGCTCAAGGCCCCGCCACTCACATCGGAAGAATTGCTCCTGAAGTTGGATTGCAAAATTTGCCCGGAGGATTCCTCGCCGTAAGTGGTCACAGCAGCGCCCCAGTTACCTGAGTTTCCGATAAATTCGGACAACCTGATTATATATTCAGAATCCTGAAAATGAATACCCCCTGCTGTACTGGTCAGACTGAGATTTTGATTGAACTGGCACTCATTAAATTCCACTGTGGAACCAACAACGTAAGTAGCTCCTCCACGACCTTCCACGGCAATATTGTCCTTGAACTCCGTATCTACCACTTCGCCCTCTGCACTTTGAATATAAATACCCCCACCGCTATTTTGGGCACGCCCGGCTTCAAACACGCATCCGGCTATCAGACCATCTGTTAAGGAAACCATATAAATTGATGCACCGCTACCTCCCCAGTTATCTTTAAATGTACAATCAATCAATCTAAAACCGCTGGCCGTATTCGTCCTGGGGTAAAATCCACCACCAAACCAGGCGTAATTTTGTATAAACTGACAGTTTCGGACAATGGGAGCTCCATAAGTCAAAATACCCCCTCCTCGCCTGTCATCTCCCTCTCCATCCGCGCCCAGAGCCCTTCCATTCCTTATTGTAAAACCATCGATAATGGTGCGGTTGTCAACTTCCTCAGTTAGAAACATCACATGCCACACATTGTCCTCCTTATTTTGGAAAAAATCCAGATCGATGTCATCACCATTGATATCTCCGCTCAAAATGGTCTCATTTGCTTCAAAATCGCGCTCATCGAGGGTTTCTTCAAGTCCGGAAAATCCACCGTAGAGCTCTATGTTTTTGTCGATTAGAAAAGTGGACTGTGGAGTCGGGTCACCGCCCCCGGGCAGATAAGTGCCGGCAGCCACCCATATTGCATCCCCTTCTGAGGCAGCATCAATTGCATCCGATAGTTCTGTAAAGGCGTTTTCCCAGTTATCACCCGTGTTACTGCCAGTGGCCTCGCCATTGACAAAAAGGACTGATTGAGAAAAGAGAATTACCGGAAAGAGGAACATCAGACCGATGAGTGATGAAATTTTAAAGACTTGCTTCATGCTGAAAGGATTTATTTTGGCCAAATATACACCTTTTTTCATTTCTTAATATCGTGTTAAAGCCCAGCCAAACCAGGAGGTGGCACGAAAACTGTGATCCTGAATACCTTTTTTGGTACAAATGGGAATAAAAATTATTCATCAAAAAAATCGAGGCAGGGGATGTGTTAGATAATTTGAGGTAAATTATATTAAATTGCGGTGTAAAGTTGTTAAAGGCTCAAAATCTTTAATCCAACTTGCTGAAAAGTCCTTACCTTTAGCTTTTATAAAGTACAAACGGCAATTATGATGTATAGACTACTTATTGTCTGCCTGGTAAGCCTGGGGTCATTCAATTGGCTCGATGCCCAGGAAATACACTGGACACAATATGAAATGGCACCGCTACTACTCAATCCGGCCAAGACCGGGGATTTTCACGGTACTTTTCGGGTGGGGGGAATTTACCGGAATCAATTTTCTTCCATTACTCCCGATGCATTCAACACCCCCGGCATTTATGTAGATGCCCCTGTTATCAAGGGATTCAGGGACAACGACTGGGTCGGAGCCGGAGGTGCGCTCTTCGTGGACAGAGCCGGAGCTCTTGGATTGCAGACCGGAGGTTTCTTTTTGAGTGGATCCTATCACTTTGCAATAGGACGGGAGGCCAACACTTACATTGTGGCGGGGTTCCAAACCGGGGCTTATGCAAAGAGAATCAGAGATATTGACGCCTACAATTCCGAGGCCAATATTCTCGGTGAGCAAGACCCAACCCAGGGTATGTTGTCAGACCAGGCTGAAAATGCACAGGAGTACGCTGCAGGTCTGATGTTCAAATCCAAATTGAGTGAGACTTTTAATCTGGAGGCGGGTTTTGCCATTAAACACCTCAACCGGGCCAACCTTTCTCCCCTTGGCAGGGGCGGGCGACTTCCCTGGCGCACCACCGCCCACGGAACCCTGGACATCAGGGTCAATGACATTGTTACTCTGAGTCCTGGATTTATGTACGAGACCTTTGATCCAGTGGATAAAATAGTCACCCAGGTTCGTTCAAAAGTTTTGGTTAATGAGGAGAGAAATATTTATATAACCGGGGGATTAGGTCTTCGATGGGAAGATTCGGCCCATTTGCTTTTTGGCCTGCAATTCGACGACCTCCACGTGAGTCTGGCATACGACATGACTACCTCAGAGTTAGCTAATGCAGCCAGTTATTTTGGAGCATTCGAAATTGCCGCCAGTTATATTGTCAAAATATATAAAAAACCGGAGGTTGATCCCGTTATATTCTGTCCGAGGTTTTGATCGAAAGACCTTGGACTGATACGGGAAACTTTTAAAGTACTATTTGAATGAGAACAAAATTCTTCTATTTTATTTCAGCACTCAGCTTGGTGTTGTCGGCTTCGCTGCTTACTGCACAGCCCATCAGTGAGCCAACCTACGAGATGAAACTCGAGTTTGCACACGAACTATTCGCAGAGCGGGATTACTTCAATGCACTTGATATGTTTCAGGAGTGCTACAGGGAGAGCAGAGACCGCGAACTGCTTCCCTATTTGGCTCGTTTGAACTTTATATTGAGAGATTACGAGAGAGCCAGGCGATGGTTCGAACGCTACTTGCCTCGAGATGAGCACTTCTTCTACATCGAAGATCGATTTATATACGCCCGCACCCTGCGTATTCTCGGAGAGGAGGAAAAAGCGCTTGAGAGTTTCCTCGAGTTTCTTGAACTCACTGACAACGACAGTTTGAAAAACAGAGTTGAAATCGAACTGGTAGGCATGGAATTGGCCAAGGGTCAATCTCAGCCTGACGATCTTTTTATAACGGCACTGGGTGAGACTGTCAATTCCGGACTTACCGATCTATCCCCTGCTGTTGGACCTGATGGGAGACTCTATTACGCGACTTTTAACCGAAGATCCCGAATTACCTACTCGGAAGACGAGCAACCCCATTTTTTGAGGATTTACTCCGCCCCGCCGGACGATGACTCCTGGGGTCAGGGCGAGCGAATGCGCCACCGCATCAACCGCGAGCACTACCACACCGGAAATGTGGCTTTTTCAAGAGATAAAAACACCATGTTTTTCACCCGTTCCAAAATAAAGGGAGAAATACTCAAAGAAAGTGAGATTTTTATGAGCACATGGGACGGCAGTGACTGGGGTGCTCCTCAAAAACTGGAGGGAGTTAACGGCGACTGGATCGCCACACATCCCGCTCCCGGAGAACTCTTTGGAAATCCGGTTCTTTTCTTCACCGGAAACCTCGATGGGGGCCGCGGTGGTTACGATATTTATTACGCAACCCACCAGGGTGGCAACAGATACGGAACTCCTGTCAACCTCGGCGGTGTGATCAACACCAGCGGAAACGAGAAAACACCCTTTTATGTAAATGGTACCCTGTACTTCAGCTCAGACGGCCACCCCGGTATGGGAGGATATGATATTTTTAAAAGCACCTGGGATGGAACCCGATGGAGCGATCCCCAAAATATGGGTCCTGGATTCAACTCTCCCTTTGATGACCTCTATCCCAGACTGGATGAAGATGCGCGCGATGGCTTCATCGTTTCAAACCGGCCCTACGAACGCAAGCGCACCTCAAGGAGTCCGAGCTGTTGCGACGATATTTTTGAGGTAAGTGTCGCAGATGTAACCATCAATTACATCGCCACAGCGCTGGACGAAAATAACGAACCCCTGATTGGATCGACCGTCCGGGTTCAGGAGTTCAGAAGGGGTGAAATTTACAATGAGGTTTCAGCCACCAGTGAACAGGGCAACTCATTCAATATTCCCCTTCAGGCCGACCGCTCTTATGTTATCATTCTTGAACGCGATAATTACCTGAGCGACTCGGTAGAAGTCAATACGGTGGGCATCACGGAAAACACCACTATAGAACGCGATTTCTTCCTCTTTGAAAGAGAGCCTGATTTTAAAATTGTCTCCATAAACGAAGCCATCCGCCTGAGCAATATTTACTACGACTTTGACGACGATGCCATTTTGCCGGAGGCGGAACAGGATCTCGATTATCTCTACGACCTGATGATCGAATACGACGATATGGTCATTGAACTGGCCTCGCATACCGATGCGCGCGGAAGGCCGTCGTACAACATGGACCTCTCACAGCGCAGAGCAAATTCAGCCAAAGAATACCTGGTGAACAGGGGAATTGATCCGGAGCGAATTCGACCGGTAGGTTATGGTGAAACAAGGATCATCAACCACTGTCACCCCGGTGTGGAATGTACTGAAGAGGAACACAGGGAAAACAGGCGGACCGAGTTCACCATTGTGGAAGGTCCGATGGAAATTGAAATCCAGAAACAACGAATCGAACTACGGGGAGATGAACCTCAGGGATTCCAGGCTCCGCAGCTCAAAAAAGAGTTCCCTACCGGACTTTCGGTGCGCGAACTGGCCTATGTTTTTGGATACCTGAATGACAATGAAAGATCTTCCGGAGTTGCTTCATTTTATGGCTCCGTCAGTGCAATAACCAGACTTGACAGCCTTGCGAAAGGCGACCGAGACGATCTTGCACAAGTTGATCCCGGAGAGGATGAGAAGTTTGCTGACATTCACTTTGAAAAGCAGTTTCACGACTTTGGAGTCATCACCAAATCAGACAGACCGGAATACACCTTTGAGTTTACCAATACGGGTGAAGTTGATCTGATCATCGATTTTGTGACGGCCTGCGAATGCACCGAACTCGAGTGGACCACCAGCCCAATACCTCCCGGTCAAAGGGGACAGATCAGAGCTGTGTACGATCCCACTGAAAGAGATGGAGAGCAAGAGGTCACCATTGACATTATCGCCAATACGGACCCAATAGTGAAATCAGCTCGATTCAGGGTTTTTATCTCGGACGAGGAATAGGCCTTCAAAAATGCTTAGCTTTCCCCTGATCATGGAACTGGTGGCGGTAACCGCCGGATTGATCTACATTTTACTCGCTGCAAAAAACGACATCAGGTGTTGGTACTTCGGGATATTGAGTACCGCCATCTGGGTTTGGGTAACGGTCGAAGTGTACAGTTTGTACGCCGACGGCCTGCTCAATTTTTTCTACGTCATCATGGGGTTTGTGGGATGGTATCAGTGGAAAAAAGGCGGTAGCGACGGCAGTGAATTGCCGGTGAGTCAGATTCCTGTGCGCATGTTGATGTTGATCCTTTTTGCCGGACTTGTCTTTTCCTTCGCAGGTGGGCGATTTTTGGCACAATACACCCCGGCCATGGCCACTTACTGGGATGCCTCGACCACCGTGTTCTCCATCATAGCCACCTTTATGCTCATCCAGAGGAAAATTGAAAACTGGCCCCTGTGGATAGTCACCAATACGGCCTACATTGGCCTCTATTTGACACGGGGTGCCTATGGATTTGCAGCGCTGTTTGTGATCTACACGGTACTCGCATTTTACGGATGGCAAAGTTGGAAACGGGAACTCAAGAGCCAGGTGTAAGCAGAGTGCCGGATTGACGGCAAAAAACTAAGTCCATTTTAAATCAGCCAACAACTGGTAAGGATCTCCTTCCAGTCCAAGTAAGCGCGCGAAGGCCGGCTCTGTTTTCACCCCTTTTTCCTTGAGTTTGATTACCTCCCTTCTAAAATCCTCGCCCTGTTCCTGTAGGATGAGGTATTCATTGATCATGTGCACAAAAGCTATCTGTTCAACTGGTGCAATGGGTTGTCCAAAAATCTCAATCGATAAAGGCCCTGCTCGAAATTTCGCCACCACAGATGTAAGCCCCTGTTTTACAACTTTTTTCAGCTCAAAGCCTTCACAAGCTGAAAAGCGCGTCTCCAAAAAATCCCGAAATTCATCCCCGCAGTCAAAACCACATAAAATGTCCAGGTCGCTGTCCGGTGTATCAATTTCAATGGGGATGGTTCCGGCAATCACAGGCTGATAGAGTGCCAGTTCGGATAGGATTTTTGATTCGGTTAAAAAGCGCCAAACTCTGCGCTGCTTATCATTTCCGTCTTTCAAATAATCCAAGGAAGAAAACTTTTTTACCGCCGCTGCCCTATCTGATTTTTCCATCAGACAACAGCTTCACTGGGTTTAACGAGTGGTCGAAGTGCCGTCAAGAAATTGGCCAGTTTATCAAGCGTCACGTGTTCCATTACCACAATTTTTAACCAGCGGGCTGAATCTCCGTGGGAATCGGGCACCAATCCAAAGCGATCTGCCAGTTTCCTGATCTCAGGAATGGCCTTCAAGGTGACGATATTAGCCGTGGGATTCCGGTAGTAGTAAAGGCCCAGATCATCCAGTTTCTCACAGAGCCAATTGGTCCTCATCATCAACATTTGATTTTTTTCAAACCAACCGTGCGGCCCGTAAGTGCTCAGTATCATCCAAACTGCAATGGCGTTCGCACCGGAGCGGGAACCACTCAGCGTGGCATCCAGCCCCTTGACGTACTGCGCCTGCTCAGTATAAACGTATTTCATCAGTCCCTTTCGCGCAATAAACATTCCGGTTCCGTATGGGGCCTGAACCAATTTGTGAGCGTCCAGGGTTATGGAGTCAATGTGTGGATTTTTGAAACTCAGTTTGTTTTCATCGCACATAAAGGGGTGCAAGAAACCACCATAAGCTCCGTCCACGTGCATTCTAAACTCCAAACCCACATCTTTGATGCAGTCGATGTACAGGTCGGGGTCGTCCACCGAGCCAAACATGGTGGTCATCATATTGGCCACTACGATGAGGTATTTTTTTCCGTTCTTCTTTAGATCTCCCAGCTTTTGGCAAATCTCCTGCCTCTGCAAACTTCTGTTTGACTCGTCCACAGGGATTAATTCAATATCCAGGTTGAGCAAATCCGCAGCCTTGTACATGCTGTAGTGCGCATCTGAAGAACAGACCACTGCAATCTGGTCATTGCTCGCATCCCGCTCTCTTTTAAAAAAATTGCGATAGATCCAAATGGCCTGAATATTAGCCTCCGTGCCGCCTGCAGCCACATATCCGTCGCAACTCTCCCTCTCAGCTTCCAGGATGTCCACCGCGCATATTTCGATTAGCTCTTTCTCAATTTCCTGAGTGCCTTTAAAAAATGGTTCTGAAGTGCCCAAAGTATGGCAGCCTATGTGATTGGGATTTCTCACCAGCGAATTAAGGAAAGGGGCGTCCTTTAAAAGCGGTGATCCACTGTTAAAAACTTTAGGATCCAAATGTGAAGCCGGGACACCGATGAGTTCATTGTTTTCAAAATCCACATTCTCATCCAGCGCTTTCATCACACGCTCTCTAATCTCGCTGGATTTCAGCTTGCGCCAGTAGTAAAATTTGCTCTTTGTCATTCTCTGTTGTATTTGTAAAAATGCCGGGATTGTTGGTGTTTGCCCTTTACATACAATGCAATTGCGGCCGGCTTTACCATCTCCCTTTTCTCATATTGAAAGTAACGCCCGGGTTCGAAAGGGTCTCGCAAAAATCCGGTACAGGCATAAGAACAGGACTCTCTGATATCATACTTCAGTTGAAGTTCCTCCAGGCTGCTGTTGTGAAACTCAATAAATAAGGGGTCAGACACTATCCGAAGATCTGAAGGCCCGTACTGTGCTTCAAAAACAAAAGTGATCAGCGTATCGCAAGCTTCCATAGTGACGCCATTGCGGACATCCATGGTGAACCAACTGATCAAAATATTACCCTGCTCCGCAACCTCAGTATTGAAATTGGAGGAATTCATTCCTGGAAGACCGAATTTTGCAATGCGAGTGAAATTCATGGAATCCAGCGACCAGTTAAAAGTCCCCTGAAGGGATACCACATTCAGAAAGTTACCGGCCAGCACGTGGTAGTGAACTTCCTCTCCTTTTACCTCCGGCACCAACTCCAGATGGACCACCGGTTTATCAGCCATAGAAAAAGCGGATTTTGAAAGCAGGACGACAAAAACCAACAACCAACTGATTTTCATAATTTTATAATTTTTTTCTGACTGCAAAGGTAGGTAATTTTCAGGCATTCTTCTAATAAAACGCTCCTCGTGATAAAATCCTGTCCCGAACCATTCCCAAAAAAACTTTTGCCTAAAATAAATCGCCCAAAAGAATAAAAGGGCTTACATTAGCTGTCTGAAACAGAGAGATAAATAATACCGGAAAATCCCGGCAAAATGGGAAGCTCTCTGGATAAAAGTGCGATGGTAAAAATTGCTTGTATAAAATGCTGACAGCTGTCCTGGTGGGTTTTGTTGCGGCACTTGGCTTTGCCTTTGCGGGAAACCACATGAGAAAATCGGTCTCCTACTGGATTCCCTTCCTCCCGGCATCCCTGTTTGTGTATTTTGCCCTGATGGTTGACCCCGTGCTTGCGGATGGGGCTATTCTTTTTCAGTACAACTGGGCAGAATCCATGGGCGTCAGTATGAATTTCAGGTTGGACATCCTGAGTCTGCTGTTTGCACTGTTGATCACCGGGATTGGCACCCTGGTATTTCTCTACTCCACAGCCTACATGCGAGACCACAAGCAACTGGACCGATTTTACGGCTATCTGTCCTTGTTTATGGCATCCATGCTCGGTCTTGTGCTCGCGGAAAATCTGATAACACTGTTTATTTTTTGGGAGATGACCAGCATCAGTTCCTTTTTTCTCATCGGTTTCAACTACCGGGACAAAAAGGCAGGCAGGGCGGCACTTACGGCGCTCTGCATTACCGGAGGCGGTGGATTGCTGCTGCTGGTTGCCCTGCTGATGATGGGACAGCTTGCGGGTACTTATTCCTTTACAGAAATTTTGCAGTCAGGGGACGTTTTGCGGGACAGTTCGATGTATCCGGTGATTTTGTTGCTGTTATTCGCGGGAGTTTTCACCAAGTCGGCCCAGTTCCCCTTTCACTTCTGGTTGCCTGAGGCCATGCGCGCACCGACTCCGGTATCGACCTACCTGCACTCCGCAACCATGGTCAAGGCGGGAATTTACCTTTTAGCTAGATTTCATCCGGTACTGGAGGGTCCGGGTCTGTGGCAAAACACCCTGCTCATTGTGGGCGGCATCACCATGCTCTTTGGGGCCATTCACGCACTTTTCAGAACCGACATGAAAGCCATACTGGCCTACACCACCATTTCAGCGCTGGGAATCATGGTGTTTTTGACAGGATTGGGCACGCCTGCAGCTCTGGCAGCTCTGGGGCTTTTTATTTTGGTACACGCACTGTACAAATCCTCCATGTTTTTGGTGACCGGCGTACTCGACAAGACAACGGGGACCAGAAATTTGACCCAATTGAGGGGATTGGGGAAATATATGCCCCTGGTTTTTGCAGCGGGAATGCTGGCAGCACTATCAAATGCCGGCCTGCTGCCCGCACTGGGCTATCACAGCAAACACCTATTCTACGAGGCGAGTCTTGGGCACATCACCCATTCTACACTATTAACGGGACTGGCACTTGTCACCAACATTCTGCTACTCGCGGCCGGATTGCTGATTGGGCTCAGGCCCTTTACAGGTCAACCCTCCCATCATCCGGCAGAACGGGTTTCCTCCCTGCTCTGGCTTCCGGCTCTGCTGCCCGGTCTATTGGCGGTTGCTGCAGGACTTGCACCTGTCTTTATGGAAAAAACACTCACCTCCCCTTTTGCAAAAGAGCTAACTACAACCGCATTTGAGGGCCATCTTCACCTCTGGGGCGGCTTTGATCAATTGCTGATGTTGAGTGTAATGACCCTGGCAGCAGGCCTGATTGTATATTGGAAGTTTTCCACCCCAAAGGAATCCCGTGTGACTTTAGTGAACAGAGAAAAACTCAGTCCGGGAGGATTGATGTATAAAGCTGCTGTCCAATTGAGGAATTTCTTTAAAACCCTCATTCACATTCTACAAAACGGCTACCTGCGGTATTACACCAGTGTAATCGTCGGTTTTTTGGTATTGCTGATGGGATTGAGGATACAGTACAGCCTGGAATTCAACTACGACCTGGCGAGGATATTGGACATCCAGGCAATTGAAGCAGTGACTATGCTGGTGATGGTTATCTCGGTGGTGGTATCCGTGGTTTCAAAGTCGCGACTGCTCGCCGTGGCATCACTGGGCTCGGTCGGATTGTGCATCTGCTTGATATTCCTGTACTTCAGCGCACCGGATCTGGCCATGACACAGTTCACCATCGACACCCTGACGGTGGTACTTTTTGTATTGTTGTTGAATGGGCTACCGGCCTATTTGCTAAAAGCCGATCGGGGCATCCACTGGAGGGATCTCATTCTGGCCGGGGGGTTTGGGGCCCTGATATTTTTGTTTACCCTGGAGGTATTGAATCAACCCACAGACAGTGGCATCAATGCCTTCTACGCCGAAAATGCCTATTTGCTGGCAAAGGGGAAAAACGTGGTCAATGTAATATTGGTGGATTTCCGCGGGGTGGATACCCTGATAGAGATAGTGGTGCTTGCGGTGGCAGGCCTGGGAGTTTTTAGTTTGATCAAATTAAAAGTGACAGATGCACCGGAATAACGACGACAACCAAAGCGGGCAAATGACTACGCTGATACTGCGCACAGCATCTACCTACCTGATGCCTCTGTTGCTGCTATTCTCGATTTTCATACTGATTCGGGGTCACTACGAGCCCGGTGGCGGATTTGTGGGAGGGCTCATCGCATCCATTGCACTGGTGGTGTACGGCTATGCCAATGGACTCAAGCGAATAAAATCCTTCCTGCAGTTTCATCCCGGTGGATTGATACCGACCGGAGTAACGCTTGCCATGCTGAGCGGGATTGCACCGATGTTTCTAGGAAAGCCCTTTATGACAGGCCTGTGGTTAGACCAGCAGCTTCCCATTATCGGACATGTGGGCACAGCGCTGTTTTTTGATACGGGTGTTTATCTGGTGGTGGTGGGCACCACCCTGACGATTATTTTTTCAATAGGAGAAGAAATAGACAGTTGACATGGTAATACTGCTGGCACTGATGGTGGGATTGATGTACGCAGCGGGAATTTACCTGGTGCTGAGGAGAAGCCTCGTAAAATTAATCATAGGGCTTATTTTACTCGGTAATGCAGCCAATCTACTGATTTTTTTAATCGGTGGAATAACCAGGGGGGAGCCGCCTGTAATTGGCGAGGGGGAATTCACCCTGGGAGAGGTCTATGCTGACCCCCTTCCCCAGGCCCTCATACTGACGGCCATTGTGATCGGTTTCGGATTGCAGGCATTTGCGATGGTATTGCTGGAGCAGGAATACCGCGAGGCGGGAGTGACCGACCTGGATAGTTTAAAGGATGAAGACACAGACGATCAATGACGGACCACAGCATTTTAATTCCCATACTCATTCAGCTCACCACCGCACTGGTGCTGCTTTTCATGTGGAACCGCATACACCTGCAGCGCAGAGCCAGTGTAATAGGGAATGCTATTGGACTGGCCTATGCCATTTACCTTTTTCAAAAAGTTTACAACCAGGGGATACTGGTCACGCAGGGGGGAGGCTGGGAGGCACCCTACGGAATCACCTTTGCGGCCGATCTCTTCTCGGCCAGTATGATACTCATTGCCTCGGCATCCGGATTCGCTGTCTCCATTTTTGCAGCGGGAAGTATGAGCAAGCGGAGAAGCATGTTTGTGTTCTTCCCCATCTTTCACTTCCTGCTCATGGGAATTATCGGCTCCTTCCTGGCCGGGGACCTGTTTAATCTCTACGTTTGGTTTGAATTGATCATTATCGCCTCCTTTGGTTTGATCACATTCGGGGGTGGAAAAAGGCAGTTGGAGGGCGCCCTGAAATACGTCACACTCAACCTGCTCGCCTCCATACTTTTCATTACGGGAATTGCCTTTCTCTACGGACTGACCGGGACACTCAACATGGCCGACCTGGCACTAAAAACCGCAGAGGTAGAAAACAAAAACCTGTTGACCATCACGGCCCTGTTTTTCTTTGTGGGCCTGGGGATCAAGACGGCGGTTTTTCCTCTGTATTTTTGGCTGCCGGCCTCCTACCACACTCCGCTTTCAGCCATTTCAGCCATTTTCGGGGGGCTTTTGACCAAGGTGGGCGTCTATACCATGTTGCGGATATTCAGCCTGTTCTTTCTGCCCGATCCCTTTGTGTCCAATGTGATAACGGTGGTTGCCATTTTTACACTGATTGCAGGGGCCATGGGGGCCATGATACAAAACGACCTGCGAAAACTCTTTTCGTGGTTGATCGTCTGTCACATTGGGTTTATGATAGCCGGATTGGGCATGTACACCACCATCGCCATTGCCGGGGCAGTGTTTTACCTTTTTCACGACATCATAGTAAAGACCAACCTCTTTATGATAAGCGGTCTCATACACCGGATTACGGGTTCTTTCAAGCTGAAAAAACTGGGTGGATTTTACGCCCACTATCCGAGCAAGACGCTGCTGATTGCCATTCCGCTCTTTTCCCTGGTGGGCATACCTCCACTCTCTGGTTTTTGGCCCAAGCTCCTGCTAATAAACGGGGGTTTGGACACTGAAAGTTACTGGCTTATCGCCTCCATTTTGGTGGCCAGTTTTATCACCCTTTTTGCCATAGGTAAAGTGTGGATTGAGGTCTTTTGGAAAAAAGGGGCCACTGTGACGCCCAAAAAACATTTTGTTACTTTCGGTGAGTTGCGGTATATTCACAAGGTGGGATTTGTGCTGCCGATAGCCGCACTGGGTGCCATATCTCTGTTTTTGGCCTTTGGAGCGGGCTGGGTATTTACGGTCTCTGAGCAAATTGCCCGGGAATTGATGAACCCCGAGAGTTACATTGAGGCCATTTTAAACCAAAACAACTAAACGGTATGGAGAGGAGTTTTTTGCTGAATCTGTTGTTTTCCATAATCTGGGTGGCCATTACCGGGAATGTGGACTTCATCAACTTTGTATTCGGCTTTGTAATGAGCTTTTTTATCATGTGGGCCGTTTCTGCGGGAAAAACCGACCAGAAGTACTTCAGGCTGTTGCCGAAGACCTTTGCCCTGGGATTTTACTTTATTTTCGAACTCATCAAGGCAAACCTGCAGGTGGGATTTGATGTGAGTACGCCCCACTACTTTATGCGACCGGCCATAGTTGCCGTGCCTCTGGATGCCAAAACCGATCTGGAAATCACTCTGCTCGCCAATTTCATAACCCTCACACCCGGTACCCTGAGCCTGGATGTATCCGACGACCGGTGCACCCTGTATGTACACGCGATGTATATGACCGACAAGGAAAAATTCATTCATCATATAAAAAATGGTTTTGAAAAAAGGCTGCTGGAGATCACGCGCTGATTCGGGCTTGTGAATTGCCCGGTTTTTGACAGAAAAAAACGACTATGAACATTACGGACTTTTTTCTATTCGGAATACTTCCACTGCTGGGACTGGCAGTGTTGCTGCTGTTTATCCGGTTTTTGATAGGTCCGTCCCTGGCCGACCGCGTTATTGCCCTCGATCTGATGATCACGGTAGGGATAGGAATAATAGTCGTGTATTCCATCATTAACGACCAGCCGACCTTTATGGATATAGCCATGATACTGGCTCTGATCGCCTTTCTCGGCACCCTGTCATTCAGTTATTACCTAAAACAAAAAGCCAGAGAAGATGAGTGATTTTATAATAGCCTTACTGAGCACATTGGGTACGCTGTTTATACTTTTGGCTGCACTTGGTATGCTGAGAATGCCCGACTTTTACCTGCGCGTTTCCGTAGCCACAAAAGGAGGATCGCTGGGAGTCGGACTGATACTCATAGCCGCAGCCATCTATTTTTCAGACTTTGGGATGACCACCCGGGCCCTCGCCATCCTGTTCTTCATTCTCATCACAGCCCCGGTCAGTGCCCATCTGCTCGGAAGGGTGGCCTATCTCTCAAAAATCGAACTGTGGGAAAAAACCAGTAGAGACGACCTCCGGGGGAAATACGAGCGGGAAAAGTTGGAACTCAAAGGTAAAAAACGGGAAACGGAGGAGGATGAAGAAGAAAGTTCAGAAAATGATCCTTCCTAAGCGGAGAGCTTCTCCTATGCCCTCGTGCATAACCCCGCCATAGCGGTCGTGAATTTTCAGGGTCAGGGCGTGAAGTACAGTCCCAGGGCTCCAAAACGGTCGTTGATGCCGTCGTCATTGGGAAAAGGCATTCGGAATTTATATCTGCGCAGATTGATTTAACATATGTGGAAACTCTGACAAGCACGGAGGAATGAGCCGGGCAAATGGTGGCTTTATTAAAAGGGCCGTATTTGAGTATAAAATCTACACAAATAACCCTGTAAATAAGTGGCATTTCACAAAGAATAACCCCTGAAATGTGTATTATTTTTATGGAAATAAGGCCTTATTTGTGAAAAATTGTCGGTCTTTTATTAACTTTGAGTGAGAAAAGTAGGACTGTATCCGTAAGAGCGGCTAAAAATCACAAAAAGTAAATGCTTTACCGAAAGATCATAAAAAAACTGGAAGACTGGCGGACAAATCCGGGGAGAAAGCCATTGATTTTGCGCGGTGCCCGACAAGTGGGGAAAACTACTGTAGTAAACGAGTTTGGCAGGCAGTTCAAGCACTATATTTCACTCAACCTGGAAAAAAGTGAGGACGCATCGTTTTTTAAGGCTTATGGCGATGATGTAAAGGATATTTTCGATGCGGTTTTGCTTTCCAGAAACGCACCATACGATCCGGAAAACACCCTTGTGTTTATCGATGAGATACAGGAGGTTCCCAGGGCCGTTGCTTTGTTGCGATATTTCTATGAGGATTTACCCGGCTTAAATGTCATTGCTGCAGATTCGCTATTGGAGTTTGCACTGGGCGAGCTTGGCTCTTTCCCGGTGGGTAGAGTTCTCCAAATGTCTGTGCATCCTATGGATTTTGAAGAATTCCTGCATGCTGCCGGTGAAAAGATGGCTTTGGAATATTATCAAAAAACTCCGGTACCTGATATTGCAGTTGACAAGTTGCTCAGGCTGTTCAATCAATTTATCATCATCGGTGGCATGCCTGAGGTGGTAGCAGCCTATTTCGATAACAACCAAACGATTGCCTCCCTTCCGGATATTTATTCATCGATATGGGACAATTACAAGGATGATATTGAAAAGTACAGCCATTCAAACAAAGAGAGGCGGATTCTCAGGCACATTCTCGATGTTGCTCCCGGTATCAGGGATCGCATCACCTTCAATGGCTTCGGCAATTCATCCTACACTTCTAAGGATATAGGGGACGCCTTTAGAACCCTCCATAAAACCGGCTTAATTCGTCTTATTTATCCGACCAATGAGTTGAAAATTCCCCTGAAGCCCAATTACAGACGAAAACCCAGGATTCAATTTTTGGATACCGGTTTATTAAATTTTGCTGCAGGAATTCAAGCCCGGCTTTTAAAGCTCGAGGATTTGAATCAGTACTTCAAAGGTTATATTGTCAATCACATGGTGTTTCAGGAGCATCTGGCTCAGACCAAAAGAATCAACCAATTGCCTTATTTCTGGACTAGAGAAAAGGCCAATTCCAATGCGGAAGTAGATTGGGTAGTACCCTTTCGGGAGTTGATTTATCCCGTGGAAATTAAATCCGGAGCCAGTGGAAGACTCCGGTCTCTAATGGAGTTTATCGAGAAATCAGAACACCAAACCGGCTTCCGGCTTTTGGCCAACAAATTTTCCCGCGAAAATCTCAAAACCGCAAAAGGAAAAAAAATCAATCTTATCAATTTGCCCTACTTCTGCGGTGGGCGAATGGAGCATTATCTGGAGTATTTGCTGGAAGAATGGGTAGGGGAAGAAGCTTTTTTTGCTGGCAACTAAGCTCTCACTACAGTATAAATGAATCAGGTTTCACCCTTATTTGATCCTGAAAACCAGATCAGAGTGGTTGTGAGTATCATTTGGGGATTGTTCAATTATCTGTTTAAACAACTCCTTCATAGTTATCTTCTTAGCAAGTCAAAAATAGTATAATTTATCTTATTCATAGGACAAAAATATGATTATTTATCTTTTTTACAAGATACAAGCTCTATCATTTGCCTGAGGACTATTTTTTTAACTCAACGGCCCTGGAGGGAAGGAATATATTTCCCGAAAAATTGCGCAAGTTCCCGCTTTCAATTAACCCTGTAACCAGGTGATTTTTCTCATAGGATAACCCCTGAAATGTGTTTTATCTTGGTTGAAATAGGGCCTTATTTGGGATCGAAAACCTCTAAAATAACCCCGTAAATGTGCACCCCCACTTTGCCCCACATACCGGCTTCCGGCTTTTGGCCAACAAATTTTCCCGCGAAAAACTCAGGACCACAACAGGAAAGGAATTCAATCTTATCAATTTGCCCTACTTCTGTGGTGGGATAATGGAGCATTATCTGGAGTACTTACTCGAAGACGGGTAGGGTATAAGGTATTTTGGTATGGTGCCCAACGCTCACGGGACAAATTGTTTCTGACCCTTAGGGCAGTCAGTTTGGAAAGACTTTGCCGATGGAAAAGGAGTTTAGCATAATAGAGATTGAGGTCCAATTCCATTTCAAAAACGGATGCCAACCAAGCCGAGAGCCGGACTGAAATCACGGACGGTCCAAAACCTCCTCCTGGAATATGACCAATCGGTTTGAAAAAACTTAAACATGTCGGATTAGGTGCTTCGTTTAGCCTGCAAGTTTTATCTTCGCACCAGTTTTCAGCAAAATAATCGATACGTCCAATGCACATTCCGGAACGATATCTCGTAACCTCAGCCCTACCCTACGCCAACGGGCCTTTGCATGTGGGGCATTTGGCGGGAGCCTATCTCCCTGCCGATGTCTATGTGCGCTTTTTGAGACTGATGGGGAAAGATGTGCTATTTGTCTGCGGCTCAGATGAACACGGTGCCGCCATCACACTCAAAGCCCGTAAGGAGGGGATCAGCCCACGGGAGATTGTGGACAAATACCACAGCCAGTTTGCCGAAACTTTTGAAAAAATCGGCATGTCCTTCGACATTTACCACCGCACTTCCTCAGAGCTGCACCACCGCACTTCTGCCGCCTTTTTTAAAACACTCTACGAAAAAGGGGAGCTGACGGAGCGGGAGAGCGAACAGTACTACGACAGCGAAGCAGCCCAGTTTCTCGCGGACCGGTACATCAAAGGAGAGTGCCCAAAATGCGGTTTTGACGAGGCCTATGGCGATCAGTGCGAAAACTGCGGGGCTACTCTCAGTCCCACCGATCTTATCAATCCGGTTTCCACCCTCACTGATTCCACGCCCGTTCTCAAAAAGACGCGCCACTGGTACCTGCCACTCGACAAATACGAGGACTGGCTGAGGGCCTATATTTCGGAGGGGGAATTAGACGGAAAAGAACACCACGACCCGAGCTTGTGGAAAAACCACGTATTGGGTCAGTGTAAATCCTGGATTGACGGAGGGCTTGAACCCCGGGCCATGACCCGCGACCTCGACTGGGGCGTGGATGTGCCGGCCGAAATCCCCGGTTCTGAAGGCAAAAAACTCTACGTCTGGCTGGACGCTCCCATCGGTTATATTTCCGCCACCCGGCAGTGGGCCATAGACCGGGCGAAAAATGAGCCTGAGGCAGATCCCGAAGATTGGAAAAAGTACTGGATGGACGAAAAATCCTGCCTTATCCACTTCATCGGAAAGGACAACATCGTCTTTCACTGCCTGATATTTCCAGCCATATTGAAGCGCCACGGCGGCTATGTGCTGCCCCACAATGTCCCTGCCAACCAATTTATGAACCTGGAGGGCAGAAAGATATCCACTTCCCGCAACTGGGCGGTTTGGATGAAGGATTATCTGGAGCGCTGGGATGGAATGGAGGACTCTCTCAGGTATTACTGTGTAAAAAACATGCCCGAGCAGCGCGATAGTGAATTCACATGGAAAGGTTTTCAACAGTCTCACAACAACGAGCTGGTCAATAATCTGGCCAATTTTGTCAACCGCGTTATTGTGCTGACCAATAAATACTACGACGGCGTGGTGCCTGATTTTGATGAAAATACCCTGCTGGAAGGAAACGATGAACTCGGCATGCCCAGCTACCACGAGGTGGAAATCATGGACCTGTTCGACAGACTGGATTCCCTCTGCGAGTCCCTGCGAAGTTGTGAGCTGCGCAACGCCCTGAAGAAATTCATGGAGTTATCCGCATACGGCAACCAGTTCCTGCAAAACCACCAGCCCTGGAAGCTCCAAAAAGAAGACCCGGAGACCGTAAAGGTGATTATGAACGTGGGACTACAAGTGGTCTGTGCGCTTTCTATTGCCATGCACCCCTTTATGCCATTTGGTTCGGCCAAAATCCGGAAAATGCTCAACTTGTCCCCGCTGCTGGAAGAGGGCGATTTTCTCACGGCTCTGGATCAACTCAGCGAGGGCGAACTGCTGCTGAAATCCGGCCATCAAATTGGAAAGGCAGAGCACCTTTTTACCAAAATACCGGATGAAAAAATTGAACGGGAACTGGAACTGTTGCAAAATGCAGGAGCAGAAAAACAGGAGAAAAAAGAGCAGGATCGCCCCAAATTAAAGGAGAACATAGACTTTGATTCTTTTGTCAAACTCGACCTCCGAACCGGAACTATTGTAGCCGCTGAAAAAGTACCTAAAACCGATAAATTACTCAAACTGGAGGTTGACCTGGGTTTTGAAAAGAGAACCATCGTCTCGGGCATTGCGCAGTTGCACGAACCGGAAAAAATAGTGGGCCAAAAAGTGACCGTAGTCGCCAACCTCGCTCCGAAAAAACTCAGAGGGGTGGAATCCAGGGGGATGATATTGATGGCAGAAGACGACAATGGAAGACTGGAGTTTGTCGCTCCACCCAGGGATTTTGAAAATGGCTTTGCGGTGAGATAAAAGCCCGGGATTGGTATTTACTCCCTCGATTACATGGAAAAAGGTATTACACCCCCGGGAATTAGTTGAAAAAAGTGCAATTATGAAAGGAGCCGCCACCATGCGATGGATAGTTTTTGCAGCACTGCTGGTCACCGGCCTTGCAGCAGCCTGGTCCATGGAATTGCGCTACAGCAAGGATTTGCTTTGGGGGTACCGGCCACTGCTTTGTTTTATGTCCATATGGTTAGCCATTGCAGTGGTGCTTTTTCCCAATCCCTTTAAAAATCAAGCCGGTGCGAGGTACTTTTGGTGGCCGATTTTCGGAGGTTTGCTACTGGCATTTAGTTTTCCGCCCACCTTCCTTCCCGTATTGGCCATGGCCGGATTCGTGCCCATTCTCCTGCTTTCCGACCCGGACTTAAAACTCACCAACCGCTTTGGTCAAAGGACGGCAGTGGCTTTTCACACTTTTATGATCTGGAACATTGCGGCTACTTTTTGGGTAGCCAATACAGCGCTCATCGCCGGGGTTTTTGCGATAGTCGTCAACAGTTTGTTGATGCTGGTACCGTGGGTGCTTTTCCTGCTGGTCAGAAACCGCGTGGGGCTGTTTAAAGCCGGGATTATACTGCTTGCCTTTTGGCTGAGTTTTGAGTTTTTGCACCATCGCTGGGAGTTGACATGGCCCTGGCTCACATTGGGCAATGCACTTTCCGGCCTGCCCATTTTGGCCCAGTGGTACGAATACACGGGAACAGCCGGCGGCAGCATATGGATACTCGGGGCCAACTGGTGGTTGTACAAAGCCATCAAACGAGGGATGCAGGGTTACCACGACTCGTACAGGAATTTGCTGATGTTCAGGTTTTTGCCCTGGTTGTTAATCCCTGCCGTATTTTCGCTCTACCTTTATGCGCAACCCGGGCCTGAAGCTGAAGATACGGTCAAAACAGCGGTGATTCAACCCAATTTCGAACCCCATTACGAGAAATTTGACATCCCCTACAGCCAGCAACTGGACCGCATACTGGGATTGGTCCGCCAATCCCTCGAAGACGGAGCTGAGATCGTAGTCCTGCCGGAAACCAGTGTGCGGGTGAGACTGCACGAGGGACTTTCCGACCAAAGTCTGGCCGCTCTGACAACCATCATGAGTGACTGGCCGGATGCCTATCTCATCGCAGGACTCAGTTCCAATTACATTTTTCCTTCCGCTGAAGAAGCCGATCCCGCATTTTTAAGAGAGCACATACGGGCTCCGGGAGACACCATATTTTGGGAATCCCACAACAGTGCGGCAGTAATAAATAAAGACGGACTGGTGGATATCTACTACAAATCCAAACTGGTGCCCGGAGCTGAAATTTTTCCCTTCCGCCGACTGCTCTTTTTCCTTGAACCCATTGTAAATATGCTCGGAGGCAGCACCAGTGGACTGCGCACCCAGGCAGAGCGCAGTGCCTTTTTAACTGAAAAATACGGACTGGCACCAGTGATCTGCTACGAAAGTGTGTTCGGCGAATTCCATCAGGGCTACTTTGATGCCAGGGCCAGAGCTATTTTGATTAAAACGAACGATGGCTGGTGGGACAACACCCCGGGGCATATCCAGCACCTCTATATCGGAGCGCTGCGAGCCATAGAATTCAGAAAGGAGATCGCCCGGTCGGCCAATACCGGAATCAGTGGTTTTATTGACACCAAAGGTCGGATCAGAAAACCCACTGCCTACGAAGAGACGGCGGTGGTCATCGATTATCTCGAACTCAACAGTCACCGGACTTTTTACTCGCGCACAGGCGACTACCTCAGCCGAATTGCCCTTCTTTTGAGCATCGGGTTTTTCCTGCTCATCCCCGTTGAAACTGTCAGGCGAAAAACGAAAACCCGATGATCCCCTATTCACCAGGAATGAAGTGCTGTTGCTACATTGAAACGCGGCTCCGGTTCATTGGACAGTACCGCGCCGGGCTGTTGGTTCTCCTGCTGCTGTGTGCAATTGCCCATTCTGTTGCAGCCCAAAACCCCCGGGAAGTGAATATCGATTTTGAATGGCAGGTGGGAGATGTGCGCATCATCCATTTTGAAATAGAAACCGAAGAGGCAGAGGGGGAGGGTGAAAAAACCACCCATTTTTCAAAGCGGGAAATCACCATCGAAGTTCTCGAAGACCGTCCTGATGCCTACCTCATCCGCGCTACCCTGCTCAATCCCTTCATTCAGGACATCGCGGACCACCTGGGAAAAAAACCGGACTGGTCACTGCGGGATGAGCAAATTGAGGTAGAATTGTCCATCAACAGGTTGAACGGCGAGATCAGACCGCAAAATGGAGAGGAGGTCATTGTGAAAATGCGAAAAAACCGGGAGGAAATTCTCCGTCAAATTCCCGCTGAAAACGAATTGGCCTACCTGTTCCCACTCATCACCGCAAGCACCGGACTCGCCTTTCAAACCATAGGCGGAATTGGCGATTTTTTTGAAGATAAACTCCGCTTCGTACTCTTGCCGTACCGCCACGCTTTCGCTGCGGACAGCACGATTATGGTATCCGGAACCCGGCAAAATCCCATTGAACTAAACATGACGGACCCCTACACCTCAAAATTCCACCTTGAAAAAACAGCAGAGAGCAAATACCTCCTGCACGAACAAACCAAATCCGACCTGACAGATTTTGCCCGATCAGTGGACCAAATGCAGGGATTGAACCAAACGGACACCCTCAATGGAGACAGCCCCGGTGGAAATGCAACAACCACCGCCACTTTTGAAACCAACAGCCTCACCCTTTTTGATCCAGAAAGCGGATGGGTCATTGAAGCGCAATCCACCACTCGAATCGAATTCGACAATCCCCATCTGAGCAGTTTTAAGACCACTGTTCAGGAGTTTATCCGATTGAGTAAACCGGGGAGGTGAGTGGGTTGATGGCCCACCAAAGCTTTGGGGGCAGGCTGTTTCCAGTTGTGAATTGGTGAGTCTGTGATTTGGTGAGTTGTTTGCGAGGCCGTGATCTCAATGTAGCTGGCAGGATATCCATTCGTGGGGATTGTTGATTGCTAAGGATTTTTTCGACTCTTCTACGTCATGCCATAAATTACTCTGCGCATTCTCCGTG
>SKLY01000165.1 GCA_007121335.1 Saprospiraceae bacterium | reverse complement strand
ATGTTGAATTCGCTCGCACCATCGCACTAAATACCCTGGTCGCAGGTCAGGTTTTTTATCTGTTCAACACCAGGTATTTGGTCAACAGTTGCCTTTCATTCCAGGGGATTTTTGGCAATCCCAAAATCCTTTACGCAGCCGGAATATTGCTAATTCTCCAACTCGGTCTGACGTACCTGCCTTTTATGCAAAACTGGTTCGAGACGAGAAGCCTGGATCTGGCCAATTGGGGCATTGTAACGCTCTGCGGTCTGGCGGTTTTCCTGCTGGTGGAACTCGAGAAAGCCATTTATGTGAAATTCTTTAGGAAAAAAGACGCAGCCCGGTACAGGAATTAATACAAACTCCTACCGGCCCCTCAAACAATAGACTCTATCGTCATCAAAAGGTGCTGTTCCGGGCGAAAACCCATCCACCTACACATACCGCGGAGTTTTGTATCGAAAAGACCACAAAAAAATGAGCTTTAGTTCAACTTTTTTTAATAGTTGTTGAAACTTTTTAACTTTGAGGTGAATTATATTCACATGAACAACAAGAAAATTCCGTCAAGCTGTCCTTCGTGCAACGAGCCAATTCGAATAGAGAAGCTGAATTGTGTATCTTGTGGAACCGCTGTGAGCGGAGATTTTCCGTTGCCGGTTTTTTTGAGGCTCGATCAGGAGGAGCAGGAATTTTTGATTAGGTTTGTGAAAAGCTCAGGTAGTCTGAAAGAAATGGCGCGACAACTGGGCTACAGTTACCCGAAAGTACGCAATATGCTGGACGATTTGATAGAAAAAATGGATGCATTGGAGAAGTCCGCCGGTGAAAAAAGCACCGATTGACTATTCTCACTAAGTACAATACTTGAAATAAAACATGACCCAATGAATGAAACGGACAAAAAGGATGAAAACCACATGCCACTATCCATGTTTTGGAACCCTTTCGACCGGTATGCCGGGAGTTCCGCTCTTGTGATTGGCACCATTTTTTTACTGGTGGGAAGCGTAGCAGCAGCTATAGGAAATGCCCGGTTTCCGGGATTGATTAGCATGCAGTTTGTGGATTCTGTCCATTGGTTAGACGGCTTTTTCGATCAGGTGGTAAGTCTGAGTATTGCCGTTCTGGTTTTCACGCTGGCGGCCATAATTTCGGGCTCCAGAAGATTCAGAATAATTGACATTCTGGGGACTTTTATGATGGCCAAAGCACCTTTACTAGTCCTGCCACTACTCAATTTCAACGGCTGGATGTACAAAAAATCAATGGAGCTGACAGAAGTGGCTCTGGAAGGCGAAGAACTCCCAAATGCCGGCGATACCGTGATTCTGTTGCTGGTATCCATGGTGCTCATTCTATTCTTTATCTGGACGATTGTCCTGCTTTTCCACGCCTACCGAACCAGCACCAATCTCAAGGGCCTGCCCTCTTTCATTTCTTTTGTACTTGCCGTGATAGTGAGTATGATTTTATCGTCATTAATCATTCCTTCAACCTATGTAGTATGAAAAACCTTGTGATTTTGTTGCTGGTCATTTCCTGGGGCCACATTCAGGCTCAGGTCCAGCAGGAGCATGTAACCTTCCCCTTTGAAGGTTGTGAATTCAGAGCAACCCTGTACCTGCCTGAGGGCGATGGTCCACATCCAGCGGCTGTATTGATTCCCGGCAGCGGGCAAAACGACAGGCATGGAACCATACAGGTGGTAGGCGAACAAATGATCTGTCTCTATCCTGAGCTCTCGGGTCAGGTTCTGAGGCCTTATTTGGACCTGGGCACCGCACTTGCTGAGGGTGGATATGCGGTATTGACCTATGACGAGCTCTACGTCTCCTGCCCCAATACGCAAAATCCGACCTTTGAAGACTTTTGGATGCCCCCACTGGGAGCCATTGATCTTTTGAAAAACCACGATCATATCGACCGGGAAAAATTATTTCTTATCGGCCACAGCGAAGGTGCCATGCTCGCACCCTACATTTTCAGACAACACCCTGAAATAGTCGCGGTGGTATCACTGGGAGGTGCCCGGACACCTCTCGACAGCATCATGGCCCAACAAATTGTCCAGTTTACGGAAATGTGTGACGGAGACGTAAACGATGCGGAGTTTCAGGCCAATCAGATTCTCGAGTATTACAACTTCCTGAGGCAGGGTTTTACCAATTTGCCGGACCTTTTTGGTGCTACTGCGGAAGACTGGAAAAGGTATATTCATATCAATGATTCAGTGGCCATCAATTACAACAATCTCCCCGTGCCATTTTTGATGGTCGGCATGTCGGAGGACCTCAATGTACCCCTTTCGGAACTGCAGCGATTCCAAAGAGAAATTGACCACCCCCAGGCTGATTTTTTTGAAGTGGAAGAGCTGAATCACTTTATGACCACCAACCAGGATCCGGCTGTACCCACCTCTTTTACGGACACCATTCTTTACTGGTTAAATGGGGCCATTGTCTCTTCCACATCGGATGAGCATCAACGGCTTGAAGAATCACTGTTTGTTTTTCCCAATCCCACTCAGGGACTATTGCGGGTTAAAATACCGGATGGATCTACCTCCCGAATCCAGTGGCGCCTTAAAGACATTCAGGGGAAATTTTCCGGAAAAAAGGGATACGAATATGTCTTCCCCGGCACAGATATCATCGATTTGCGCTTTGATGAACTGCCTGCCGGAACATACATTTTGGAGGTTTTTTCAGATGATTGGAAAAAATCCGGGAAGTTTATCATAGCGAGGTGATAACTGCTTTTTTAGAAGGATTCTAATAGGGCTATTGCAAGACGAGGGATTTGGAAATTATGCCGAGCGATCTGCAACTTTAAAAAAAAATGAGCCATGCGCGAACTCAAGCTGAGGATTGATTGGAGTGAACTGGATTTGTTTGGACATGTGAACAATGTCGCTTTTTTCAAGTACATGCAGTCTGCAAGGGTGGACTTTTGGAAGCAGTCGGGAATTGAGCGAATGCATGTCGAAAAGCAAATTGCCCCACTGCTTGCCCACGCTGAACTCGACTTCAAAAAGCCCCTTCTCTATCCTGGAGATGTAATTATCCGGTACGGAACTGCATTTACCGGGAAAACCAGTTTTGGACTCAAATACCATCTATCGGATAAAAATGGTGCAATCTGCGGGCAGGGACAGGATGCCATGGTACTTTGGGATTTCAAAAAGGACAAAAAAGTGGAATTGCCCGATGACCTACGGAAAAAAATGAATGAACTCGCATGGGTCAAAAGCTGAAAATGTAAGGGATAAAAACCACCAGGCCGGTAACCACACTCGTAACCGCAGCCACCAACACCGCCCCTGCGGCCATATCCTTTATTTTGCCAATTTCGGTATTTTCATTGGGTTCAACGAGGTCGCACAGTTTTTCCAGGGCCGTATTGAAAAGTTCAAAACCTATTACCAGAGCAGCTACCATTATGACGGCCACCCACTCCAGACGATCGACCTGAAAATAAGCCGCTGCCAGCAATACCAACAGCAATGCGATGTAATGCACTTTAAAGTGACGGTCTTCCCTTAGACCGATAAAAATCCCCCGGGCAGAATATCCCAGGGAGTGCCAGACCTTCAGCACCGGGTTTTTTGTATCCTTTTTCATAATTCCTGTCATTTCGTATTCAAACGCAGTCGGCTGGTAGTGCAATATTTTCAGGCATAGATAGCCCTTTTTGCGATTGAAAAAGAAAGCCGATTTTTTTACAGAAATCAGATGGGTACCGGTGGGTAAAAGGTCATCAACGCTTCGGCTTAATCAAACTAACATCACCCACCAAAAACCCCAAAGGCAGACAATATCGCCAGGGTGATAATCAGAATCAGCAAGCGATAAATATGGGTTTCGGCGCGGGGCACTTTACTCGCAAACCACGCACCTGCCATTCCTCCGGGCACCTGACCTGCAGCCAACAGCAAGCCGGCCAACCAGACTATCTGACCGTTCATCCAAAACAGGAGCAGTGCAACCACCGTGTAGGAACCCACCGCCAAAATTTTGATGGAATTGGCAGTGATCAGGTCGTAGCCCAAAAGGATTACCACAAAAGCCAGGAAAAACAACCCCATGCCCATTTGGATGAAACCACCATAAAATCCAAGAGCCAGTACAATGACCAGCCTCAGCCAGTAGGGCAGCCGGTCCCGGTTGTCAATGGGATTGATCCAGCGGGAAGGTTTGAAAAGCAGGGTGAAAAGGAGTGCGATCAACAGCGTTTTATAGACCATCATAAATCCCTCGTTAGAGATTACCATGGCTGTTACGATACCTGCAATGGCTCCGGGAAACATCCACAAAATGATCATTTTTGATTCCCGCCACCGGAGTTTTCCGTAAAAGCGGAAGGTGACGGTACTTGAAATAGATTGAAACAACACCCCGATTCGGTTGGTGCCATTGGCCACATTTCCCGGAAGTCCGATCACATCGGTCAGAATTGCCAGGGTAACCACAGAACCATTGCCCGCCAGTGTATTGATGAATCCCGCCAAAAATCCTCCGGCCAGTGCAATTATCCAGTGAAACCACTCAAGACTTTCCATCAGTCCCCGGATTTGGGTGCATCCTGGCAGAGCTCTATCAGGACGCCATTGCTGTCTTTGGGGTGAATAAAACAGATGAGTTTGCCATCCGCACCGGCCTTGGGTTCTTCGTTCAACAATCTGAACCCACCGCTGCGAAGTCGTTCCATTTCGGCCCTGATGTCGTCCACTGCAAAGGCAATGTGGTGAAGGCCCTCACCCCTTTTTTCGATATATTTGGCAATGGGGCTGTCCGGCCGGGTCGCCTGAAGGAGTTCGACCTTGTTGGGGCCGGATTTAAAAAAGGAAGTCAACACCCCCTCGGACTCCACTTCTTCCCTCTTATATGAAGGAGCACCCAGCAGCATTTCAAAAAGCCGCTCCGATGCTTTCAGGTCATCGACTGCAATGCCGATATGTTCTATTTTGGTGAGTTTTTCCATGATTACTCCTCCAGTAACAATGCATTGAAAAAACTTGCAAAAGCATCCGTGTCCATGGCTCCGATATCGCCCTTGCCCTTTTGTCTGACACTGACTTTGCCCTGCTCCACTTCTTTGTCGCCAACGATCAGCATAAGCGGCAATTTCTTCACTTCAGCATCGCGTATCTTGCGACCTATGCTCTCTGTCCGCTCGTCAATAATACCGCGTATATCCCTTTCGGCGAGTTGGGCCTGAACCTGCTTGCAGTAGTCAATCGCCTCGTCATTGATCGGGAGTAAAATGTACTGATCCGGTGCCAGCCAAAGGGGAAACTGCCCACCGGTGTGTTCGATCAAAATACTGATAAATCGCTCCATTGAGCCAAAGGGGGCGCGGTGGATCATCACCGGTCTGTGGGGCTTGTTGTCAGAGCCCGTGTACTCCAGTTCAAAACGCTCTGGCAAATTATAATCCACCTGTATGGTTCCCAATTGCCATGACCTTCCGATGGCATCCCGAATCATAAAATCGAGTTTGGGGCCGTAAAAAGCGGCCTCTCCTAGTTCGGTTTTGGTCTCCAGACCCGCTTCCTCAGCCGCATCCACTATGGCCCTCTCCGCAGCATCCCAGTTTTCATCACTGCCGAGGTATTTGGTTTTGTCATCGGGATCGCGAAGGGATATTTGCGCGGTGAATTCGTCAAAGCCCACTTTTGACAGGATCAGCTTGGTCAAATCCAACACCTTTAAAAACTCTTCTTTCAACTGCTCTTTGGTGCAAAAAATGTGGGCATCGTCCTGGGTAAAACCACGAACCCGGCTCAAGCCGTGCAACTCGCCGCTCTGCTCGTATCGATACACCGTACCAAACTCAGAAACCCGCATTGGCAAGTCGCGGTAGGATTTGGGGGTGTTGGCAAAAATTTCGCAGTGGTGGGGGCAGTTCATCGGCTTGAGTAAGAACTCCTCTCCCTCTTTGGGGGTATTGATTGGCTGAAAACTGTCCTTGCCGTATTTATCGTAGTGGCCACTGGTCACATAGAGTTCTTTTTTTCCGATGTGTGGAGTCAACACTTCCTGATACCCCTGTTTTACCTGCTGGTCCCTAAGGTAGTTTTGAAGGCGATTTCTCAGGGCAGTTCCCTTGGGCAGCCAAACCGGCAGTCCGGGACCCACTCTGTCGGAAAACATAAACAGCTCGAGTTCAGCTCCCAGTTTCCGGTGGTCTCGCTTTTTGGCCTCTTCAAGCATTACGAGATACTCGTCCAGTTCCTTCTTTTTCGGGAAAGAAATTCCGTAGATGCGCGTCATCATTTGACGGTTTTCATCACCCCGCCAGTACGCACCTGCAACCCCCGTCAGTTTTAAAGCCTTGATGATGCCGGTATTGGGAACATGGGGCCCCTTGCACAAATCGGTAAAATTGCCCTGGGTGTAGAAGGTGATCTTTCCGTCTTCCAGTTCTTCAATCAACTCCACCTTGTACTCATCCCCTTTTTTGCGGTAGTATTCCAATGCCTCTTTCTTAGACACTTCTCTGCGCTCAAACCGGCTCTTCTTTTTGGCCAGCTCCTTCATTTTTTTCTCTATCTCCGCCAGGTCATTGACTGAAATGGAGCGATCACCGGGATCCACGTCGTAGTAGAAACCATTTTCAATGGGAGGACCGATGCCGAATTTTATCCCCGGGTACAATTCCTCGAGAGCTTCGGCCATCAGGTGGGCAGTGGAGTGCCAAAAGGTCCTTTTTCCCTCGTCCTCTCTCCAGGTGAAGAGCTTAATTTTGGCATCCTCTTCGATGGGTCTTTCCGGATCCCACTCCTCACCGTTGACCTCTGCAGAGATCACATTGCGGGCCAGTCCGCCGCTGATACTCTGGGCGATGTCCATGGGGGTAGCCCCCTTCTCGTACTCCTGTTCCCGGCCATCCGGGAAGGCAATCCTGATCATGTTGTAAATTTTGAGCTGATCGAAAACAGAAAAGCACAAAGTTAGGCCTCAATAACTCCCTGTGCAAGCCTTTTTGTCAAATCATTGGCCGAGGGGCGTGCCTTCAGTCATACCGTTCGATTCCGCCTCTGTTTTTTCAAGATCAAATGCGGTAATTCCCAACAATTGGCCCCTCAGATTTGTAGTAATGGGGCAAAACGACACTCAATCACATTAAATATGCGAAAATACTTACTCATTGGAGGATCCCGCGGTATAGGTGCTGAAACAGCCAGGATACTCACACAGCAAGGGGATCAATTTTACATGATATCGCGAAGTGAACCGCCCCAATCCAGCGGACTTATTGAGCACTACAAAGCAGACATCCTGAAGGACGATCCGGGAAACATTTTTAAAGCCGAAGAGCTTGATGGTTTGGTTTACTTTCCCGGAAGTATCAATTTAAAACCCTTCAGAAGTCTGGACTGGGAGGATTTTCAGAGCGATCTCGACATCAATCTTCGGGGCGCGGTAAAATGTCTGAAAACATACTTCCCTGCACTGAGGAAGGGCCAAAACCCCTCGGTAGTGCTATATTCCACAGTGGCTGTCGGTCAGGGCATGCCATTTCACGCCTCGGTAGCTGCCGCAAAAGGAGCCGTAGAGGGCCTCGTGAGATCTCTCGCAGCAGAGTGGGCACCTACGATTCGCGTCAATGCCATTGCCCCCTCTCTGACAGACACCGATCTGGCGGCCGGATTGCTGGACTCGGAGCAAAAGCGCGAAAACTCCAAAAAACGACATCCACTGAGAGAAATTGGCAAGGCCGAAGATATTGCACAAATGACCGCCTTTCTCCTGTCCGAAAAATCCGGTTGGATAAGCGGTCAGGTAATGGGCGTAGATGGTGGACTTTCAACCCTAAAAGTTTAATCGAGTCATGGAGTGTTTGTGGGGAATAGATTTTGGAGCAAGGAGGTCCGGAAAAACGGCAGTGGCTATTGCCAACGAGGGTAAGGTGTATTTTCACCAGGTCGAGAAGGGGAAGGATACCGATGCCTGGCTGGAAAAATTGATGGAAAAATACCCGCCCACCATGGTCGCAATCGACGCACCCCTTTCTCTGCCCGCGGGTTGGTGCGGTGGAATAGGAGACCTTTTTTACAGACAATGCGACGAAGAGTTAAAGGCCATGTCTCCGCTGTTTTTGGGCGGACTTACTGGAAGGGCGGTAAAGTTCAGCCGGAAAGCCAGGGCTGCGGGTATCGATATCATTGAAGCCTACCCAAAAGGCGTAGTGGCCAAACTCTTGAATTGCGAATACCCGGAAGTCGGTGAAGACCTCACTCCCCTCCTGGACCTTCTGCCCGAAGGCACCGAAATCCAACTCACGGCACAACCGACCAACGAACACCAATTGGATGCACTAATCTGCCTCGTCACTGCCTTTAGGTTTTCCGCAAAAGAAGCCATGACTTTTGGAAAATACGGTGAAGGACTCATTCATGTTTGACAAATGAACCCCCACAACTTCAGCTGTTTTTTCTCTCACCTTAGCGCTTTTCAATAGCATCATAAAGCCACTGGATCAAACCAACGGCACAAATTCCCGCCAATAAGTGCCCAATTTGGGTGGCTAATCCTATCTTTGCCAGTCGATCAGCAGGAAAAAATCCTTTGCAAGTTTGAAAAAAAGGATGTGAGTAGCTTTTGCAGCGAAATACGAGAGTCCATGGAAAAAAGAGGAAAATTTGTTGCCCTGGAGGGAATTGATGGCAGTGGAAAGAGTAGCCAGGTAAAAGTGCTGACCAGCAAGATGAAGGAGGCAGGACTTCCCGCCTACCCTACTTTTGAACCCACAGCCGGACCGATCGGATCCCTGATCAGGAATATTTTT
>SKLY01000277.1 GCA_007121335.1 Saprospiraceae bacterium | reverse complement strand
TACCTCACCCTCTCCAAATCGAAGGTGCCTGACACGCATCCCGGCTGCAACCCTGGCAGGATCGCTCACCTTAAAATCTGCCGGAGCCGGTCGGGCTGTTCCCGATTTAGAAGATGGCTTTCTCCTGGGAAAAACCCCACTGACTTTTGCTCTACCCGGGCCAGAAACGGGCTCTTTGACAACCAATTCCGGATTCTGAAAATGGTCCGACTCTATTTCATCCAAAAACCGGCTCGGATCATTGAATCGCATATTGCCGTATTGATAGCGGGAATTGGAATAAGAAAGGGTCAGGTGTTCCATAGCTCTGGTGATGGCCACGTAAAACAACCTTCGCTCCTCATCCATAGCCGAGGGAGAGTCCTTTGCCATAAACGAGGGAAAAAGATTTTCCTCCAGCCCCACTACGAATACCGACTTAAATTCAAGCCCCTTGGAGGCGTGAGCTGACATCAAAAGTACGTGATCATCGTCGTCGTCTTCGCCATCAAAATCAGTTATCAGCGCCACACTTTGCAAATATTCCGAAATACTCCGCTCGTCTAAATCGGGATCATTGGTCAGCAACTCATCGCTGTCTATAAATTCCTTGATACCGTCAAGCAAGGAGGTGATGTTTTCCCTTCTACTGAGTCCTTCAATGGAATTGTCTTTAGAAAGGTCAGCATCTATGCCGGATTTTTTATAAATATGCAGGGCCAAATCGTAGGCATTCATGGTTTGGGCCTTTTCGACAAAAGAGGCAATCAAACCCTTGAATTTTTTCAGCAAATTGGTGGTCCTACTGTTGAAAATCTCCCGGTCCATGGCCTCCCATGCGGAAATTTCCTCGCTGGTGGCTATGGTCATTATTTTATCCAGGGTCGTTTTTCCTATACCTCGTCTTGGGTAATTGATAATTCGCCTGATCGCCTCATCGTCCGCCGGATTGATGGACAACCTCAGGTAGGCCATGAGGTCCTTGACTTCCTTTCTCTGATAAAAGGACATACCACCGTAAATTCTGTACGGGATATCGTGCCTACGAAGCTGTTCCTCAAATGCCCTTGATTGGGCATTGGTTCTGTACAAAATGGCGATATCTTTATTGGCGTAGTGATGGCGGTTTTTTTGCTCCACAATTAAGCCTGCCACTCTTCGGGCCTCCTCTGCATCAGAAAGCGCCTTGACAAGGGCTATTTTATTGCCGGAGGAAAACTCGGTCCAGATCTTCTTTTTGATCTGAGAGCGATTATGGGAAATGACGCTGTTGGCGGCGGCCACAATATGGGGCGTGGAGCGGTAGTTTTGCTCCAGCTTGAAAATCTTTAAGGTGGGATAGTCTTTTTTAAAATCCAGTATATTGCTGATAGTCGCACCCCTGAATGCATAAATACTCTGAGCGTCATCACCCACAATACTTATATTCTGTGGGCTGCCCTTGTAGCGAGTGAGCTGCTTCACAATGGCGTACTGCAAAAAGTTGGTATCCTGAAACTCATCGACCAACACATATTTGAACCGCTCCCGGTACTTTGCAACCACATTGTCCTTGTTTTCGTAAAAAAGACGGAATGTATTGAGCAGAAGGTCATCAAAATCCATGGCACCGGACTTTTGGCACCTAATGACGTACTTCTGATAGATTTTGTACATATCCGGCCTCCCCTCTGACTGATCTCGTGACACGAGTTCTGCGTTGCTTCCATAGGCCTTCCAGGTGATGAGATTACTCTTGGCGTTAGAGATGCGGTTGAGAACCAGGCCTGGAGGATACTTTGCCTTGTCGAGTCCCATGCGGCTGATTATATCCTTGATCAGCGCCTTGCTGTCATCGGTGTCGTAAATGGAAAAAGTAGCGGGATAGCCGATTTTCTCTGCCTCAATCCTGAGAATACGGGAAAAAAGCGAGTGAAATGTTCCAGCCCACACATAGTTACCACCCTTGCCAACCACTTTGGAAATTCGGTCCTTCATCTCTCTGGCGGCCTTGTTGGTAAAAGTGAGTGAGAGGATTTGACGCGGCTCCACGCCGGTGTTAATCAGGTGCGCAATTCGAAAAGTCAACACCCGGGTTTTCCCCGATCCGGGGCCCGCTATTACCATTACAGGGCCATCGACATTGGTCACTGCCTGTTTTTGAACATCATTGAGTTGGTCTAAGTAGTCATTCATGGATACAAAGTTACAGAAGCTGCAAGAAGTAGCCGGCATAAACACAGGTATTATGATGGAAGTTTTCCGGACTATTATAATCTGGAAAATTTTGGGTGGTGAGGGAGTGATGTTCTTTCAGACATTAGGACTCCAACTTTGAGAATACATGGAGATAATGCTTAAATTATGGAACTAATTTGCCCTATCTATTCATTATCATTATGTTTGCTCTACAGCCTTGAGCAAGTGACAGGCAAAATAAATTTTAGCCGGAATTGCATTAAAAGTTTGAAATCTCAGGTCTGTATCATCGCCCTGATTTGGTCGAAGTCAAAGCGGACTCCTGAATTATTAAAAATGCCAGGTTCACTCAATTGATAAATCAACCTGGGTTTTCCAGATAAAAAACAGAGAAATGAGTCTTAGAGAAAAGCTTGAGAAATATAAAGTGGGTTACAAGGAAGCAGACATTGACTGGAATGCCAAAAAAGAAGAATGGAAGAGTCATGTTGAAAAGGTGTTTGCCAAAATCACTTATTGGCTCAATGAATATGTTGAGAACGGTTACATGAAAAGAATCCCGGGGTCAAAGTTGATACGGGAAGAAAACTTAGGCGAATACGAAGTGCCCACTTTGACCTATGAAATTGGTCCCCACACCATTCATTTTGATACCATGGGTCAAAACATCATTGGTGGTAAGGGCAGAATAGATGTATATCTGAAGGGTTACAAATCCACCAGGTATTTACTGGTACTTGTAGATGACAATGAAGGTCATGAAGACTGGGTTTTGGTTCCGTTTTCTGATAAAACAGACAGAGTGAAGTTTGATAAAAAATCTTTGGAAAAGTTAATTGAATCCTGGATTGACATGGCTGCTGTTTAATACTTGATAACCCATGGAGAAGACTGTTCAAACCTATAAAGCACTGACAAAAATCTGCCTTAAGGCCAGGGAACTTACAGAGACGAACTCAAAATATGTAAAAGAATTTGGACTTCCTATTTTGGGTAAAACCAGGAGCAAGGATTATAAAAAAGACATACAAGAATATTTTGATTCACTGCACCAATCCATTTTAGAGAATTTTTTCCTGGAGCTATTCGCTTCATTTGAGGCCAGAGTTATAGAGAAGATAGGATTGGCAGCCGGGGAAATGAAGGCCAGTATTAAGAAGAATTACCGATCCAACCTACCCTTTCAAAACTTCGAGGATAAATTTGTCAAAAACGAGAACGACCTTAGCAGCCTGAATAAAATTCTCGAACTACTGAATGGTAAGATTGATTTATACAGGTATGACCAACTAAAAAAGGTAGTGAGGTTTCGCGACAAGCTTGCTCATGGGAAAAGGTTTCACGAAAATGTTTTACTGGATAGTATCGAAGACACCCATCGATTACTTAATGAGGTTTTAGATGAGATTTCAATGTACCTGATGAATAAGGACATCTGAAAAGTTAATGTAAATCGCGCTTTTCAGTTGAATCTTTGCCTTTGATTTCAAATACCTGTTTTATCTCCATCAACTCCTCCCTCATTTTCTCCCAAAATCTGCTGGTATCTCCCCCCACTCCTTAGTGGGCCATTTAATTATGGGATTTTTGTAGCTGTTGGTTTTCAACCATTTTTCTGCGCGTGCAATCAAATCGAAAAGCACCCGGTTTTTAGGCGTGCGCTTGAGCTTGGTTTTGCAGTGCTTATTTTTCACCCAATTCATCGCAATTTTTGAATCGGTGTAAATGGGAAGACTTTCCATGTTGGGTTGTTTCTTTAAGAATGCAAGAGCGTGCACAAGGGCGAGGAACTCTCCAACGTTATTTGTCGCATCGTAAAAGGGCCCCATGTGAAAAAGAGGGTCCCCATTCTCAGCCCATACTCCGCGGTATTCCATTTTACCCGGATTGCCGGAACAGGCCGCATCCACAGCTATGGAAAGAGGTTTGGGCTCCGGTTTTTTGAGCATTTTCCGGGCCTTTTCCTTAGCTCGGTACATTTCCGGACCACTTGCATAAGCGTCCTCGGCCTCCTTGCGAGTTTTGAAGGATTTGAACTTCGCACGGGGATAATTGGCGACCTGCAACTGGCATTCCTTCCAGGAGTCGTATATCCCCGGTTCGTGCCCCTCCCACACCACGTAGAACTTTTTACTGGCCATGCCAAAAAATAATTTTATATATTATGATAATTAATAATCTGTAAATATCTTTACGCCAAAATTATAAGCGATGGTCTCAAAAGGTTTTAAAGATGAATTGAAGCAATTGGCCGAAAAACTTCACCCAAAGATGGTGGAAATACGGCGACACTTGCACATGAATCCCGAACTTTCTTACGAAGAAAAGGAAACTTCTGCCTTTATCAGCTCTGCACTGAAAGCCGAAAAGGTGACCCACGATACCGGTATTGGTGGATATGGAATTGTAGCGAAAGTAGAGGGCAATGGTACAGGACCGCGGGTTCTTCTGAGGGCCGATATGGACGCCCTCCCCATTCAGGAAGAGAGCAATGTTTCCTACAAATCGAAAAGGGACGGAGTCATGCATGCCTGTGGTCACGATGTGCATTCTACCTGTCTGCTCGGAGCAGTAATGATGTTGAACCAACTTCGAAAAAGCTGGGCCGGAGAAATAATCGCGGTTTTTCAACCTGCTGAGGAAAAAACGCCCGGTGGGGCCAAAGCGATGTTGGAGGATGGCATTATCGAAAAATACCAGCCGCAGGTGGCTTTGGGTCAACACGTTCACCCCCCGCTTCAGGCAGGTAAAGTCGCCTTTATCGAAGGTCAATCCATGGCTTCAGCCGACGAATTATACCTGACGGTGAAAGGAAGGGGAGGCCATGCAGCACTTGCCCATGAGTGTATTGACCCCATTGTAATCGCATCTCAAATTATTCAGGCCCTTCAACACCTGGTCTCTCGCAAAGCCAATCCCTTTGTCCCAACCGTGGTCTCAATCGGGCGAATAGAATCTTCTGGCGGGGCAACCAATGTGATCCCATCTGAAGTCAAACTAGCAGGTACCATCCGTACTTTTGATGAAGAGTGGAGAGCGGAAATTCATCAGAACATAGAGAAAATATGCCAGGGTATCGCCGTATCCCATGGAGGCGCTTGCGAAGTCCACATTGTTAAAGGCTATCCGGCTGTTTATAATGACCCGGATACCACCAAAAGATCCAGAAAAGCTGCTGAAGACCTACTTGGAAAAGAAAATGTGGTCGATATGGACCCCAGAATGACCGCAGAGGACTTCTCCTACTTCGCCAGAGAATTGCCGGCATGTTTCTTCAGACTGGGTACCGGAAATATAGAAAAGGGAATTGTGGCACCTATTCACACACCCCGCTTTGATATTGATGAAGACGCCCTAATCACAGGAAGTCTGCTCATGGCATACCTGGGGGTTAATCAATAAATATTACAATTTTTTATAATATTTTATTGGTTGAAAAGAAATAGTCTTTATATTTGCAGAAAATATAATATGATATGGCGACAAGGGTACTTATAGTTGATGATGAAAAGAGCATACGAAAGACACTGCGAGAGATTTTGGAGTATGAAAAATACGAAGTGGAGGAAGCGGGAGACGGACTTGAGTGTCTCGCTAAGGTAAAGGGTGGAAAAATAGACCTGATTATCTTAGACATTAAAATGCCTAAGCTGGATGGCACTGAGACATTGGAGCGCTTGCAACTTCTGGCCCCGGACATCCCCGTGGTTATGATTTCCGGCCATGCCACCATAGACACCGCTGTGGAAGCGGTGAAAAAAGGTGCTTTTGACTTCATCTCAAAGCCACCGGATCTCAACCGCATGTTGATAACCCTAAGAAATGCACTGGACCATTCGCACCTGGTGTCCGAAAAGAAGGTTTTGAAGAAAAAGATCGCAAAGTGCAATGTACAGGAAATAATCGGTGAATCAGCACCTGTCAAACAAATCAAGGAAACCATAGATCGCGTAGCTCCAACAGATGCACGGGTTTTGGTAACCGGTGAAAACGGTACGGGGAAGGAATTAGTAGCCAGGTGGGTACACGAAAAGAGCAGCAGAAAAGAGGCTTCTCTGGTGGAGGTTAATTGCGCTGCAATACCCTCAGAACTCATCGAAAGTGAGCTTTTCGGACATGAAAAAGGCTCATTTACCTCTGCGGTTAAGCAGAGAATCGGGAAATTTGAGCAAGCCAATGGAGGAACCCTGTTTTTGGATGAAATCGGAGACATGAGTCTTTCGGCACAGGCAAAGGTACTTCGCGCTCTTCAGGAAAACTACATCGTTCGCGTAGGTGGGGACAAAGACATCAAGGTAGATGTGCGCGTTATTGCGGCAACCAATAAAGACCTTCGAAATGAGATTGAAAAAGGTCGATTCCGGGAAGATCTCTACCACAGACTTGCTGTCATTATTATTCCGGTGCCATCCCTCAATGAACGTACAGACGATATACCATTGCTGGTAGATTACTTCAATGACGAAATCTGCAAGGAATACGGCACTCCAAAGAAGAAATTTACAAAGGACTGCCTCGAAGCGCTAAAATCCTTTAACTGGACCGGTAACATCCGGGAGCTTCGCAATGTAATTGAACGACTTATCATTTTAAGTGGAAAACAGGTTACCGAATCTGATTTTCAGGATTACGTTTATCCACCTAATAAGAGCAGAAGCCGAATAGCGGAACTCATGAACAGTTTTGACGATCTGGATTCTCTAAAAAAGTTCATAGATAAAGAATACCGGAAAATGGAGAATGGAAAATAAGGTTTACATTGAGGACCATCAATTAACTACCCTGAATCTTTTTGCTGATCTAAAATGGCGTATGCCAGAATTTGACCACTATTTATTCGGCAAAAAGCGCACTGAAAAGGAATTATTTGGCAGATGTATCGTAAAAAGCCATGCTTTTTCGGCGTGGAGATTGAGCAATTTAATAACTTTGGTGTTTATCAATCCGGCCCGGAATGTAATGCGGCAATTTATTTATTGCTGTAATACTGATGAGTTGGTCCCTGTTTTTGCAAGAATCAAACCTTGAAAAAATTAGCAGAGACATGGGTAGGGGCTTCCAAAAATCATCTAATGAACCCTATAAGCCAGAGAAATCACCGTCATAATGTAAAATAGTGCAGGCCGGGGTATTTTCTAACAAAAGAAATAAAGATAAATGCGCAAATGGAGTGAGATTAAGGGAGAGAACGCCTGGACGATGTTCAAGGTAATGTCGGAATTTGTGGAGGGTTTTGAGCGCCTCAACCAAATAGGCCCATGTATTTCTATTTTTGGTTCGGCCAGAACCAAAGCCAACCACCCGGAGTATACCAAGGCTGTGGAAATTGCCCGCAGGCTTATTCAGGAGGGTTACGGCATTATCACCGGCGGCGGTCCCGGAATAATGGAGGCGGGAAATAAGGGTGCTACCATGCAAAACGGAGTGTCCGTGGGCTTGAACATTGATCTGCCATTTGAACAGGGCAACAATTCCTTTATCGACCCGGATAAAAACCTCAACCACCGGTACTTTTTTGTGCGAAAGGTTATGTTTGTCAAATACGCTCAGGGCTTTGTGGTGATGCCGGGAGGTTTTGGCACCCTGGATGAACTCTTTGAAGTACTCACGCTAATTCAGACCAACAAGATTACGCCAGTACCAGTTATCCTTTTTGGCAAAAAATACTGGCAGGGCCTCTGTGATTGGATTGTAGATACCCTGGTCGATGAGGGAAAGGTGTCTGCTTCTGATATGGATTTGTTTTTGATCACAGATGATGTGGAAGAAACCGTTCATTATATCAATGAGTTTTACAGCGGTGAAAAATCCAAAGATCTCAGACCCAACTACGAGTTGGAGTAAATTATCAGACACTTTTCGCGCTTCCTCGATTTCATAAATCGACTTCCTGCAGTGGATTTTCGGCTATAGGTTGTCTTTTGGCAATCATTGTATGAGCAACCAAGTCTTCAAAAGTGGGATTGATTAGCCCAGCTACTCACCACCCTTCTATTTGTGTTTGAGGTTGGGCAATTTGACAAGAAATCTGGTTCCCTCACCGGGGGTGGATTCCATCGATAAACTACCGCCGAGCTTCTCAACAGACTCCTTCGTAATATAAAGACCTATTCCCGACCCATCTGATACTGCCGTAGCCCGATAAAACATATCGAATATTTTCTCATGATGCTCCTCTTTGATTCCTATGCCGTTGTCTTCAATAATGATTTTAGCAATCTGGTCATCGGATTGGATGTCAATATTCACGACTGATTTATCCTTTTCGGGGTCAAGGTATTTCACAGCATTGGAGATCAGGTTGTTGAGAATGACACTTATCCGTCTTTTGTCAGAGTAAAAATCTCCTGAACATTTAACTGATACATTCACTTTGTGATCTACGAGGTCATTGAGGTGTTCAAGTCCCTCCACCTGTTCTTGAACCATCTCTTCAAAATCAATGAGTTCCCTCTCAACATCCTGGCGTAAGTTGCGGGAGTAATCGAGTATATCGCCGATAAACCCATCCAGTCGTCTGACGGATTTCTCCATCATTTTGAGAATTTCCAGCTGTTCGTAATCCTCCTCACTGGAATTGCTTTCAGCTATTGTGATTAAGCCTAGCAATGAGGCAAGTGGAGCTCTGAGGTCATGTGAGGTACTGTAAACAAACCGGTCTAATTCAGTATTTCGTTTCTCGAGTTCCAGATTCTGCTTTTTTATCTCCTGTTCGACCAACTTGGAAGCAGTTATCTCAGTGTGT
>SKLY01000128.1 GCA_007121335.1 Saprospiraceae bacterium | reverse complement strand
TGGTTTTCCTACAACCTGGATATACCCTATCCGGAAATTGACTCTGCCCTGGCCTCGATTTCCCACCCGGAAGATGGCCTGATTAAGAGCCAAACGGCATTTAGTACGTATTCTACTTCTGCCGGATCGTGGATTGGCAATTTAAATGAATTGACTCATCTGACCATGTACCAGTATAACTCAGCGGTTACCGACTCCCTTTTGGTAGTTGGAATGGGCGTCGATCCCTCCACCCCCATTGATATTTTTGAGGGCTGGAATTGGATCGGTTATTTGCCACAGCGGAGTCTGCCTTTGAATGCAGCCCTGTCCAGTCTAACTCCCCTCGACGGAGATGTGATAAAGAGTCAACAGAATTTTGCACAGTTTGTGCCCACAATCGGTTGGATCGGAAATCTGGACTTTATGAGTCCGCTCAATGGGTACCTGTTGCGAACGGGCAATCCCGGTACCCTGGTCTATCCCAATATCTTTGACCTCGATGCACCATTGACCAATTCAAGGTCGATTGCCGGCAGTGTTGACCTGTTTGATCATTCATTTGTTTCCGGAATCCATGAAGAGACCTCTCCCTTTGAGCATTGGGAAGTCAATCCGAGGGACTATGAATTCAGTATGAATGCTATTGCTGTGGTCGTGGATGAAATGGACAGGAATTTATTGAATGACGGGGATGAGGTGGCGGCATTTTACAACGGCGAAGTCAGGGGAAGTGGTACAGCAAAGTACGTGGAGGCATTTGACAAATTTATGTTGTTCCTCACTGTTTATTCCAACAAAGACGGTGAAATGATGCATTTCCGCTATTTCGACAGCGATAGTGAAGAGGTGTATGACCTGGCCGAGACTCTTTATTTCTCAACCAATAAGTTGGTTGGCGAAGTAACTCAACCCTTTGAGTTTAATTTGTCGCCAGTCAGCACTGAGGAGTTGGAAGAGTTGACAGGGACTCCAGTACTGAGCATCCATCCGAACCCTACCAGGGGAAAGGTTTACATCAACTACTTCAGCAATATTCACGAAAATGTAGTCATATCAGTTCGCGATTCGAGGGGTATGCGCATTGATTTACTGGAAAAAGAGGTGAATCCCGGACAGAATACCTTCGAGTGGGATGGCGGTATGAGCCTCCCGGCCGGATTGTTCTATCTGAGCTTAAAAAGTGAACAGGGGACTCAAAGCCGCAAACTGATAATTAACAGATGATGCTAAACGGTTTGAAATACATGGCTTCCACTATTCAATTAATGGGTATTCGCAATGGGTCAAATATTTAAAATGTTTGCACGATCAATAATATATCTCTGGATTTTAGTGCTTTTATACCTACCAGCATGGCTCTTTGGCCAGACGCCTCCGGACTGGACTTCACCCAACCCATCTATGTTTAATCATAGTGCCACCATAGTGGCTGGGATAAATATAGATGGGGTTCCGGAGGTAAATGCCGACGATGAACTCGCATTTTTCTCTGACGATGAGCTTAGGGGATATGGAAATCTAGTGGAGACCGATTCGGGCAATGTATTTTTTACAACGGTTTATTTCAATCAGGTACCGTCTGCGATCAGTGCAAGGTTGTATCGGCCCGGTTATGACGAGATTTTGATTGAGTTTGAGGAAATGGTGGTCACTCCTTACACTGTGAAGGGGTCGTTTGACTCGCCTGTGGGATTGAATTTCTTTTCGGACAACGATGCTCCGATAGAAATCATGGACATCTCACTGCAATTTACCTTGCAAAATTTACCCTTTCCCGATCTGGAACTGGAACCATTTCTAATCATTATTGATGGTGATCCCGTTGAATGGTCAGCTCTTGATAATCCCAATTTAAATGTACAGGTGGATGGTGATATACTGACCGCCATCCCAGAACAGGATTTTACCGGTACCACACAACTAACCATTGTTGCCACGGAACTTACGAGCAATGCTAAAAGCGATAGCGTGGTGGTTGATTTTAAGGTAGAAGAGGGTTATCCGGGGCCGGTGTTTGATGTGGTTCCGGGACAGGGAATAGTAAGAGGGAGTGCGTTCACCGATCTCTGCGATAAAGAAAACCCCGTCATGCGGAATTTGGGAGATTTTCAGACACAATCTGACAGTTGTATAGTATATTCCTATTATCCGGTCGTCCAGAATGTTTGGCCCGACACCTCTACTCCTGACTGGCAGGTGGAGAGCTCTTTCCCCAATTCCATGACCATAGTTGCCAGTGCCCAATTTACTCCAATGCATACATTTTCCAACAGCGATGATCTCATGGTAGCCCTTATCGATGGCGAGGTTCGCGGTGTGACTACGCCTGTTAAGCTCGGCGAAAATTACGTGTTTTTTCTCAATGTGGGAGGGCAGGTAGGCGCCGGTGAAATTGAGCTGAAGTTTTACCATCATGAAACCGGCCAAATCATGTCCAGCCCGGAGCCATTTGATTACAAAGCCTATGAAATTCTGGGTGCATCGGACAATCCTGTGGATATTGACTTTAGCCCGCTTCTGCCGGATATTTCAGAGAGTGGAGATATAAGCTTACTGGTCAGGGATACCTCATGGACAGGAGAAATGCAATTTGTGTTCAGGGCAGAGGATTGTACATTTCCTGAATTTTTATTTGACAGTACTCTTGTCTCTTACTGTGTAGTGGAAGACAGTACATTGCTCACTTATTACTACCTCATTGGAGATGAGCGGGGCTTTGATGAAAATACACTTTTCACCAGATCGTGCTCTGCTCCTGAAGGCTATGTGGAGATTTTGGACTTTAATTGTTCCCACAATGTGGTGATGGATGCCGAGGAAGCCTGTGCTGTTCCGGTGCCTGACCTGCGTGAAGCTATAGAAATGATACCAGGATGCGATGCTTCCCAATCCTCAGAAGGATTGAATTTGCTTCAGATACCCGCACCAAATTCATCTCTAATCCAAATTGCAGACACCATCCATGTCTTTTTGTATGATCCAATGCCGGACGGCAACACCGAATTTTGTTCTATCCTATTAATCCTGGAAAACTTTGGAAAGGAGGTTCGGTTGGATTGTCCGCCCTTGTTACAGGTTGATGCAATTCCGGGAGAATGCAATGCTTTTGTAGATTTTGAGGTGGATTTTACACAGGGTTGTGATTCAATCAACGTCGATAATGATTTCAACAATGGCGGTGAACTCGGCAGTGACTTGTTTCCGATTGGTGCCACGGAGGTTAATTTTTCCTTGTATGAAAAAGGTAAAATGGCTGACAGTTGCGAAGTGACGGTTTTGGTAAAGGATGTGGAAGTACCTGATATCGTATGTCCCGACGATCTACTGGTCGAACTTTACCAGGGTGATTGTGTAGCCACCGGGCTTGATTTAGGTGATGCATCGGCAACTATGAGCTGTGGTCAGGTAACCATTGAAAATGATGCCGGAAATGAATTTTTGCCCGGAAATACTGAAGTTCTCTGGACTGCAACCGCTTACAACGATTCTTCATCAACCTGCATCCAAACCATTGAGGTACAGGATATTCACCCTCCATCCTTAAACTGTCCTGCCGACACTACCATATTGCCATCCGCGGGACAATGTAATGCCTTTGGTTACGAACCTACCGGTTTGTCTGCATCTGCAATCTGTGGTGATGTGGAGTTGGTTTACGAAATACCGCACTCATTGAATTACGGCCCCAATGTTATTGAATACGAGGCGATTGGTTCGAATGGACTCTCGGCTTCCTGTGTACAATCGGTGACTGTAGAAGGCGAATTGAATATTGAAATAACTTGCCCCGGCTCAGTTGTAGTAGAGCTGGATTCAGGAGAATGTCAGGTAACCGATATTAATTTGGAAGAAGCTGTTGTCACGGATAATTGCAGTACAGTTGTGCTGACCAATGACGCACCTGCTGCATTCTCTCCCGGAATTACGCACGTCACCCATACCGCAACCGCAACCGATGGCACTGTTGAAAGTTGCCAGCAAGAAGTAGAGGTAATTGACAGTCACTTGCCTTTGTTAAGTTGTCCTTCAGATACTGTTTTGATCGCCGACCATGATATCTGTGGGGTGAGTTCACCGGAACTGGAGGACCCGGAAGTGTTTATGCAATGTGGGCCGGTAGAGCTAATTGACAACGTTCCAACTTTTCTTCCGGTTGGTGTTTCGGTAATTGATCATACGGCCACAGCTTACAATGGCGAAAGCACTGATTGTACCTACAGTATTACCGTTATCGATCAACAACCCCCATCAGCCATTTGTCAGGACACGCTTGAAATAACCATACCTTTTGGCGAGGATGAATGGTTTGTTGAAGTCCAATTGCTTGAATATTGGGACAATTGCCTGGTAGATACGGTGTATAATTCACAGAGTGAAAATGGGGCTGACGCTTCCGGCTTTTATTCTCCGGGGCAGGCTGCTGTAGTCTTTTTTGTTGAGGATGTTCATGGTAACTCAGCGACTTGTGAAACCATTGTACATGTAATTTCGGCCGCCCAGGAATTGGATTCATTCTTCATCTCAGGGCAATTTTCTACCCCGGCAGGTTATCCTGTGCAGGGAGTTGAAGTAGGCGGTCAGGGAGTCAGCCAAATGGATATTTCCAATTCCGAAGGACTATATGAAATCATGGTCCTGGAAAGCCAGAGTCCGGTAGTTACACCGGAAAAAAATGACGATTGGTTAAATGGGGTTTCCACCCTGGATCTGATTTTAATTCAGGGCCATATTTTAAACATCAACCCACTTCCCAACCCCTACACTATTATTGCGGGTGATGCGAATCGCGATGGCATACTCAGCACCTTTGACCTCATTTTACTTCAAAATCTGATTTTGGGTATCGTAAACGAGATACCCGGTGGGGTATCCTGGCGCTTTGTACCGTCCGATTATTCATTTGTAAATCCCGAATCTCCATTGGCTGAGGCTTTCCCGGAGAATAAAGTCTATCCCTGGCTTAGCGGAGATTTTATCGATGAGGATTGGGTTGCCATTAAAACCGGGGATGCCTCCGGACAGGCTGCAGCTTCGGGGACCAGAGAAGTTGCCGGAAATCACCCTGTCAACCTAATTTCAAAATACCATGATAATGGGATCGCAACTCTGTCCTTTTACCTACCCTCTGAGGAAATATTCGGCTTCCAGCTGGAGATTTTTGTCAATCCTGACATGGCTCAAATAATCGATTTTTCAGCCAAATCCTCACAACTTCCGAATTTTTCTATTGAAAATTTCCACAGAAAAGACGACAAAGGGGTGATTAGAACCAATTGGTGGTTGCCAACAGTTTTTTTACCGGATCCCAATGAGCCGGTTTTCAAGTTGGAAGTTGAATTGGTAGACCGGGATGTGGAACTCAGATCAATAGTGAGTCTGAATCCTCCTGATCCCAGGTTTGATTCAGAGGTTTACTGTGAAAATAAGCAAAGTAAAAAGGCTTTCTTGTCCTGGAAATACGACCATTCGGGAGAGGAATATGTATTGTATCAAAATGAACCGAATCCCTTCTCGAATACCACTGTGGTGCCCTTTAAGGTGCCGGAGGCCATGCCGGTGGAAATCAACATTTTCGATTCAATGGGGAAATTGATCAGACAGATTGATCACCAGGCGGATAAAGGCATGAATCACTTTTACCTAAACAAACCGATGCTGCATTCAGGCGTGTATTACTTCCAACTGAAAACAGGGGAGTGGACAGGGGTAATTAAGATGGTAATTCGGTGATGGGGTAGCGATGTTTAGTAGTATGCTAATCTCCACCTTACCAACTCATATCCTCCTCCTTGCCTTTATCAGAGGTATTATCCTCACCGGCCTCACCCTGGTCTGACTCTGGGCTTGAATCAGGATTGTTATCATTGCCACTGTGGTCTTCGTCTTCGTAGTTTTTGTCGAATTCCTCGTAATCATAGTCGGGCATCAATTCAGTTTTTACGTGATTGATTGCCTCTTCAAGCCCCCCGAGAAATTTGTTGAAGTCCTCTTTGTAAAGGAATAATTTATGTCTGTTGTAGCCCTCACCATCAGACCTCCGGGTACTCTCAGTGAGCGTGAGGTAATAGTCTCCACCTCGAGTGGTTCTCACATCGATAAAATAAGTCCTTCTCTTTCCTGCATTGAGCTTCCTTGAAAATACAGGTTCGTTCTCCTTGTCAAAAGCCATTGATCAAACAATTTTTTATGTGGTCGCAAAAATAGTAAATTGCCATAAAAACATATAATCAAAAGCTGAAAAGTGTTTTTGGTGATTCGAAGGTCTGGACTTTACAAGGATAATTTTCCGTGTTAAGCCTTTTCGGCAAACGAAATCCCCCTTGAAAGGCTCTTAATTTTATAATGAGGTCAATGTTTTTTGCTAAAGTTAGTATTTGGTTTTTTTTATTGCTGGAATGCACTTTCAATGGTTCAAAGCTAGCTGGGGATTAGTTGCATAACCGCGCACAAAATAATTTTAGTAATTTTGGCCTTAAGACAAGAACTATGAACGTTGGAAAGAACTGAGGTTAAGAAAAAATACATGATTAATAATAAAAAATAGAAAAAATAAGTGTTTTAGCCAAAATAGTTATTGTGGTTCTTTGCCTAAATCCATTGACACTGTTGGGTGGAGTTATGATCGGTGGCGAGGTTAATTTTAAGTGTCTTGGGGACAATGAGTTTGAAATCAGAATGGTAGTTTTCTGGGATTGTTACCAATTCACAATAGGAGACCCGCTGCCACCTCGAAAATCCATTAAAGTATTCCACAACAAGGACCTGGAGCCTGCACTGGATATTGGTGAAAATGGGGAAGTACAACTCACAAAGGTGGGTGAAGGTGAATTGGTGGATCAGGGAACAGGACCGGGAGATTGCTACTTTGTGCCCAAAAAGGCTTGTAAGAGTTACTCCGTTTACAGAGGTCGCGTTAACCTGGATTTTGTTGAGGGTGGGTATTACCTTGCGTCAAGACTTTCCTCAAGGCAGGTATACATAGATAATATAGGAAGGGCTACTCCCAATGGCCCAATTTTAACTACCTATATACCGGAAGTTGCTCTCAGCCAGTGCTTGAGCAGCTCCAGTTTCAGGCAATTGGAGGAGTTCTACTTTTGTCTAAATGAGCCAATTGACTTTGATCATTCTGTTACAAATGCTGAGGACTACGATTCCGTGAGATATGAATTCTTTTTGCCTTACCTGAATTCAACATCCATTTTGCCCTATCGCAAGGTGCGTTTGGAACACGGATTTTCTTTAAATAATTTATTGGGCAATAGAGCTGATCCTCTGAGGATAGATCCAAAAACCGGAAGAATAACCGGAGTTCCGGACAAACGCGGTGTTTATCTCATCGGTGTGACCGCTAACTTTTACGTAGACGGGGATTTGGCCGGGAAGATTTACAGGGATTTTTATATGCATGTGGATGGCTGCGATGGAGCAGAGGCGGATTTTGAATTAGATGATTTCTACTGTTTGGATACGCTGATCAATATTTCCGAGATAAGCGAAGTATTTAGAGAAAGCCGTTGGGTGCTCGGAGATATGGATGATCCCATTCAGACATCACGAGCTGACCGGCCCGACTTTTTAATTCCGGGTCCGGGAGAGTACAGCATTACCAGGATAGCCTACGGCCCGGGGGAACACTGTCATGACACAGTTCAACAAAATATTGTGATAAGAGATGATGAGGTTGGAATTCACTACGACCTGGATTGGACAGATTGCACAAAAGATGACATCAGGCTTTCTCTGACAGCCAAAAGTACGGGTATCCCACTGGGTGAATTGGACTTTGAGATGATAATTTGGTTCGATTATCAATACGCCCGGGTTTACGATACCAGCACCAGTGTAACCCTCCCGCTACCGGAGGAAATTTACATCAAACCCTTTGTCAATGACAGAGATGTTTGTGCAGATGTTGATTACATAAGGGTGGCTACCGGTGCTATTTTTAATAATGAATTTGAGGTAGAATATTATTCTTGTGGTGGGGAATTGGAGTTGAATGAACATTTCGATCCCCGTAACCGGGATTTTGATGTCAGATGGGAACCGGAAGATGCAATTGTGGGATCTACTGAAAAGCATATCATTACCGTAAACCCAGATACTTTTACTACATTTGTAGCAACTGTTACCTCCGATAATTGTGTGGGCAAATTCACTTATCATGTGAACATACTGGACCCGGATACAGAGTTCCTTCCAGATTCAGTTTGTGGACCCAAAGTCCAGGTCGATCCCCCTCCATTTAAAGATTTAGCTTCTAATTTCCAATGGCAGATTTTTCAAGGCGGTACGATGATAGGGTCGAGGGTTGGTCTTAATCCGGAACTGAGCTTTATTCGTCATGGTGAGGCTCAGGTCAGACTTGTTCCCAGGAATATGGAGGCACAAAATTGCCCCGAGTATTTTGAGCAGGACCTTTACGTGGTGGACCCCTACCTGATCTGGAATCTCGACAAATCCATAACCGACAGAACCAGAGACAGCATTGAATTGGTCATTCAGGCTTTTCCTGAAGGTCAATATGCCGGAACCCCCAAATATACTTTAAAATACGGTGATGGCGAATTACTCGAGAATGACAAGCCAACATTTAAACTCACTCTGCCCAGGCACAAAGAATACGATTTCCTAATAATTATGGAAACCGAAAAAGCCTGTAGCTTCGAAAAGGAATTCACCTTCAAACCGAATAAATAATCCCTTCTCGAGGATAATGGTCACACAAGTTTGGTCCGAAGGGTAAAAAATGCAGTTGGGAAACCGATTCATCGACTACCCAACTGCATGCAATTGTAGATTAATGAGTCCACTCCGAAAACCCTTTTGTGCATGAAAATGAGCGAAAAATTCAAGATCTAGGAAGATGAGAAAATATTCCGCAGGCGTAGCCATAGCTACATTGAGGAAAGATTTTTTCAGATGACGAAGATATTGGATTTTGCAGCCATTTGTAATAAAAAGAGGTTTTCGGAGTGGACTCATTAATCATCCCTCTCAAAAGGGAAGCTTCT
>SKLY01000190.1 GCA_007121335.1 Saprospiraceae bacterium | reverse complement strand
CGGCTACGGGAATGTCCTCCAGGGAACTGAGCAGAGCGGCAGCCACGGAGAGGTCCATAGCCGGGTCCATGATTTTTATACCACCGGCCAGATTCAGGAAGACGTCTTTGGTGCCGAATTGGTGGCCTCCTTTTTTTTCCAAAACAGCCAGAAGCATACTGAGCCTTCGGAGGTCAAAACCGGTGGGCGAACGCTGGGGATTGCCGTAGATGGCCGGGGAGACCAGTGCCTGGGTTTCGATCAACAGGGGGCGTATCCCCTCTATGGCAGCGGAAATGGTGCTTCCAGACAGTTCATCCTCACTCTGGCGGAGCATAAACCGGGAGGGGTTTTCGACCGCCTCCAGTCCCGTGGCATTCATTTCGTAGATGCCCAACTCATCGGTGGATCCAAACCTGTTTTTCTGCGTGCGGAGGATGCGGTACATGTAATTGCGGTCTCCCTCGAAGTTGAGGACGGTATCTACGATGTGCTCCAGCACCTTTGGGCCCGCGATGGTGCCCTCTTTGGTAATGTGACCGACCAGTATCACCGGAATACCTTTTGATTTGGCGTATTGCTGGAGGGTGGCGGCGCATTCCCTCACCTGGGAAATGGTACCTGCCGCGGAGTCCAGGTAAGAGCTGGTGATGGTCTGCACGGAATCGATAATTACAATGCCGGGTTTCACTTTGTTGGCCACTTTGAGCACATTGTCCAGTCGCGTTTCGGGGAGAATCCAGCCTTCATTTTCACCCAGCCCCATGCGGTTGGCCCTCATTTTGATTTGCTCGGCACTCTCCTCACCGGACACATAAAGCGCTTTTTTGTCAAACTTGGCTGAAAAGGCCACTTTCAACAACAGGGTGGATTTACCAATGCCCGGCTCTCCGCCGATCAGCACCACCGATCCGGGAACTAGTCCCCCTCCCAGTACGCGGTCAAATTCCCTGTCGGAGGTTGGGACCCTTTTCATTTCACCCATTTCGATGTCGGAGAGTTCCACAGGAGCGATTCTGGTTGAAGGGGCTTTGTCGTACTTTTCCAGTGAAGTGGGTGCGGCCTCATTGACGATTTCCTCGGTCATCGTATTCCAACTTCCGCAGGCGCTGCACTTACCCGACCACTTGGCATGGGAGGCTCCGCATTGATTGCAAACAAATACTTTCTTTGGTTTGGCCATGGAAAAAAGGGGATTTATCGGGCACAGTGAACACAGCTATCGCTCTCGGGCATATACATCAACCGGGGAAGGGCGATGGCATTTCCGCATCTGTCACAAATGCCAAAATTGGGTTCATCGATTTTCGAGAGGGCCATTTTTAATTTGGCCAGTCTGGATTTGCGGTTGCTAAGGGCGGCATCAGAAACGCCTTTGTTGTTAATGGCATCCATGCGGCTGACCCTGCCGATGGAATTTTCAGGGCTTATAGGCTGGGTATTGGTTTGGAGCTGTGCAATTTGCTCCTCCAGCTCAGCAATGGCTTCGGTAATCTTTTTTGCTATGGAAGCGCGCTCTTCTTTTCCCGGATTTTTCACAGCACAAAAATTTTATGACATCGGCCTTTCCTATGGAAAAGTCACACATTGAAAAGGTGAATGAGGGCGGACTTTTGCTTCAAAAAACGCAGAGACAGGTGACTTACTTAGCACCCGACTCCAGGAGGTCTTCATCCACCAAAATTCGGCCACAGTTTTCGCAGACGACGATCTTTTTGGCCATGCCCACCTCGATCTGAATCTGTGGTGGAACCATGTTGTAGCAACCGCCGCAAGCATCTCTTTCAATGGTCACCACAGCGAGGCCGTTGCGGTAACTCTTTCTGATCTTGTCATAGGATTTCATCAGGCGCTCATCAATTTTCTTACGGGCCTTTTCGGACTCCTTGAGCAACTTGGTTTCCTCCTTTTCGGTCTTTTTGATGATCTCCTTGAGTTCTTTCTCCTTTTCCTCAAGGTTTTTCACGCGCTTATCGCGCTTGTCCGTGGCTTCACCGAGGGTGGCTTCTTTGACTTCAATCTTTTCTTTGGCTTCCCGGATCTTTTTTTCAGAAAGCTGAATCTCCAACTTCTGATACTCAATCTCCTTGTTGAGCGCATCGAACTCCCGGTTGTTTTTCACCTGCTTGAGTTGTTCCAAATACCGCTCAATTAGAGAATTGCTGTCAGCAATATTGGCTTCGTGTTTGGAAACCTGATCTTTGACCTCATCGATGGCATCCTGCATTTTCTGCATTCTGGTCTCCAGACCGGCCACTTCATCTTCCAAATCGCTCACCTCCACAGGGAGTTCACCTTTGAGAACATGAATCTTATCAATCTCACTGTCAATGAGTTGCAGTTTATATAGGTCTTTGAGTCTGTCTTCGACACTCACTTCTTTCTTGGTAGCCATATCAAAAATATTTTACCGGATTTGTATTCACTTTGCTACAATGGAGCGCAAAGGTACTAAATTTATTACTAATAGTATCAAACAGCAGATCGATGGTAAATTGTTCGGATTCGTAGTGTCCGGTATCTGCTATGAGTATTTTTCCATCGGCCTCAAAAAATTCATGGTATTTAAAATCCCCGGTGATGTAGGCATCTGCTCCCTGTGCTATGGCGCTGCCCAACAAAAACGAACCTGCGCCTCCGCAAACCGCTACTTTAGTGACGGAATGATCTCTCCTCGCCGTATGCCTGATTAGCGGCGTGTTCAACTTCTCCTTTACAAACTCTAGAAAATAATCCTCCACTTTGGGCATCTCGAATTCTCCAATCACACCCGAGCCCCAGTTGGGGTGGGTATTCTGCGTCTCCCAAAAGCTCGTTGGTATGCGATGACGGGAAGCGAGACTCTGCACTGCATTTCGCAGGTGGGGCATAATCTCCCCGGTGACCTGGAATTCAGGCTGGGAACCACTGAAGGGCAGCCGGTAATCGATTTTGTTTTCGCGCAGACCGATGGTTTCGATTTCTTCCATTCCCTCACGAATGTTGTCTATCAGCAGACCGGGAACCAGCATGGAAAAAGCCAAAAGCCCTTTTTTGGGAGCCAGCACACGAATATTTTGCAACCCCAATCGCTCGGCAATTTTTCCATTCACTCCCTGCCTGAGCACATTGTCCAGGTTGGTGTGAATGGCGTAGATGGCAATATCTGACTTGATGGCACGTCTCACCACCCTGCCAATCCAATGATCGTCGGTTATGGATTTCAATCCTTTAAAAATGAGTGGGTGGTGGGCGATGACGAGGTTGCAATTGAGCTTTTCGGCTTCCTCGATGACGGCTTCAGTTACGTCCAGAGACACCAGCGCACCGGAAACCTCATCACCTTTATTTCCTACCAGCAAACCCGAATTGTCGTAACTCTCCTGGTACATGGGTGGGGCGATGCTCTCCAGTTCCGCGATTACTTCGGCGATTTTTGTCATGGCTATTCTTCTCTTATTTTTTTCAATAAACGCGAGGATGAGTAACCCTCCATAAATCCGAGGGTATAAACTTTACCTCCGTTTTTCAGTACAGTTTCTGCCCCTGCAATGTTCTCCGGGCGATAGTCACCGCCTTTCACCAGCACATCGGGAAGTACCGCCTCAATGAGTTTTTCCGGGTCTTTTTCGTCAAAAGGCACTACCAGGTCCACCCAGCGAACTGCCGTCAACATGGCAATTCGGTCTTCCAGTTGAATGATGGGTCTGTCCATCCCTTTGAGCTTGCGCACGGATTCGTCTGAGTTGAGTCCCACCACCAATTTATCTCCAAAACTACGGGCCTCCATAAGGGAGTGCATGTGGCCGGGGTGCAACAGATCAAAACAGCCATTGGTAAAGGAAACAACCAGGCCTTCTTTTTTCCATTCCCGTACGCGATCGGCAGCAGAATCAAAATCCGCGGCGACTCTCTCCCGCCAGTTCTCCCTCAACCGGTCCAACTTGTTTTTTTGCGAATCGCTCATACTATTTTGTTTGCACAGGAACCTGAGTTTCAACTTCCCCCTTGCCGGGTTTATTGATAATGGGCAGCAAAATAAGTGCCAGTAGTCCAAAAGTGACATTGCATCCTATTTGGACGCTGAAAAACAGCACATTGGCCAGTGAAAAACCATCTGCGGGCAAAATACCGTACAGGCTGAGACCAATGACGGCGAGGTAGTGAAAGGAACCCATTCCACCAGGCGTGGGTATGAGCATTCCCAGGGTGCCCAGGGTAAAAACCATCAGGGCGGCCGGCACACCCAAATGGGCCGTCGGGGCAAATGAATTGAAGGCGAGATAGGTCATAAAAAAGTACATGACCCAAATGGTCACGGAGTGGAAGATGAACAGCCCAGGGCGTTTCAGGTTTTTTATGGTTTTGATGCCCTCCAGAAAACCTTTTCCCAAAGCAATCAGATAATCCGCCAGTGCGGGTTTGTAATGCCGGATGATGCGGAAAATCAGCCAGGCCATTCCCACAGCGAAAACCAGAACGCCAAACAGAATCAAAATCCCTTTCCAGCTAAGGGCAAACTCGGCATTTTCCTGCAGGAAAGAAATCATTAGATCGTACTGCATGACGAGGGTAAAAAGCACCAGCATCACCATCAGTATCATGTCGGTGACCCTGTCCATAAAAACTGTGCCCACCACTTTTTCCATGGGGATTTTCTCGTACTTTGACAGGGCGCCGCAACGGACGACCTCTCCCATACGCGGCAAACCCAGGTTGGCAAAATAACCCAGCATGACAGAGAGAAATGCATTGATGCCCGATACTTTATACCCCATCGGCTCCAACAGCATTTTCCACTTGAGGGTGCGGCTGACATTGCTGAGGAGGAATGCCACAAAGACGAGCATTATCCAAAAGTAATTGACCGTTCGGAAATCGGATATGACCTTGCTAATGAGGTTGCACTCCTCGGCAGGTATTCCATCCAACTTGCATTGTTCCTGATAGGATTGGTCGAAGTTGAGATAGACCAGATACAGGACCAGTAAACCCGCGCCCAGAAAAAGCAACATTCTCAGTATGTGGCGGGTAAATCTGGTCAATTTTAATCCGTTAGTTTGTTGTTCGGTCCGGGGAAAATGGTGGTGGGTTTAAATTCCCTGGCCTCCTCGGGGGTCATGTAAGCATACGAAATGATGATGATGACATCTCCCGGTTGAACCTTCCTGGCTGCGGCGCCATTCAGACAAATGGAACCACTGCCCCGCTCACCTTTTATCACATAGGTCTCCAGGCGCTCCCCGTTGTTGTTGTTCACAATCTGTACCCGTTCACCCTCCTGAATATTGGAAGCTTCCAAAAGGTCCTCATCTATGGTAATACTGCCGACGTAATTGAGGTTGGCTTCAGTTACCACAGCGCGGTGTATCTTCGATTTAAAAACCTGTATCCACATAAGCGGCGCAAAATTAATAATTTTTGAGGAAATGGGAGAAAGTACGAGGCATCTCTAACCGGCAAAATAGCACACACCCTGCCTGATCACCAAATTGTCGATCAACCGGACATCCCCGGCTTTGGCAGCAACGCAGGCGACCACTTTATCTCTGGCCATCCCACTTCTCAAGGGTAACAGGGATTCGGGGTCTGCGAGTTCAAAATACTCCGGTTCGAGACCACGGTCCCTGATCTGTTCCAGTGCCATAGTTCTGACTTCCTCCACCGGATGGGTTTTGATCCATTTGCTGCAATCCATCAGTGTCTGGAAAATTACCGGGGCGCGCTTTCTCATTTCCTTGTTTAAACGAAGATTTCGGGAGCTCATTGCCAATCCATCGGCTTCCCGCACCGTTTCCACCGGCACCAATTCCACCTCCAAATCCAGGTCTCTGATCAACTTTTGAACCACGGCCACCTGTTGAAAATCCTTCAGTCCCATGTAGATAGCATCCGGTTCGACCAGCTCCAAAAAGCGGTGTACCACCTGGGCCACTCCCCTGAAATGACCAGGTCTGAATTCGCCCTCCATCACACCGTCCAGGCTTCCGAGGTCAAAATTGAGGGTGTATTCGCGTCCATTGGGGTATATCTCCTTGTCTGCCGGGAAAAACACCAGATCGCAGCCCGCCTTTCGCAGCATTTCCACATCGCCATCGATATCCCGGGGGTATTTTTCCAGGTCTTTGGGGTCGTTGAATTGGGTGGGATTGACAAATACCGAGCAAACCGTCCTGTCGCACTGCTCCACTGACTTTTCAATAAGTGAAATGTGCCCGCGGTGAAGAGCACCCATGGTCGGCACAAAACCAATGCGCTCACCCGCCTTTTTCCATTTTTGAAGGGTCTCTTGCAGTTCTGTGCCCTTTTCAATCACATCCATAATCCCGTAATTCCGTTGATTTCCCTTTTTTCAAAAGCGGTTAAAAATTCACCAGTAACAGCCCAAAGTCCGTTTAGGATTTTGAACGAAAAAAATCCGGCCCCGATATACCTCCTGAGAAAGTGGGGATTCCCGGTGGATGATCAAGGGCCGGTTAACTTTTTTTCTAAAAAATCACTCTCCCAGATACCTGTCTAACCAATCGACAAACTCCCCGTACCAGTAAATGCTGTTTTGGGGGCTGAGTATCCAGTGGTTTTCATCGGGGAAATAGACCAGTCGCGCGTCGAGGCCCATTTCTTTGTAAATTCCGTACACCAGCAAGCCGTGTCCGACAGGCACCCTGTAGTCCAATTCTCCGTGAATGACCAGCATGGGCGTTTCGAAATTTTCGGCAAACATGGCCGGGTTGGCTTCCATGAGATTGTCAAAATTCTCCCAGGGGGATCCGTTGTACTGGTATTTGCGATTGGCCGTGTAATCTGCTGAAAACTGCATGTGAATATTGTAAACTCCGGCGTGGTTGATGAGTGCACGGTAGCGATCGGTGTGGCCGGCTATCCAACTCACCATATATCCTCCGTAGCTACCACCCGCAGCGGCAGTTCTGTCGGCATCGATGTAGTCTCTCTCTTCCATAAAATCGGTGGCCTTCATGATGTCCCGGAATGGCAGGTCGGCATGTGAACCGTGAATAGACTGGGCAAATTCCTGTCCAAAGCTGGTAGAACCGTGGAAATTAGGCATGGCCACCACATAACCGGCTGCTGCAAAAACCTTCGCATTCCAGCGGTAGTGCCAGGTGTCCCCAAATATGCCGTGCGGGCCTCCGTGAATCAACATCAGCAGCGGATATTCTCCTTCCTCATCAAAATCGGGCGGATAGATCACATACATTTGGACATCCACGTCATTGGCTCCTGAGTAAACCACATCCTCCACTTCGCCCAACTTCACATCCCCGAGGATATGAGAATTGGCATTGGTGAGCCGGGAAACATTCTCTCCGTCCTTATCCATTGCATAAACATCCACGGGATCCTTCAGGGTGTGATTCAAAAAGAGCAACCTGTCACCTGCCACGGAAACTCCTGAAGAAGATCCTCCAGGGAACAGGAGTTCGGCCTCACCGCCTGCTACAGGAATAGACCAAAGCGCTGTTCTGGCGTTGTGCTGAGCGTGGAAAAACAGTGTATTCTCATCCGCTGACCACTTCCAACCACTGGCTGAGAGGTCAATATCCGAACCGATGTTCTCCCTGCTGCCGTCCTCCAGGTCGTAAATCACGATCTCGACATTGTCGGCGTAAAAGTGATACAGGTTCTGCATTCCGTAGGCCAGCCTGTCACCGGAGGGACTGAATACGGGGTTCACGTCCGATGCCTCATTGTCGGGGGTGATGTTTTCCATGTTCCCACTTCCATCTGTATCCAGCAAGAAAATATCGTAGTTGAGCCGGTCAAAGGGCGGTGGTGTTGAATTCATAGAAACGGCTATGCGGTCTCCATCGGGGGCGATGTCGTAAGAAACCCCGCCCATCATATTGAAGTAATTCGAGGTATTGGGCATCAGGTCGGTCACTTCCTCCGACTCCAGGTCCACTGTGAAAAGCCGCGGAAAAAAACCATTGGTCAGCCACCGGTCCCAAAAGCGGTACATATAATACTCCGTGGTTTTGGCAGTGACTTTAGATTCGTTTTGCTCGTCGATAATTTCCTGCATGGTAGTCCAGCAACCATCGTAATCCGGGTGGATGTTGGCTCCAAAGGCAATTTTGCTTCCATCGGGAAACCAGCGGGGAGAGAAAACCCCCACAGGAAGGTCGGTCACCTTTTTGGCCTCGCCCCAACCGTGTTCGAGGATGTAGAGTTGACCGGGGCCATCAGCTCTTCTGCTGACAAAACCGATACGCTCTCCTTCCGGGCACCAAAAGGGCGAACTCTCCTTGCCATTGAAGGTGATTTTGCGACTTTCACCGGTGACATTGTCCAGGAGGAAAATGTAGGTGGAAGGGCTGTTTTCCTCGATGTCGTAACGCGTCACCTGGTAAAGGCTTTGGGAGCCATCCGGTGAGACAGTCAGGTTAGAAATTCGATCCAGCTTCCACAGGTGCTCCGCGGTCAAAAACTCCTGGGCAGATCCCGTGGTCCAGATCAATGTGGCAATAATGGTGGTAAAAATTATTCTCAACATATCGCGATAGTTTGGTTTGTTTGGGTACAAAAATAGAGAATTATTGGGGAATTTCGGTGTTGAAGGGGAATAACCGTTGAAAATGACGGCTGAAGTCTCTGCTTTAGCGGATGGGATTGCCCAATCCTATTGACTGGATTAAGGTTGGAGGTTGTTTTGTTGCACCCCTTCAGGGTGCTGTTTCCGGGAGCTCTCTGACGATGGGCGCTACACCCCAAAGGATTGGGGTCAGGCTCATCGTTTTGTTGTATGACCCCGTTGGGGTCTTTTGTGGACGTTAATTATTGAATTCTCGGCTTGAAACCAAAATGCACATTGTCTGAACCAAGGATTTTAATGGATTAAACGGATTGCGCGGATATTCCTCTTCTCCCATATAAGGTGACCTTGAGAAAAAAGGAACCCCGTAGGGGTGGCATGATTATAAATTAACCCGCTAGCAAAAAACACAAACCCCGTAGGGGTGAAATGATAAGAAAAAATGCCCCTAATGAAAAATCGAGTAGGAGACAAAGATAGGCAATCTGCCTAACTTTGTCGTCCTCTCACACCACCCAGCGTACGCCTTACGTACTGGGCGGTTTCATTAATTTTGAACAATAGTAAGCATATAT
>SKLY01000057.1 GCA_007121335.1 Saprospiraceae bacterium | reverse complement strand
TTTGTGCTGTGGTTTCCGTAAGAGGTGCAGCCAGCAATAGCGCCGCAAAAACAAGTGTAATAAGATTCTTCATATTCTAAAATTTTTTGATTTCTTCCACTTTGCAAATATAGTTTAATTGATTGAATATTGTTCTTATTGAAGAATTAATTTTTCTTCCTCTCCGGTATTGCACTGACAATTAGTACAAACCAACCGGATATCAGTATTGCACCGCCTACCGGGGTAATGGGTCCCAAAAAGTCCAGTTGCATCTGATGTACCTCGCCGCTGGTGCTGAGCAGATATATGGAGCCGCAGAACAATACAATACCGATGATGAACAAATTCATACTTAAGCGGACCAGATTGGCCCTGAGTTGTTCGGGTGCAAAGCACATTATTAATATTGCCAGCACGTGGTAAAACTGATACTCGACGGCTGTTTTAAAGGAGTTCAGTGATGATTCATCCAACCTACCCTCCAATCCGTGGGCTGAAAAAGCGCCAAATACAACGGCAATTAATCCCATGCATCCGGCAGTAATAAATTGTGTGCGGTATTTTATCTTTTCCATAATTCAGGTTTTTTAATCCAGCCTCCAGTCAATTTCACCCATTGATTGGTCGCTGAGTATTTTGTTGGTTTTGGAAAAATGCCGGTTGCCCAAAAAGGCATTTCCGGCCAGTGGGCTGGGGTGGGGACTTTCCAGCACAAAGTGTTTGGAGTTATCGATCAGCGAAACTTTCGACCTGGCAAATCTCCCCCAGAGTAGAAAGACGAGGTTTTCTCGCTTTTCCGAAAGGTTTTTAATGACCGCATCGGTAAATTGCTCCCATCCGATTTTTCGATGTGAACCAGCTTTTTTATGTTCCACAGTTAGGATCGCATTGAGCAAAAATACACCCTGTTTGGTCCATGCCGTCAGGTCTCCGTGCCCCGGGTGATCAATTCCAAGATCACTCTTGAGCTCTTTGTAAATGTTGTTCAGTGAAGGCGGGGGCCTGACATCTCTGGGTACAGAGAAACTCAAACCCATCGCTTGTCCCGGTCCGTGATAGGGATCCTGTCCGATGACTACCGCTTTCACCTCATCGAAAGGAGTGGAATCAAAGGCATTGAAAATTTTAGGTCCCGGTGGGTATATTTTTTTGCCCTGACCCAACTCAGCTTTAAGGAATTGCCGGATTCTGTCGAAGTAGGGCTTTTCAAACTCATCCCTCAACACTTCCTTCCAACCGGCTTCGATTTTTACCCTGTCAGCACCCACATCGGTTTATTTTAATCAGCTTGAGAATACAGAAATTAAATCATACAAAGCATCACCTCAGTGCATCTTCCAACTCCAGGGAAGCGTCGCTGTCTTTATCGCGGTACTTTATGATCAGGGGGCAGTAGGCGCTGAGGCCCATTTTTTTTGCCCAATCGCTTCCAATCGGTCTCGATCCTGGTACCACCACAGCATTCTCCGGAATGGCGGCACCTTTCTCCAGTTTGCGTTCATTCACGCAGTCATAGACCGATACGGACCTTGAGAGTACAACTCCGGGCGCCAGAACTGCTGACTTTTTTACACAGATTCCCTCGACCACGACCACTCCGGCTCCCAAAAAGCAATTGTCTTCGATGATTACCGGACTAAGTCCAATGGGTTCCAAAACACCACCCAACTGGACTCCGGCTGAGAGATGGACATTTTTCCCAACCTGGGCGCAACTGCCCACCAGGGCGTGGCTGTCAATCATAGACCCCTCGTCAACGAAAGCACCAGTATTGACGTAAGCGGGAGGCATGATTATGACACTTTTGGCCACATGTGATCCCCGTCTAACAGAACTCCCACCGGGCACCATGCGAACCCCATCGGAAGGTGAGAATTCCCGGGCCGGCAGATTATGCTTATCGACAAATCCCTTGTATATTCCCTCGTAGGAAATATTTTCACCTGCTTTGAAAGCTGCGAGTATGGCTTCCTTGACTTTTGTATTGACTTTCCAACCACCCGATGTGGGCTTTGCGGCTCGCATTTCCCCGGTTTCCAGTTTATTTAATACTTCTTCCCAATTCATATTTCACTTGTTTTTTCAAAAATATGGACAGTGCATAGACGAGTCAGGCACAATCGGTATTTCTAGTGGCCGGATCACCTATTGGCCCTGTACCATTCGCCGATCTGTTTGTCTGCTTCGTTCAATTGAGCAGAGTCCTGCAAATCGTCTTCACTCAAGGGCGGTTTGAGCACTGCACTCGATATCTGACCTTTTTCCTTCATAAGGCGTTTTGCGGGCACGGGACTTGAGACTGCAAAAAGTGCATCTACAGCGCGGTTCCAAACCGGAAAAAGTCCATCGGTTTGGCCGCTGAGGCATTTTTGCACGTACAAATTCGTTTCTTTAGGCCAGGGATTGGAAGCTACCGAAACCAGTCCATCGCATCCGGCCTGCGCAAAGAAGGCGGTCAGGGCATCGTCACCACTGAAAAATTTGGCATCTGGAGCGGCTTCCCGGTAGCCCAGGTATTCCTCCACACTGCCACTGGCCTCCTTTACGGACCAAAAATTGGGATGATCGCGCAATTCAGCGAGGACTCCGGGTATCATTTTTACCGCTGTTCTGGAGGGCACATTGTAGAGCATGCAGGGAAGTTCAGCTGCATCGAGAAGGGTTTTAAACCAGTACAATTGACCGTTGAACCCGGGTTTTGCATAGAGGGGAGTGACGACGAGAAGTGCATCGACTCCCGCTTTGTTGCAGCGCTTTATCCAGTTCACTTGCTGGTTGATTTCAAAACCGCCAACGCCCATCATTACCGGAGTGCGTTTGGGGAGCTTACTCACAAAGTCCAGTATTTCGTATTTCTCTTTTTCAGAAAAGGCAAGACCCTCTCCGGTACTGCCTAGAATGAGCACTCCATTCCCCGCATCTGACTGAAGGCCAATGAGTTTTTCCAGTTCAGCAAAATTTACCTCTCCATTCTCAGCAAGGGGAGTAATTAGTGCTGTCCACAATTGAATGTCTTTCATGGGCTTGATATTTTGTCGTTCATATAGTCAAAAAAAGTCTCGAACTTAAACCATCCAGGGCCGAAATCCCGGTTTTCCAACAGGTTTTTGGCCGCCCAAAGTGCACCTTCGGCAAATAACTTGCGATCGTGGGATTGATGGCGCAGAAAAATGGTTTCGAAAGCAGTTTTGATCTCCAGTTCGTGAATACCCTTCACATCTCCTTGGCGCTCGCATTCAATTTCTACGTCCCGTCCGAGCCATTCACACCACGATAGGGCAGTGCCACTGGGCTTGTCTTTTTTGTGAACGTGGTGAACCTCCCTGATAGAGAGATTTGGGTTTTGTAAAATAGCCGCGCCACTTCCGAGCACATTGAGGGTTTTTCTCACGAGATTCATTCCAAGACTGAAATTACTTCCAATGATCCAGGTAGAACCAGCCCGCTCAATTCTGTGCATAATATTCTCCGGCCAATCATATCCCGTGGTGCCCCAAATAACCGGTTTGTTTAAATCGGCCAGCAGGTCAGCTATTTCATGAGCTGCATCAGTGGGTACGAAAACCACCACGCAATCAAAGGGCTTTAATTTTTCTCTGTCCGGCAAGTTGCTGCTGTTGAATCCGGTCGATTCCGGGCCGGCCAGTTCGAGTACAGCACTTCCGGTTTTTCCGGTACCAATAACTGCGTATTTCACAGGACCTCCTCTTTTTTGGGCTGGGTTAAAAACTGTTTGTGTATAAGTCCAATCGAGCGATCACCGTCCTGGTCATTAACCAGGAAGCAAAGATTGTGCGGACTGGCACCGTGACAGACCATCCTGATGTTGATGTCCCTCAGGGAATTGAATATTTTTCCGCTGATACCCGGGGTTTGATTCAGTTTATTGCCTATAACCGCAACCAGGGACAAGCCGGATTCTATGTGCACGGTGCTGAAAGTGCGCAATTCCTCTATGGCATTGTCGAGCATGCGGTTAGTGTAGTTGGATTGAATGCCGGTATCCAGTGTCAGGGAGACGTTGACCTCACTGGTGGAAACCAAATCCACACTGGTCTTGTGACGCGCAAGCACCTCGAATATCCGGGCCAAAAAACCAAACTGGTGCACCATGTCGAGACTGTGAATGGTGATTAGCTTTTGGTTGCGTCTTATGCTGATACCGCGTATATTGGGAGCCGACCTGGTCTTTTTGCTGATCCATGTGCCGCCCGCTTGAGGATCCATGCTTTTTCCCACAAATACCCGGGTGTTTTTTCTAATGGCTGTTTTTAAAGTGGCCGGGTGGAGTACTTTTGCTCCGTAAATGGCCAACTCCGCAGCTTCATTGAAATTGAGCTCCTCAATGGCATGGGCCTCAGGAACAATTCCGGGATCTGTTGAGAAAATACCGGCAACATCAGTCCAGATTTCCAAAATGTCTGCAGAAAGAGCTTCGGCAAAAAGCGCGGCAGAGTAGTCGCTGCCTCCCCGTCCCAGGGTGGTGGTCTTTCCGTCCAACGTCGATCCTATAAAGCCCTGTGAAACCACATAGCCGTTTGCCAAAAGGGGTTTTAATTTCTTCACAGCCCTTTTGGCTATTTCCTCCAGTTGGGGTTCTGCCTTTCCGTGAAAATCGTCGGTCAGCAAAATATCTTTGACGTCCAACCACACCACACCCTCAACCATTTTGGAAAGCACATTGGCAAAAAGGGAGGAGGACAGGCGCTCTCCGAAGGACAGTATGTAATCCCTTTCGGCAGAAGTTACTTCATTTACACCGTGAACAAAGGAACGCAATTCATCCAACATGTCCTTGATACTCGGGTAAGCACCATTTTCAGGGCCAATTTGAACCGCGAGTTCCAGGTGTCTGTTTTCAATCTGATTTAAAAGTTCCTTCTTCCGATCCGGGCTGCGCGCTTCGCAAAGTTCAGTCAATTGGTCGGTGGTGCCTGCCGTGGCGCTTACGATCACTACCTTTCGAGCGGGATCATCTGCCACAATACCGGCGCAACTCTGCATGGCCTGCAGGTCTCTCATGCTCGTTCCACCAAATTTAGCAACTTTTAAATGATTCTCCATACGGTAGCTTTCAATCAAAATTCGGAATGCCAGGCAGTGTAATTGCGGATTAAAGCCCATTTGACAAACTCGAACATGCCTTTCTTTATTCCAGGCTCAAAGGTATTGATTATAAATATTTTGATATGTGAGACTGCCATAAAATTTTAGTATTTTAGCAGATTTCAACTACTTTTGATACTGGGATCTTTCAAAAGGGTAGCGTTCGGTAAGAAGTCCCGGCATTAACTTTTACTGATTTGTAAATACTGAGTATGCTAACAGTCGGGTCAAATGTTGGTATCTTATTATAAGCAAAACTTTTATCAGATGTTGTAATTACCCTAAAACCAGGTGTTTATGATTTTATTACTGATCTAAATGTCTGTCGTTTGATCACCTGGTAATGATGGTTTTAAAAACCGGGAAGAAGATCGGAATACACAATTAGTGTAAAAAGTACACTAAGTTGTAAAAATTGTTGTACATTGGTCGTAGAAACAGATGAAACTAATATGCAGAACCTTTTTTTTACTTGTTTGCTCGTTATTTTTACAGCTTTGTCATCCACGCAATCTTTGGCACAAATTGTAGAAACCGAACCACCATTTCCGCGCTCTGATGACAGTGTGACCATATTTTTTGATGCCACTCAGGGGAATGGTGGCCTGATTGGTGAAGATCAGGTGTACATGCACACCGGCGTGATTACCAATTTGAGTGGTCCCGGTGAGTGGCGTTACGTCGTTGGGAATTGGGGAACTGACGATTCACGCGTTAAAATGACGAAAGTGGGGGAGGACCTCCACAAATTGAGTTACCACATCCGCTCATTTTACGGTGTACCTCCCTCTGAGGAAATTCTCGAACTGGCCTTTGTTTTTCGAAATGTGGATGGAAGCAGAGAGGGGAAAACGGCAAGCGGAGGTGATATATTTATCCCGGTTTACGACCAGTTTGACGGATTGGTCGCAATATTTAACAGCACACCACCCGGTGGTGGCATTCTCAATCCCGGTTCTGTTTACCAGGTGGAGGTGTTAGTATCGGATATGGCTGAAATAGAACTGCGCCTGAACGATTCTCTGATTGCTACTTCATCGGAAACGATTTTACAAACAGAGGTTGAGTTTAATGAATCTGGTGATTTTACCCTCGAATTTACTGCCTGGAATGAGACCGATACGGTGACCGGGGTTCAGAATCTGACCGTTTTGCCTACAGCCCCGGTTCAAGCAAAATTTCCCGACACACTGGTTCACGGTATCAATCACGTCGATGACAGCACGGTGGTATTTGGACTTTACGCTCCCGGCAAAGAGCATGTATTCCTGATCGGGGATTTCAATGATTGGTCCGTAGATTCTGAATATATGTTGGCAATTGACAGTCTGGAGGATGTTTGGTGGGTAGAGTTAACCGGTTTGGAACCGGAAACTGAATACGCATTCCAATATCTGGTAGACGGTAGAATAAGGGTAGCCGACCCATACTGTGAAAAAGTCCTGGATCCGCATCACGATCAATTTATTCCAGAGAGTACCTATCCCGATTTGAAACCCTATCCTCACGGGAAAACCGAGGGAATTGTCGGAGTCTTCAAGCCCAGACGCGATGAATACGACTGGCAGGTTACCGATTTTGAAAGACCTGCAGTGGAAGACCTGGTGGTTTACGAGTTGCTCGTCAGGGATTTTTCCGAAGAGCGCAATTACCAGGTGGTTATTGACAGTCTGGATTACCTGAAGCGTTTGGGAGTGAATGCGATAGAATTGCTTCCTGTAAATGAATTTGAAGGGAATATTAGTTGGGGTTACAATCCCTCATTTCACATGGCCCTGGACAAATTTTACGGACGTCCCGAAGACCTCAAGAGCTTGATAGACGAGGCCCATGCCCGGGGAATGGCTGTGATTGTGGATATCGTACTCAACCACGCCTTCAGCCAATCACCACTTTGCCAACTTTACTGGGACGATCAAAATTTCAGACCTTCCCCGGATAACCCCTGGCTCAATGTAACTGCCAGGCATCCTTTCAACGTGGGTTATGACTTTAACCATGAAAGTGAAGCTACACAGTACTGGGCTGATCGAATTATGACGTATTGGATTGAAGAGTACAATATAGATGGGTACCGCTTTGACCTGAGTAAGGGCTTCACCCAAAACTTTACCACGGATGTAGGGGAGTGGTCAGAGTATGACGCCTCCAGGATAGCACTGCTAAAGAGGATGAGCGATGTCATCAGGGAAGTGGATGAGGACTTTTACATCATTTTGGAGCATTTTGCCGTGGATGAAGAAGAGCGGGAATTGTCGGATGAGGGGATGATTATGTGGGGAAATATGCACCACAATTACAAACAGTCCGCCATGAGTTTCAGCGGTTCCAATTTCAGAAGAGTCTCCTGGAAAGAGAGAGGATTCAATGAGCCACATCTCATCGGCTACATGGAAAGTCACGACGAGGAGCGTTTGATCTACGAAAATCTGGAGTTCGGAAATAGTGGAAGTGGCGGATACGATATCAGAGAATTGCCAACAGCGCTGAGAAGAATGGAACTGGTGAGTACATTCTTTTATCCCGTTCCCGGCCCCAAAATGCTCTGGCAGTTCGGTGAATTCGGTTACGATTACTCCATTTTTCACTGCCCGGACGGGACTGTGAGTGAGGATTGCAAGCTGGACATAAAACCCACTGCCTGGGAATACCTCGAAATGCCTGAAAGACAGCGCCTTTTGCAAATAACCAGCGCTTTGATTCACCTCAGGCAAGAACACGATGTATTCCGAACTGATGATTTTGAAATGGACGTGGGAGCCCGTTTTTGGAAGCGGATCAGACTGTTTGGAGACGATATGAATGTCAATATCGTAGGCAATTTTGATGTGGAAAACCGGGTGATTAATCCGCAATTTCCACACGAGGGAATGTGGTACGAATTCTTTACCGGTGACAGTGTACTGGTGGAGGATGTCAACGCTACATTTATGATGGATCCCGGCGAATACAGACTCTACACAACCGAGCGTCTGACTCCGCCCGAAATAACGACATCCATTGGTTTCAATCCGTCGTTCAATGATATCGAACTCAATCTTTATCCCAATCCCGGTACAGGAAAGGATTTACTGTTGGAATTTGAACTGGAGAAAAGCAGTCCGGTCCATATACGCCTGCAAGACATCAATGGCCGCATATTGAACACAGCCGATCTGGGCCAATTGTCCGCCGGAAAAAATAGCATCCAGGCTGCACAGTATTTCCGAAATGAGTTGAGTGCGTCAGGTATGTATTTTATCACACTGATGTCCGAATCTGGAATGGCTGTGAGGAAGTTTCAGCTACAGAGATAGTTTATTCAATTACGAATGGATGAATTACGAAATAGAGTTTTGTGGTGAGAATTTTGGAATCCTGGTAATAATAGCAACACTCAGGAATTTCTATAGTAGGGATTTTAGTTTCACTCGAGGCCGTAAAGGAAAGCGCAAAAGGGGAACCCTATGTATAGACTTAGGAAAAATCTCTCGAAAGCCAAAGCCGCATACCAAAGTTAAGATGATGGATAGGCAGCCAATATAATAATGCGGACTATTTTCCTATAATTTATATTATGTTAAATTGTGATTTTTGAAACCGATTGGAGTGTATGCCCTTTTGTATCAATCGGGTCATTAAATAAATTATACTACATTAGGTCGGTGAAGAACCGGGAAGGAAAATTTTAGCTACTCTAACTCTACTACCAGAAACGAAAGGATTTCATGTCTGAGAAATCCTCTCAGAGAATTTTTTTATGGAAAATATCCGGGCTTAATCAGACTTAGTTTACGGGCCAATAATTTTCCAGGACACAGTTGAGAAAATTACATAGTTTTTTTCAGGACAGTATTTTTAATGCCTTACCAGAATGAGTTAAGCAAAATGCCTAATTCATTCTGGTAGTGCTTAATGTTGGAAATTCATGAGTCCACTCCGAAAACCCTTTTGTACATGAAAATGAGCAAAAAATTCAAGATCGAGGAAAAGGGGAAAATATTCCACAGGCGTAGCCATAGCTACGTTGAGGAAAGATTTTGCCCGATGACGAAGATATTGGATTTTGCAGCCATTTGTAATAA
>SKLY01000167.1 GCA_007121335.1 Saprospiraceae bacterium | reverse complement strand
TCATAAGTGAGAAAAAAGGATGGAAACAGGTCGAAATAATTGTTGACATGAACAGAATCTATCCGGGGTTGAAAGGACTCTGTGGCAGTGTACTCAGCCCTTAGTCCCGCCTGATAACCCCAGGATCCTGAATTACCACTCAAAATGAGGTAAGCTGCGTGAACATCCTCATCAAAGTAAAACTGGTTGGTGAGTAAGTCATTCTGCTCAAACTTTTCATTGTCGAAATCGTAGTCCTCGAAAATTTGCTCTCTAAACTCACTGGATAAAGTGGATTTCCAACCGGCTTCAAAATTAAAGTCCCATAAAGGCATGGAAAAATCTGCTTGCAAAAGGGTCAAATCTCTTTCTACGGGACGCTCATAGGTCTGCAATTCTCTCTTAGAGGGTACCGGTAGGTTATTGTCATCCCTGAACTCCTGGTCAAAATACTCTATTCGGTCCTGATCAGAATAGGAATGTGTTGCCATCAGGCTTAGTTCATAACCTTCTCTTCCAAGGTTGGTTTGAAAAGCCAGACCGCCCTCCAAACTGATTCTGGACTGATCTTCCTCCAAAAAGCGAATGTAGGCACTGTCCTGTTGCTCAGATGCATTCAGGCTCCTTATCTGGTAAAGTCGCTCTCTGTCTCTGGATCGATGATTAATGGAGGAAAAGAAATTGAGACTTGTATTTTCATTGAAATTGTATTCAATGCCGGGTCTTATGAGATGGGTACGGTCCCAGTTTTCGGTGTCGTATTCCTGATCGAGTATGGGAGAAATATTTCCCCTGAAACTCTCGCGCCAACTTTCGCTGTACTCCCATCGCTCGCGGTATTGAAAATTGTAACCCATGCTGAAATTCCAGCCATTGCTCCTGTAGTTGAGATTGAAACCGGCATTGTATTTATTTCCTGTTCCTGCACCAACATTCACCTGTCCGTTAAGTCCATAAAGCTCTGATTCATTGAGAATGATGTTGATGATACCACCTACTCCCTCTGCATCAAATCTGGCAGCTGGGTTGGTAATTATCTCAACTGTTTCGATGGCATTGGCAGGATATTGCTCCAGAATGGATTCTGTGTCGTCTGAGGTGAGGTTGGTGGGACGTCCGTTGATATAAATGAGGAGATTGGAACTGCCCCGGAGATTTATTTGTCCCTCCTCATCGACCTGAATAGAGGGAAGGGTTTCCAACAATTGAATGGCCGTTCCTCCATCGGCTGCTATGGTATTTGCCACATCATAAGTCCGTTTGTCAATTTCTGACCGGAACATCAAAACTGCTGCTTCAACCGATATTTCAGCAAGGGTTTCAGCTGCTTCAGAGAGCTCAATTTCACCAAAATCTACCCCTTCCGGTGCGGCAGTAAGGGCTAAATATAGTGTTTGATAACCCAGATATGAAACCCTGAGCAGATAGTCTTCATTGGCAGGAATAGAGAGTTCAAATTTTCCCTCAAAATCTGTAGTTACACCTGTTATTAAGCTGCTGTCCGTTTTTTGAAGTACAGCAACGCTACTAAAATCGACCGGTTCACCAGAACTTGCATCTATTATATGCCCGGTTATCTCACTTTCACTTTGGGATAAAAGAGCCTGGCCCATTCCGAGGATGGAAATCAGAAATAGTAATCGAGGAAACTGAAATAATCGTACAATCATTTTTACTTATTCAATACAAGATTCCACAGACCTTCAATAACAGAAACAAGTATTTTTAATAAAGAATTGAGTATCCTTTTGTTTATGTAAAAAGGTCATTTGTGCCTTATTGATGGAGGTTTAACACAATTTAACACTGATTAACACTGAGGTTCGCCTTTTCCACAGGTCTCCAGTCAGATTACACAGTCCACTTTCGGTGGATTTTTATAATTTAGCATTTTTTCATGCGACGATGCACAATTAATGGAAGATTCGGCGCTGAACTGCATGGATTGAAACAAGTAAACGGACCAAATTTATGGAAGAGAAGGAAAAGGAACAGCAACCGAATGTGGGTGAACCAAAGAAAACCACCTTGTTTACGCGCTTTCTGGATTTTGTAGAGTGGTTGGGGAATTTACTGCCGCATCCGGTGACCTTATTTGCACTTTTTGCCCTTGGTGTCATCCTGATAAGTGGATTGGCAGAGTGGTTGGACTGGAGCGCCGAAGACCCCAGGCCCGAGGGTGCTCCTGGCCGGGCAGAAGACGGAATAATTGAAGCTGTGAGTCTTTTAAATGCAGAGGGTTTTCGGATGATCGTGGAAAACCTGGTTCCCAACTTTACGGGATTTGCTCCGCTGGGTGTGGTTTTGGTTGCACTACTCGGTGTGGGAGTCTCGGAAAGGTCCGGTTTGATTTCAGCCTGTATTAGGGGTTTGGTATTGAAAGCAGCCTCATTTAAGCCAGGTGAAAAACAGTATGAGTTTAGGTTTTACCCGTTTGAGAAAAAAAATGGGTTTTTGGTTCTTGTGAATTACATCCTGCTTCCATTACGATACATCTTTTACCGGATTAAAAAGTTTTTACACCCTGTTATCAGGTTTGTAATGACTCCAAAAAATCTGGTGACCATTGCCATTTGCTTTGCAGCTGTAGTGTCCAATACCGCATCGGAAATGGGTTATGTGGTTTTGGTTCCTCTGGCTGCCGTAATTTTCTACTCCATGGGAAGACATCCGCTGGCAGGTTTGGCCTGTGGATTTGCCTGTGTTTCCGGTGGATACAGTGCAAATATTCTAATCGGAACCATCGATCCACTTTTGGCCGGTCTCACTCAGGAAGCTGCAAACATCATAGACCCGGATTACGAAGTGCACGCAGCGGTCAACTACTACTTCATGTTGATTAGTACATTCATGATAACGCTTGTGGGAACTTTTGTTACGCTTTACATCGTGGAGCCCAAGTTGGGCAAATACGATCCATCCATAGCCATGGAAGATCTCTCTGACCAGTCGATCATGAACCCATTGACCAAAAAGGAAATAAGAGCACTGATCATTACCGGTATTACCCTGGTGATTATGTTGGGTCTGCTCGCATTGACAATAATTCCTGAAAATGGAGTGCTTAGAAACCCGGAGACGGGTGAAACTTTGAATTCACCCTTTTTTAGAGGGATAGTGGCGTTTATTTTCATCTTCTTTCTGATTCCCGGCTTTGTGTACGGTCGTTTTGCGGGAACCATGAAGAATGACCGGGATATCATTGATGGGATGGCCAATGCAATGTCCACATTGGGTCTCTACATCGTGATCGTTTTCTTTGCTGCGCAGTTTGTGGCATTTTTTGGATGGAGCAACCTCGGGCAGATCTTCGCTGTGAAGGGTGCAGAGTTTTTAACGGATATTGGACTTACAGGACCGGAGGTATTTATAGGTTTCATCCTTATTTCCGGTTCGGTTAATTTGATGTTGGGTTCTGCATCTGCGCAGTGGGCTGTTACGGCCCCTATTTTTGTGCCAATGCTGATGCTGATTGGATACAGCCCGGAGGTAATTCAGGCGGCATATCGGATAGGGGATTCGGTGACAAACATCATCACCCCCATGATGAGTTATTTCGGGCTGATTCTCGCCTTTGCCAATAAGTACGACAAAGACCTGGGAATCGGTACCATTATCAGTATGATGCTACCTTATTCCATATTCTTTTTCCTGGGTTGGATGTTGCTGTTCTTCCTCTGGGTATTTGGGCTTGGAATGCCGGTTGGACCGGATGCACCGACCTATTACATCATTGATTAATCCGTAGGTACTGATGCACTTTTACGAAAGGGTTTATGCAGTGGTAGAACAAATTCCACCGGGCAGGGTGACGACCTATGGACTTATAGCTGACTTTCTGGCGCTGGGATCGGCTCGAATGGTAGGTTGGGCACTTAATCAGAGCCATAAGTCAGGACTCGATATTCCCGCACATCGGGTGGTCAACCGTAAAGGAGAACTCAGTGGCAGAGCACATTTTGCGGGAGAAGGAGTTATGCAACAGCGACTGGAAGCTGAAAGTATAGAAATTACTGACCAAAGGGTAAAAGATTTTGATAATCTGCTTTGGAATCCCTCGGAACACCTGCTTTGATTATTACAAAGGACCTTGTATCTATTTACGCATTTGTAAATGAGATAATTACGCCAAGAACATTTTTGAACGAAAGTATGTTAATTAACCAAAATTACATTATGGGCCTGACTGCAAAAGTGATGTTGGTTTCTTCCTTACTCTTCTTCTTAATGTTCTTACCTGGAATGTTCAGTTTTCATACAGTGATTCTGCTGTCAATGTTGCTCATTCCGGTTGGGTTAATCTGGATGGTGTGGATGGTATTGACGGATAAGCGAGGTGTAGAAACAGAAAGTGGTGACAATATTCCCATACCTCAATAATAGTTAAAAACCATCTGCAGGCCTGTCACCTCTTGATCTGACTTGTCTTTGAATGAGATCCCTGATCGGCACCAATTCTTCATGCAGTTCCCTTCCTAGAAAATAGTACAAATGGATGTTGTCTCTCAAAAGCCTGTTTAACTGTTCAATGGCGGTGTTTTTATTACCTGCTGAAATCAATGCCAGAATGTAGTACCACTCGGCATCCTCTCTGTAAATATTCGACCTGTCCCACATCATAGGCCGCAACAATGCCATTGCCTGGCTGTGGTCTCCATTTTTTAAATGAGTTCTTACCTGTTCGAGTTCTCTTACGATATGTTCGTATTGCTTGCGAATATCTTCAGAAGTTTCAGTCCGTGATTCAAAAGTCAGGGGAATCGAACGTTCCAACCAATACTCAATGTCAATTTCCTTTTGTCTGGCAGGAGATGATGCAGCCTTTTCGGTCTCACGGGAATCACCTTCTTTTTTAGCGTCAGCTTCAGGCTGATTTGCGGAAGAGGGTTTATCCTGTTGACTTGTCTGTCCTGTTTCCGGTTTTTCCTGGAGGGATTCTAAAGTGGTATCTTTGTCTTCTTCTATCTCCCCGGCATTATAGTCTTCATAATTTTCTGTTTCGGTCTTATCAGCAGGAGTCATTATGTGCCGGTCCTTCTGCAATAGGAAGTAAATATTGGCTATTCCTACCAGGATTAGAATAGACACTAAAAATATGAGTATGTTTATGGATTGCTTGCTCATGGATTATTTTTTCTTACCAGTCAGCGTATCGTGTACTAATGATTTAACACTCAGCTTTTAAGAACGAATGGGACATTAAAATAATTGCGGAGATGTTGAATGGTGCAGAATGGATCTATCAGCCTAAAAGGTCAGGATACCTTGATTTTTTCGAGAAAATGCTCCAGAATTTCATTGAATTTTTCAGGGTGTTCCATCATGGGCGCATGGCCACATTTGTCGATGAAGTGGAGTTCCGAATTGACGATGAGTTCGTGAAATTTTTCACCCACAAAAGGAGGTGTGATGGTATCCTGTTTTCCCCATATCAGGCAAGTAGGGGCCTTAATGTGGTGGAGTTTATCTCCGAGGTTATTTCTAACCGCTGATTTTGCGATGGCAATGATTCGAATGGCCTTGTTGCGGCTGTTAACAATCTCAAAAACTTCATCTACCAGCTCTTTGGTAGCTACTTTGGGATCGTAAAAAGTGGCCTCAGTCTTCTTTTTGATGAACTCGTAGTTGCCGCGCTTGGGAAAAGTGGAACCCATGGCACTTTCAAACAAACCGGAACTACCAGTTAAAACGATTGAATTGGTCTTATCGGGTGATTCAAGTCCGTATAACAGGGCAATATGGCCGCCGAGAGAATTTCCCAGCACATTGACTTTTTCATAGCCCATGTCCCTTACAAAACCATCCACATGTTTGACAAGGCCCTTAAGACCCAGTTGGCGGAGCGGCATTTCGTAAATCGGCAACATAGGCACCACTACGTTGTAGCTTTGACCATACCTGGTCAGTATGCCCTCAAAATTACTGAGTGCACCGAATAGCCCGTGTAACAAGAGAAGTACGTCATCTCCACCACCGGATTCTATGTAGCTGTATTTGCCGTTTTTCTTGAGTTCGTAATCCATCTTTCTCAAACATTCAAACCGCTAAATTATACAATTTTTGACACACGAACCGACTATGCTAAAAATTATGCAAGGGTATTTTGTTCAAATGCATTTTCCGGGAGTGAAAATTCGGTGAATAAACTCAGATTATGGAGAGAGATTTCAGGTTTTTTTAGCAATGTAGTAATTGTAGAAAACGGACAACAACAAAAGGGAAGCAACTGCCTGGTGCATAACTCCCCAAAAAACTGGTATTTGGCCGGTGGACGTCAATAGAGTTACGATACCGATGACCACCTGAATAGAAAGCAGACCGCCAAACGCAATCAAGGCGTTCTTATCCACTGGTTTTTGAGCGGTTTTCCACTGACGCCAAATCATAATGGCACCGAGGACCAACAGCAGGTAAGCCACCATGCGATGTAAAAACTGGACGAGGGCAGTCATAAATAAACTCCTGTCGTAATAGGTGAAATTCTCGGCATTCCAGTTTTGGCCCTCCAGTATAACAGATGGTATGAACTCACCGTACATATCCGGCCAGGTCGGGTAAAAAAGTGCAGCCCGGGTGCCGGACATCATACCTCCTAAAAATATTTGTATGATCAATATCAATAAAAATATTAGCCAGGGTTTGCGCGGTAAATTACTGCTACCCCATTTTGTACCATTAACCTTGATGGCCACCCAAAATAAATAGGTAAAAAGCGTCAGACCCAGCATGAGGTGGATGGAGAGCTTGTAAGCGTTGACCCAGGGCCTGTCGATGAGCCCGCTGGCGACCATAATCCAACCGATTGATGCCACAACCGCGGCTAGGCCTACTGCCCCCAATAATTTAAGATTGAGAGATCGGCCTATTTTACCCTTGATTACGAAGAATATGTATGGAATTATGAACACAAAGAAGAGCAGTCGAGCCCACAGCCTGTGCATATACTCCCAAAAGTATATGAACTTGAACTCACTCATACTCATTCCAAGATTAATCTGCTCGTATTGAGGTGTTTGGCGATACAATTCGAATGCCTCTTCCCATTCCTTCTCACTAAGCGGGGGAATAGTTCCGGTGACTATTTCCCAACGAGTAATGGATAATCCACTACCCGTAAGCCTTGTAATCCCCCCAATTACAATCTGGAAAAATACCATTATTACACCTGCCCAAATCCAAATCCGCACCGCGCGGGAGTACTTATTCATAATCCGCTAAAGTTTTCGCCGGCAAATAAATCTCATCTGCCGCATTTTAATCCATCATGCCTTATTAGCCTCCGGAGAAGCATTATTGAAACCACAAATTTATGCTTTTCCACATTCCCCCATTTTTGATAGTAATATTCTTTTCAATATTAAATAAATTAAACCACTATTATTAGTTCTGTGGATATGTGGTTAACTTTTTATCGACTTATTAGGATTAATCGGTTTTATCATTTTCTCGCCATTTTTCCACATTGATGGGTTCTGATTTTTCAGGGTTCTAAAGAGTTATTCACATAGTGTGGATTAAAGTTTCTTGTATAAGTTTTCTCAAGGCTATAGTGAATAAGATTAATTGTACCTTGATGGAAATATCTCTTGTATGGAAAAATTTATTATATAAAGATTTTATGTATACGTCTTACCCGGTTTTTAAAGTTATCCACCTATATATTGCCAGTTATCCACCTTCTCCATTCTATGGATATGTTAAAGGGGGGATGCTTTGTCTTACCTGGGTAATTATTAACTTAGCCAAAAAAAATTGTGAGAGCTGTTATTCAAAGAGCGGAAGATGTGCGGGTAAAAGTATTGAAAGATGGTGTTTTAGATACGAAAGGTGAATTCCCGCGGGGTTTGGTTGTTCTTATTGGACTTGAAGAGGATGATTGTAAGGAGGATCTGAACTACCTTTTACGAAAAATTCCCTCCATGCGTATTTTTAACGACGAGGATGGTAAGATGAACCTGTCTGTAAAAGATGTTCACGGTGGAATTGCTGTGGTTAGTCAGTTCACTCTTCATGCCAATACAAAAAAGGGAAACAGGCCGTCCTTCATTCGTGCTTGCGAAACTAATAAAGCGGAGGCTATGTATGATGAGTTTGTCAGTCATATCAGAAAGTCGGTGGATAATGTGGTTACCGGTGAATTTGGTGCTTACATGAAGATTGATTTTGTGAATGAAGGGCCGGTGACGATCATTGTTGACAGTAAAAACAGGGAATTTTGAATATTAGGGAATTTCAGAAAAGAGTGGACGATTGGATAAAGGAGTACGGCGTTCGGTATTTCGATGAAAAAACCAATATGCTCGTATTGATGGAAGAGGTTGGCGAATTGTCCAGATTAATGGCTCGCGTCTATGGAGAACAATCTTTTAAAAAGCCTGAAGATTCTGCTAACTCCAAAAGGAGAATAGCCGAAGAACTGGCAGATATTTTGTTCGTGATTGGATGTCTTTCCAACCAAATGAATATTGATCTTGAAAGCGAGCTAGAGGGGAATTTCCAGAAAAAAACCAACCGAGATAGACATCGACACAAGAACAATCCGGATTTGATGTAATTGGTGGTAAATAAAGGGTGATTGGTCTAAATTCATCCGTCAATAGTGGTAAGTAGTCTGTTTTTCGGCAATCATTCGTTCAATTGGGTGTTCAATATTGGATATAATATTAACTTAGCGATGGTTTGTATTAAAAAGATTTATGTACGACAACCTTTCAAAGTACGATAGACTCGAGAACGAATTGAAGCTGAAGCAGCTTCAAATCAAGAGTTTATTAACTATTACTCAAGCTATAAATGAGAATGTCAGTGCGAATGGGTTGTTTAGTATGTACCGGACCTTCTTGAACTGGGACATGGGTGTTGGTAAGATGGCCCTTTTTACTTCCGAAGAAAATGATTGGTCTTGTGTTGCACAAATAGGCATCGATTATCAATTGGATGAAAGGGATTTGCTGGAGAGAATACTTCAATATAAGAGAACGAGCCCTGTTAAACCCGATGACCTCGACTATCTCCGAGAGTTTGAAGTGGTTATACCTGTGTATCACAAAGAAGTTCCCATTGCTTTTGCCCTGATAGGCGAAATCAAAGAGGAGGGTGTGGATATCTATGATCAAATTCAGTTTATTAATACCATCACCAACATTGTGGCTGTTGCCATTGAAAATAAAAGACTCTTTAAGCAGCAGATAGAACAGGAACGTTTGAAAAAATCTCTGCAGCTTGCTGCCGAAATGCAGCGGATGCTTATTCCCGACAATATTCCTGAGACTGGTGAATTACAATTTGATTTCTACTATAAGCCGCATTTCAATGTGGGTGGAGATTACATTGATGTCATCGGGCTGGAAGAGGATAAATATATCGTCTGTATTGCTGATGTATCCGGTAAGGGAGTCGCTGCTGCGCTTTTAATGGCTAATTTCCAGGCTCTTCTCCGGAGTATGGTAGATAAGTTCAGGAACCTTGATTTACTTGTTCAAAATCTAAATGAAGGTGTTTTTAGAATCACCAGGGGAGATAAGTTTATAAGTTTTTTTATTGGATGTTTGGATATGAAAAGTGGTACGCTTGAATTCGTTAATGCCGGTCACAATCCCCCTGTTTTTGTCGGTAGTGATGGGATAGAGTGGTTGACCGGAGGATGTCCAGTGCTCGGAGTTGTGGAGAAGCTTCAGGGAGTTGAAAAAGGTGTTAAAATTATTGAGGGGGAGTGTACATTGTTTTGCTATACCGATGGAATATCTGAGTACGAAGATGAGCGAGGTGGATTTCTGGGAAGGGAATTTATAGAAAAATTTACGCTGAATAATATGAAACTGGATGCTGTTAGATTCAATAAGAGGTTCTTAAATGAAGTAAAGGAAATAGGCGGTCAGGAGAACTTCAAAGATGATATTGCTTTTGTTACCTGTGTGTATGACAAAACGGGGAATCGAATTAGGGGTAAGAAGAAAGGCAGGAAATTGGATGAGAAGATTACGTAATGAATTTTTTATAGATGAGTCCACTCCCAAAACCCTTTTGTACATGAAATTTAGCGAAAAGTTTAAGATCGATGAAGATGGTGAGCGAAAGATCCTGGAAGGTGGAGGTTCGGAGGACCTCCAGGTGAGACCGCGAAGCGGATGGGTTGCCCGCTGGCGTGAGCATAGCTTCGTTGAGGAAAGGCCCCAAAAATTTCTTGTCCTTTATGCTTTCGTGAGGGGGCGAATATATTGGATTTTCAGCCATTTGTAATAAAAACAGGTTTTCGGAATGGACTCGTAAATGGCTTTTTGGTCAGAATGTAAATTATGAAGAATAAAAATACTGCTACCCTTTTAGCTTTTTTCCTTGGATGGGTCGGTGCACACCGTTTCTATTTGGGACAATATGTACTTGGGTTTCTGTATATTCTGCTTTTCTTTACTTTCGGGATTTCCTTTATTATTGCGCTTATTGACTTTTTTGGTTTTCTCACCATGCGGAGAGAACGATTTGATTATTTGTATAATAGGATGTATTTTGATAATGATTATAAAGAATTTCTGAGCCGGAGAAAGAGTTTTCAAAAGGCCGGGCCACCCAAAAAGATAAAGAAAGAGGCAAGAAAGAGAGCAAGAAAGGCAAAGTCAACGCGTGATGTGGTTTTGGAACTGAAGAAAGAGGGAAAAAGTCATTATGAAAATTACGAATACGAACAAGCAGTTGACCTGTTTGAAAAGGTACTGGAAATTAATAGTCGGGATGCTGCCATTCATTTCAATCTTGCTTGTTGTTTCAGCCTTTTGGAGAATAGAGACAGGGCGTTTCGGCATTTGAAACTAGCCGTTGAAAATGGTTTTGATGATTTTGGGAGATTTAAAGAACATCCGGGTCTTGCATGGTTGCGGGTACAGGAGGAATGGGATGAAATGGAGAAAACAAACTTTAAGCCCATAAAATTACTTGAAGCTGAAGGCGATGATTTGTTGAATGGGAAAAATTCCCCTGAGGACGGGGAAAAGGATGTCGGTACTGAAAAAGATGGTAAGATTCTTGTACAGTTAAGGAAACTTAAAGATCTACGCGATAGGGGTTTGATAAGTGATTTGGAGTTCAGTAAGCGAAAAGAGAAACTTCTGTAATGGAGGTTATATAGAAGGACCATACAACCATTGCGGCTGTGAATGTGTCTTACAAGTACATAACAATAGAAAAATGTTTGGTAAGGATATAATTTCCGAAGTTGATTACACTGTAGAATCCTCTCATTTAGTAGGTGATGCCGTTAGGTTGATGGAGAATCTTGAAGTGAGTGAATTGGCTGTAGTAAAGGACAATATTTACCTGGGTTTGGTGAGTATGGATGATATTATAGACCTTGATGCCAGTCTGCACCTTTGTGATATTGCAAATCTTGAATTGAGACGTGACTCTATTGATCTCGGTGATCATGTATTACACATTTATCAGAAATTTATTGCCTCTGGTCTCTCCCTTATACCGGTTCTAGATGGAAATCTACAATTGAAAGGAGGTATTAGCAGAGGTGAGTTGTTTATTCATCTGGGAAAGTTGTTCAACCTTACAGATCCGGGGTCTCTTATTGTCCTCAAATTAGATAGACGCGATTACAGTTTGGGAGAGATAGGTAGAATTGTAGAACAGGAGAATACTTCCATATTATCATCTCTAATTAGTGGTGTTCCTGACAGCCAGCAAATTTACGTAAGTTTAAAGTTAAACTCCTTTGATATACAGGGAGTTATACAATCCTTTGAACGGTTTGATTATGAGGTGGTTGCTTACTTTACAGAGGAGAGCTATGAGGATTTTCTCACTGACAGGTACAACGAATTCATCAATTTCCTTGAGATCTGATTTCAGACATAGCAATTTTTTTATATGCGTATAGGAATATATGGAAATCGACTGGGAAAAGATGAGAGAGCCTGGGTGGTTGAATTTCTCCAGTTCTTGATCAAATCCGGTTATAAGCTAAGCGTTTATAATGTCCTGCTCGATCTTCTTCCCTTTGAAATTCGAAAAAATCAAGATACGGTTGCTCTCCAGCTTTCTTCTGAGATAGAGGATCACGAGTTGGATTTTATGATAAGTCTTGGGGGCGATGGCACCATGTTGCGTGCTGTTTTGTTCAGCTACAAAAACAAATTACCTGTACTTGGTGTAAATCTCGGCCGATTGGGTTTTTTGGCCAGTATTGAGAAAGAACATGCCCGAAGAGCAGTGGAGGATATTCTAAACGATAGGTTCTACATAGAAAACCGGACTATGCTTCATCTTGAATCTACACCAGTTTTGTTTGGAGATTCACCTGTTGCGCTCAATGATTTCACTGTATTTAAGCGCGATACAAGTTCTATGATTGCGATCCATGCATACATAAATGGGGAATTTCTAAATACTTACTGGTCTGATGGAATTATCGTTTCCACTCCGACCGGTTCTACAGGATACTCATTGAGTTGTGGGGGTCCCATTGTTTTTCCCGGTAGTGGCAATTTTGTATTGACTCCCGTAGCCACCCATAATTTGAATGTGCGTCCACTGGTTCTTAAAGATGATTGCGTGATTAGTCTTGAACTTGAGGGAAGGACGGATTCTTTTCTGTGCAGTATGGATAGTCGTTTTGAACGAATAAAGGGAAATTATGAGATTGCTTTGAGGAAGAGCGAATATCTCGCCAGGATTATTCACCTGCATGATTATTCCTTCGCTGAAACATTGAGAAAAAAACTCACCTGGGGTGTCGATAAAAGGACTTTGAAATGAAAGCGAAGATTTTAATGGAACTTGGTGGACATTCCTTTCAATCCAATTTAAATCAACCTGTTGAAATTGGCATAACTCTTAGAGATGGAAGTAAGAACCCCAATTGCTTTTATGCCTCCTCCCCTGCCTTCGAACCCGTCAAATCCGGAGATTTTGTGGGTTGTATTAAGGAAGGCAGTCCGGTCAACTTTTATGATGTAAAGTTTAATCCTCATGGCAATGGGACACATACAGAATGCTCCGGGCATGTTTTTAATAATGGCCTTGTTATGGCCGGATTGTTAGACAGTTATTTTTTCCCAGCTGTATTGGTGAGTATAAGTCCCTCCGCTGAAGGTGTCGTATTGAGAAAGGATGTTGGGGAAATTCCTGAATGGGTGGAGGCTGTTATTATTCGTACACTTCCCAATAATAAAGATAAGTTAGAAAAAATTTATTCCGGTAAAGATCCAGCGTTTTTGGAGACCTCCTTGTTGGATTATTTTGCAAAGATTGGGATTAAACATCTAATGGTGGATCTTCCGTCTGTTGATCCAGAAAAAGACGGTGGTCTGCTTGCTGGTCACAAAGCTTTTTGGAATTCCCTGCATGGTGATAGAACAAGATGTACTATTACTGAGTTGGTGTATGTAGGTAATGAGGTTGAAGATGGATACTATATGGTTAACTTGCAGTTTCCATCTATGGAACTAGATGCTGTTCCTTCAAACCCCATACTATATAAGCTCAATAAGCTTTGATGGTTATGAACAAAGGAGGTAGAGATTATTTGATAAAGAGATTTCGAGAAGAGGGGCTTGAGTCCTATCGTTCCATCGTACGTTTTTTTGAAAGGAATGAAGGTGAGCTTGGGGAGTTAGAATTTGAAGATTATTTCAGTGTATTTCTGGAATACGTTGATGCACTGTATGAGATAGGAGCCCACTACAAATTCCTTCGATTTGCTGATCAGGTTATAGAATTGAGTATTGAGCGGAACATTGTGTATTTTGAAGGAAAGGATATTTTCGAGTATTTTGTGTATCGAAAAGGTCTTGCGCTTCTGAACCTGGGTCTTTTAAATAAAAGTGAAGGTATTGCTCTTGAGCTACTTAAGATGGATCCCGATAACCGCGATTACAAAAGATTGCTATATAAGATTTATTACAGGCGCAGAACAGTTGACCGGATTAACATGAGGATGTACGGTGTTGTCTTTTTGCTTTTCAGTGCTTTTGCTGTATTTCTTGAATTGGTTTTCTTTCCTGTGATTGGATTTCACGTAAGTGGATTTGACCTCCTTCGACTTGGTTTGTTTTCTATAGGCCTCGCCTTAATTGCTGTCACTGAATTGATTTCCAGTTATTATAGTAGAACAGCGATGTTATCCCAGGTAAAAGGAATTAAGCAAAAACGGTAATGTTCCACGTGGAACATTAAAGGACTTTAGCCCCTTCGCTTGCTATTTCAGTTACAGTAATATTTGTGACTGAATCTTCATCTCTGACGGTTTTCTTTAATTCATCTACAAAGTCTTTTGCCTCTGTGGAGTTTTTAAATAAAGCGTAGTTTAAAATCTCATCATCACTGGTGGCAGTAGAGTTTATGGTATTTTGTCCATATGAAATGACATCAAATGGTGTTTTTACAGAAGATCCCGATAGTCCAAATTTTATTCTGGGTATATCCGAATACAAGGAACCGGTTGACAAGGCAGCAATTAAAACTCTCGTATCTCGCTTAAGAGCTTCTTGGTTTTCTGGTTGGGTAAATTGTAAATGATTAGCTAATTTTACAGGGAATAACACCAGTTTGAATCCCCTCGGCAGGTTTAACCTGAATCCATTTTCCTGGAAAGGGTATTGGGATATTCGCATTCCACCTTCTAAGGCTGTATAAAAAATTTGTTTATCCCAATGATTTAAATCCCATTGCCTGGTGAGATGTTGGATAACAGTCTCTTTTTCCAGTGTATCTGGTCGATCTATTTTCCACAATCCTTCAAAAAGAGGTGCCAGGATTTCCGGTTCTGTTGTTTGGTATAGCGATTTGACTTCGATGGTATATTGGTCCGAGATATCGAGCCAGGCTAGAATGTTCTCAGCCCTATTCTTTAAGTAAAGTAGTGAGTTTTCTAATCTTTTGGCATTTTTTCCAATCATTTTAACTGATGTCTCCTGATTTGAGGGTGCTATCTTTAAATCAATACCTACCTGAAGTGGTAAAGTGATTATGCCATCAAAGGGTTTGTCCAGGCCGATTACTTTTGGACCCACTACTCTTATTCCCGGCTGCTTCATCTTTTTGGCAAATATAATAAATCCTGCTCTAAGAAGAATGAACTCTACTTATTTGAAATTATGATTAAAATGTTTCACGTGGAACATTTTAAGGTTAACCTATGGAATTTGGTTCTTTATGTCTGTCCTGGTGGAGTGGTTAATCCGCCAATGCTGTTATTCATATCACTAAATCTGCCTTCTCCCGTATTTTTATATCTTTAGCAAATTTTTTCCAATAAAAACTATACGATGAAAAACTTACTGTGTTTTACAGCTTTGATGGTTATGCTGCCACTTGCAATGGCTCAGGAACCTGACTTTAAAGAGGTAGATTGTTTTTTGACCGATTGTAGTAAATGGAACGATAACGAAAATGTACTCTTTGGAAAGCTCAACGTTCCGGAAAACAGAGAGCTTGAAGGGAGCCCCATTTTATCATTAGCTGTTGTAATATTGAAGTCTGAATCTTCAAAGCCGGAAATGGATCCTATCATTTATCTCGATGGAGGACCCGGTGGTAACACCCTGAAAATGATCGATCGTTTTTACAACCATTACCTTAGAGAAAACCGGGATATAATCCTTATGAATTTTAGGGGTCTAGGCTATTCCGAACCTGATTTTTGTAAGTGGTTGGAGGGGGAAATATTTAATTTGATTGCTTCCGATAAGTCAGCAGAAGAAATGTCTCAAAAAAAGATGCAAATCACTGCTCAGTGTTTTGAAGAATTGCTCGACCGGGGGGTTGATCTCAATCAATACAACAACAGGACAGTGGTGCAGGATCTCGAAGATTTGAGAATGGCCCTTGGAATTCAGGAGTGGAATTTATACGGCATTTCTTATGGGACTCGTCTGGCCCAAACATATATGCGTGATTACCCTGAAGGGCTTCGTTCTGCTCTACTGGATTCACCCGTTCCTGTGGACTTTCCATTACCGGGTTCTGAAATCCGCTCCTACCGTGCCGCTCTCAAGGATTTCTTTGCCAATTGTCAAAAGGACAATAAATGCAGCGCCCAATTTCCAGATTTGGAAAGTGATTTCTACAGGACGATAAAGACTTTGAAAGAAGAGCCATTTAAAATTCCTTTTAAGCATGCACCTGGTGGTTTTTTCCATGTAAATTATCACGATGCACATCTTACCTTTCATCAGTTGCTTTATATGCGAGATTACTACCCGGTTTTGCCATGGCTTGTTCAGGCGCTTGATAGAAGGGATTACCGAGCATTTATTCCGCTAATCCATTTTCTTCACAATCGATCTATGAATATTTCAAATGCCATGTACACCCTGGGTGTTTACCACGATTATGGATTGTTGACAGATTTTCAAAAGAATGCCGATGACTATCCTAAACCTGATGCCCTGGCGTTTTTTGATTCACAGCAATTAATTTACGAGAAAATGAATTATATCGAATTGGATTCTGCTGAAATTTTTCCATTCGATAATAAAGTTCCCACTCTTATTTTGACTGGAAGTACCGATCCAATTACTCCACCGCTTTTTGGTGAATTGGTGATGGATTATTTGGATAACAGTCTTTGGTTAGACTTTCCCGGTACAGGGCATGCTGTTTCTCTGGGTCCTGATTGCGCAAGAGAAATTACTGTAGCTTTTTTTGGTAATCCAATAGGAAATTTGGATCGTGGCTGTATCGAAGAAATGGCAACCAATCCTGTAAAATGGGTAGATAGGTTTTATTACAACCCCTCGCCTGGTCTTTTTTCTTTTCTTCTTTTGCAAAAATCCAATACATTAATCATCACTGCTTTGTCCGGCGTATCTTTATTCTTTTTGGCCAGTATTGTGTGGGGCTTGAGTGCTCGATTGTCCGGTCGGAGTAACCCATCGATCAATGTGCGGAAGCGAAACTTATTTTTCAGGCTTTCGGGCTTAATTTTCCTCGTATTCATAGGATTGTTGGCGTGGGCTATTTACTCCACTACTACCATTCAGCCTATACTTTTAATGGTTGGCCTTGTGCCCTGGGCCATATGGATTTTTTTCCTATCCTATTTTTACCTATTGGGGATGGCTCTATTCTTCTATTGGTATCTTCAGTCATTTTACGAATCCAATAGGGCCGGTAGGATATTTTACGGCCTTGGTTTATTGACTCTAATTGGCTGGAGCTTGATTCTGATGAAATTTGGTATGTTTCCCTGACATTGCAGAATTTGAAATACCAACCCTGGAAACTTTTTTGAGACGAAATTCGGATGGCATTCCTCGATTTTCAAAATAACATTTAGTTTTCGCCTACACTCAGTATTTTGATTTCTACCCGTTGGTTCATTCTTCTACCAACAGCTGTTTTGTTCGTGGCTACAGGTTTACTTTTACCATAACCTTTATAGGTGAGCCGGTTGTCATCTACCCCTTTGGTAATCAAGAAGTTAGTTACTGATTTAGCCCTGGCAGTCGAAAGGTTATAGCAGTATTCTTCAGAGGGGAGATCGTTGGTGTGGCCTCCAATTTCTACCACCACTTCCGGATTATCTATCAGGAAGTAGGCGATCTTGGTGAGGTCTTCAAAAGATTCTTCTTTAATTTCCGCTTCATCGGCATCGAAGTAAAGTCTGTTGATCCTAATCAACTGCCCCTCTTCTAATTGGCTCCTATGGAAACCACCCAGAGAGCGTACTGGGTTACCTCTGCGTTCCAACTTGGGGTTTTCATCGCTTTGGTCTTTATAAGAGTCAGTACTTCCCGACTCTGCCAGGGCATCCTGATCTTCTTGCGATTCGGCAGATTCAACCAAATTTTCACTTTGTCGATCCCTGGTATCGGTTGCGATTGGCTCAGATTCATCTTCTACCTCCTCTTCACCCTTTTGGGCTAACAATTCTTCCATTTCTTCTGTCTCGCTCTCATTGCAAGGTATTCTGAAAATATGGGAGGCATTATCTAAAAGAAGATTTCCATTGTAGGGAAACAAAGTGGGGGTCTCGTAAAAGGCCTCTAGCATTATATGTGTGAAATCAGCTTCAGGATTGAACTGGAAGGAGTATTTTTCCCAGGTGGTATTGATCACAGGACTTGACTCACCGAGTAATACCCTCCTGTCGCATTCATCATTTCCACCCCAAATCCTCAAAACAACCGGTGTGGTATAATTAGTGATTTGACGGGTTATGTGACTTGGCGAAACGTAAACCGGGGATCGCGCCAACCATATTTTAAAGCCGTAGCACTTGCCTCTTTTCAGGGTGCCGATCAATTCCTGTGAAACACGTTCCCAGGTGTCATTGTCGCGCACTACCATTCCCATGTAGGTATCACCGTGTTGCGGTTCCATGGTGACGTGCCAACCCTGACTTGGTGGATCAATGGGATGAACGTCCGGTGGGGTTTCATTGCGGAATCCACAATCCGTCCAGCCCTGAGGTGGAACGGAGTTTTGTGGTTGGTCTTCAAAAGAGGGATTGGTCAACTTTATGGTATCTAAACTAAATTGGCCGGACACCTGTCCTATGTTAGCAAACAGGAGAAATCCCGCAGCGATTATAACTTTTAAAATCTGTCTAAAAATTGGGGCCATAATATGCTTCAATCTTTTCAGAACCATAAACGCGTTCACAGATAATTTCTTATGTGGCAACCAAGTATAGGTCTTCTATCGAATACGATTACTTAAAGGCGTTTAATCCCGTGACATCGTATCCTGTAATGAGCAGGTGGATATCGTGGGTCCCTTCATAAGTTAAAACGGTTTCCAAATTCATCATATGTCTCATTACCGGATATTCGTTGGTAATTCCCATTCCTCCGTGGATTTGCCGGGCTTCTCTCGCAATGTCAAGCGCCATGGCCACATTGTTTCTCTTCGCCATGGAAATCTGAGCCGGAGTGACTTTGCCCGAATTTGCGAGCGTCCCCAGTCTCCAATTCAGCAACTGGGCCTTGGTGATTTCAGTAATCATTTCAGCCAGTTTCTTTTGCGTGAGTTGAAATTGCCCTATTGGTCTGTCAAATTGTATGCGCTCCTGTGAATACCTCAAGGCACTGTCGTAACAATCGAGTGCGGCACCCACAGCACCCCAGGCAATTCCGTACCGCGCTTTAGAAAGACAGGACAACGGACCCTTCAATCCTTTGACCTCCAGCACATTGGATTTGGGAACGCGGACATCTTCGAAGACCAATTCACCGGTTATCGAAGCCCTGAGTGACCACTTACCTTTAATTTCAGGTGCAGAAACTCCATCGAGATCCATATCCACTATCAATCCCCTTACTTTTCCGTCTTCATCGCGGGCCCAAACAATGGCGATGTCAGCTACCGGAGAGTTGGTGATCCACATTTTTGAACCATTGAGAATGTAGCTGTCTCCATCGTCTTTGATATTGCTCAACATACCGGCCGGATTTGAGCCGAAATCCGGTTCGGTGAGGCCAAAACATCCGATTAGCTCGCCACTGGCAAGTTTTGGAAGGTATTTCTGCTTTTGCTCTTCAGTGCCAAATCGGTAAATGGGATACATGACCAGGGAGCCCTGAACCGAAGCCATGGAGCGAATACCTGAATCACCCCTTTCCAGTTCCTGCATAATCACTCCGTAGGCAATTTCATCCATTCCACCACAGCCGTACTTTTCCGGAAGGCTGGGACCAAAAGCTCCTATTTCTGCAAGCCCTTTAAAAAGATGGTTTGGGCATTCTGACCGCTCTGCGTATTCCTCTATAATTGGACTGACCTCCTGCTTTACCCAATCCCTGACCGATTGCCGGGCCAGTAAGTGGTTTTCGTCTAACAATTCATCCACGTTGTAATAGTCGTGGTACTGAAATCTGTCTGTTTTTCCTGAACTCATAAAATTTTAGCTTTGCGCAAAAGTAAGGATTTAGCGGAGATTTTTTCCGCATATCGTCTATCATAACCCGATTGCAAGGGAAGGGTTTATTGAGAAAGCATTTATACAATCACAGAATTATCAAATTTGACAGTAGAAAGTACAAAGTATTGAAAGTGGGAAAGTACAAAGTTCCGAAAGTAGAAAGATCGGAAATAGCCCGCCCCCCAATGCTTTGGGGGGGGCAAGCGGATAGGATTTGAACGAATTTCTTTGTAGGGACGCAAGGCATTGCGTCCCTACATTAAGGCCTAATGCTAAACTGCTTGTTTTTTAAGTGCCCTGATTTCAAAGTATTACTCCGACGGGCTACTCGATTGTTGCGCATAAATTCCACCACATCTTCAGGATTCTCAACCGACTGAAAAACGATGGCTGTATTTTTTTGTCCGGTCTTTAAATCCCTGGTTGTGAAAGGAGGTAGAGATACCTTTGTCTGTATAACAATATCCCCGCGTTTTTTTCCTGCTTTGCCTGTCTGAGGGTTATTCCAGTAAATGGTTGAAATATCCTCGTAATCGATAAAGTGAAATACCTTTTTCCCCTTCTGCCAGTCCTGCATACAAAGACCTCTTTCGGTAGCGGCATAGGCGGTATTCCACATTTTAGTGTAGCGATTCAGCGGAACGATTAACCAACTTAACACCAGGCCGAGCCAGGTAATTGGTTGTCCCCAGTCAGAGGCTTCAGTAAACCAGAAATAAATCCCAATAAAAACTATGGTACCGGCCAGGGCCATTCCTATTGGCCTGATAAGTGGTATCTTGCTGATAAGACCATAAAATTTACTCCTGAAACTATCGTCAACCGGTTTACCAATCCAAAATTTTTCCTGCTCCCCATGTGTTTGCTTATGAATAAAATCCCTAAAATCTTTCAACTCGACCGGGATGTTTAACCGATCTGGAGAATTACCTGGGTGCACAATGGTTATTTCTGTATTCATAAAAAGACCACGCCTATGCTATTTGAGCTTAAAGTTAGTCATTTTACAGGAATTCATGGACAAATGGTGAAAATAGATTTAGCTAATTCCTTCATTTGTCATATGGTTAGCTAATTCATTTTTGGTTCAAAATATCATGCACGGAGACCAACTCACAGCCGGCACTTTGCATGGCTTTAAGAGCATCATCTCCATCTCCGGGCTCGGCATTCACCGCTTTTATTGCATCCCGGACCACTATGGTTTTAAAGCCGTTTTTGGCGCTGTCAATGGCGGTTTCTTTTACACAGTAATCGGTGGTCAGCCCCACTATGTAATTGGTCTTTACACCGCGATTTCGAAGGTATTCAGTCAGGTCTTTATTTGTGGCTTCAAAAGCGGAGTACCCATCGTCCTTGTCTTCCGTGCCTTTAAAAAAAACCTGATCAATGGCGTCTGTATTCAGTGAGGGATGGAACTCAGCGCCGGGAGTGTTCCTAACGCAGTGGACCGGCCATTTTTCAAAGTGAATGGTTTTGGGAGGGTGCCAGTCTTTGGAAGCTACAACCAAATCAAATTTTTCAGCAAGTTGGTTAATGGTGGGCACAATGGAGTCGGCATTTTCTACCCCCAGCGCCCCACCGGGGCAAAAATCATTCTGCAGATCGACAATTAGCAATGCTTCCATAGATCAACTTATTTTTCCTGATCGAACTTTTTGGTTGCCTCCTCCACGAGGTGCTTCCGGAGGTTGAGCAAGCCCTCGGATATTCCCACCCTGTAAATATGGGGAAATTCAAATCTCCTCACTTCCGGAGGTAGTTTGTTTAATCGGGAGATGGCGAAGTCTTTCTCTTCATGAAGCTTAGGTGTTTTCGATACGCGTTTGCCATTGCGAAGCACCGGCGAGATGATATCCTCTTTTTCCAGCTCGAAGACCGCGGTGTTTTTCTCGGGAAAATGCGGGTGGTAAAGGGCATAGCACAGATTTTCATCTCTCAGTAAAACCCCGTCCAGAAGAAATTGACCCTGTTCATCGGTAAACCTCCACACTTTTTTCATGCCTGGCAGATTCACCTTTTCCACGTTCTCACTTATTTTCAGAGCGGGTTTGTCATTAACCCCGGACAATTTGTAAACTCCATCGAGGGCCGAATCCGGTTGGCCCGTGGCCAGTTTGGTGCCCACTCCGTATCCGTCTAGTTGAGCGCCCTGTTCATTGAGACTGCGAATCACATATTCATCCAGTTGGTTGGAGGCGAAAATTTTTACCTCTTTCAGACCTGCTTCATCCAGCATGGCCCTCGCTTTTTTACTGAGGTAGGCCAGGTCCCCACTGTCGAGTCTGATTCCCTCCAAATTCCGACCCTCCTTTTTTAATTCCAGGGCCAGTTTTATCGCATTTGGCACACCGGATTTCAGGGTGTTGTAGGTATCAACCAGCAGGATTATGTCACCCCGGAAGGTAGAGGCGAAAGTTCTGAATGCTTCTATTTCACTGTCAAAACTTTGTATCCAGGAGTGGGCCATGGTTCCGCTGACCGGTATTCCACAGTGGTGGCCAGCCATTACATTGGAGGTGCCATCTGCTCCTCCTACATACGCTGCGCGCGCCGCCTGAAAGCCCCCCGGTCCATGAGATCTCCTCAACCCAAAATCGAGCAGGGTTTTATCTCCCGCCACCTGTCGTAGTCGCGATGCTTTAGTGGCGATGAGGGATTGATAATTGAGGTAGTTGAGTAGAAGAGTTTCGATCAATTGGCACTCTATCAGTGTTCCACTCACAATTATGGTGGGTTCATTGGCAAAAACAACCTCTCCCTCTCGCACCGAATCCAGGTTTCCCTCAAATCTAAAATCCTTCAGGTAGGCCAAAAAATCCTGGTCAAATCCCTGTTCGCGCAGGTATTCAATTTGCTCTTCATCAAAGTAATAGTTGTCAATCGCATCCAGAAGGTCTCCCAATCCGGCAAAGACCACATAACCCCCTCCAAAGGGATTTTTTCTAAAAAAGTAATCAAATGTGGCCCGCTCGCCTTTTCGACCTGAAAGAAAGTAGCCCTGAGCCATGGTGAGTTGGTATAGGTCGGTGTACAGTCCCATGGCCCTGTGGTGGGGAAATTTTTCGATGACACCTTTATTTCTACGGTCGCTCACGCCTGGTATTTTTCCTGAATAAAACTCCTTCAAAATTAAGGTCTCACAGATGATTTTTGTTCGAATAAAAGCATGTGATATAAATCAGCTCAGCAAATGGGTCCAATTACCGCACTTTCCGGATGTTATCAGCGGTCACCCAGCGGCCCCATCTCGCATTATAGACGTGGACTTTCTGGGTGGGTTGGTCGAAGGGATCTACCAAAGGATAGCCCCTGTTGGCCCATTCAAAAACGCTGCCGTAAAGGTTGTAAACATTCTGATAGCCGAATTCCATCAATTTTTCCCCCGCTTTTTCGCTTCGGTATCCGATGGAGCAAAACAGGACAATTGGTTTATCAGCCGACCAACCTTCAGGCAGTTCCAGATCTTCCAGCCGCTCACCACCCCAGTAGATAGCTCCGGGTATCGTGCTCACCAAAAACTCCTCCTGTGACCTGGTGTCGATCAGAAGGTATTCGCTTTTTTGGGCTTTTACTTCCTCTACTGAAATAATGGGTACCGTAAAACTAAGTGTCCTTTCAAGCACTTTTTCAAATTGGCTATTTAGAATATAATCCTGTCCAAAAACCTCAATGGGATTGAAAGACCCCACGAACAGAACAGATGCAACTACAATGCTGTAGAATCTTTTTGTAGTGCCATACTTTTGTGGGTTTTGCATCATTTTCTTTGCGTATAGCCGGAATGAAAAGAATTTTTCAAAATGTGTTGTTGCGATAACAATGGGAAATGGATTTTGAAATCAGTCGTGGTTCCCGGTTAAAAATTTACCTTAACTGTTCAGGTCCCGCACCGCAGCGATCAAAAATGCACTTTTCAGAAATGCAGTGTTTCATCAATTCACCCTTGATAAATTGGTCCACCTTAGCCTTTTGATCGTCCGGGTACAGTAAGTGTACATTGGGTCCGGCATCAAGTGTAAAGTAAAGCGGAATGCCGGTATCTGCCCTGTATTCTCTAACCTTTTTCAGAAGGGCGATGGTTTCCGGTTCGAATAGAATATAGGAGGGATTGGAAGATAGCATCATGGCGTGTAGCATAAGGGCCTCGCTTTCGATGATTTTCCCGGTTTCCTCTACTTCACCCCGCCTTAAGGATTCCAGGATGCTGACCACATTTTTTCCCGCCTTTTGAAATCGTTCGGATGCAAAAAGGTGCATGTCCATCAGTTGGTGCCCGGCAGAGCTGGAAACGAATTTTGGCCGGTCGCTGACCACGAGTATGGTGTCCCTGAAAGAGTGGAAGACGGGGTGCAACATTTCGGTTACGGGGATGGCGTATTCATCAGATGAGCTTTTGACCCCTCTACTGTACCCCCACATAGCGGCAATAGGATAAACAGACCGGCAGGCGCTGCCCGAAGCGAGCCGGGATATATAGGAAGCTTTTTGAAAAAATTCTAAATCCTTTTCTCCGCCGAAAAACTGGCGATCCATCTCGCACAATCCCAGGGCAAGTGCACTCATGGAAGAGGCCGAAGAGGCAATGCCCGAACTGTGGGGAAAGGAGTTTTTGCTGATAATTTTCAGCTCCACTTGCTTTAGAAAAGGGAATATGTCCGTGACCGAACTCAGAAAACCTTTGATTCGATCAGAGAAATCGGGCCTGGATTTTCCCTCAAACACAAAATCCACTGAAATATCAGCCGCCGGGTCTTCTTTGAGACTGCAATCTATGGAAGTGATGGTATTTGCTTTGTCAAGGGTAAAACTCACGGAGGGATTGGAGGGCAATTGCCTGCCGTGTTTTCCCCAGTACTTTACTAGTGCTATGTTGGATGGACTTCTCCATTCGGTACTGATTGGCTTGAAATCACTCGATTTGAGAAGTCGGTCCTTTTGAGCGTATTTATCCGGCATTTATGTGTTTTTAGTAAATTATTCTGAGCGGTCTTCTTCTTTTTCCTCCTCCTTATCTCCGTCTTTGGTGTAGTGATCCGGCATTGAGAATCGCAAGTCGTCCAAAACCATGTCCAGCAGGTCGTCCTTTCCGTGTTTGTACCCCTCTCTCAAATCGTAACCAAAAAAGGAACTCAGCGTGCTCCAGTACCTGGCGGTGAGCCCTGATCTCAGGTCGCGTATTAAAAAGTAGAGGGGAGTGTTGAGTTCTCTCTCGATCATTTTCACCAAAATATATCCCTGAGTACGGGTCATGCTCCTAAGGGGATCTTCAAATTCGTCCCGCATTTGTCGCTGCATCCGTCTTACAAATCGCCTTCGCTCTCTGCGGTTCATGTCATCCGAAACCTCTTCAATTTCGCGATAAATTCGGATGGCAGTCATGGCGTAGGGATAGACAGTGGCGGCGTGTTGTTTGTATCTCAGGTAAAGGATGTAATCTTCCCTGCTGTCAAAATTCCTGGGACTGGTGACATTGATGTGGTCTAGTTGTGCGAGAAAGAGAGTGTCACCATTTTCCACAATGGCTGAGTAAACGCCGCCATCGTAGGGCACGTAAATTTCCTCAGGGTCGTCCTGTGCAATGGCAGCCAGGGCCCCGAAAAAGATTATTAGGACGGCTGCAATTGCTCTACCGAAGATTTGTAAATGCCAGTTCATCAATTTGTAAAACGGTGGAATTGTCATAATCGTTTTAAGAATCGCCTTATTGTTGGTCCGTTCTTAAAATGCGCGGTTCAAAAGTCCATAATTTCAGCCTTTACTAACTGCAATATACTGAATTTTCCCATCTTTGAATTGTGTTACGGACCATGGTCAAGGGTCTGAAGCGATGGGAAGGGAATAATTAATCCTACTTCGGATTGTTTTATGGATATGAAAAAGTGTAGATGAGGAAGGTCAACCGATTTTTTTACCAAATGGTTTCTCTGGTGTTTCATCCACTGCTCATGGTGGTTTACTTGCTGTTGATAATGGCGGTAATTAATCCCTATGTTTTTACAGCTTTCCAGGGGGAGCAAATGCATATATTGGTTTTTCAGGTGGTGGCCAGTACGGTCCTGCTGCCCGGTATAGCAATAGTAATGATGTACAGTTTGGGACTACTCTCCTCCATTGAATTGGGGGAGAAAAAAGAGCGGATGTTCCCCTTTATCGCGGTTGCCGTCTTTTACCTTTGGCTCTTTGCCAGTTTTGTATATCATCCCGGCATTCCTCAACTGTTGAATGTGATGTTGTTCGCCTCCATTCTCGCCCTGTTTTTGGCTATGGTGATCAATCTGTTCATAAAGTTGAGTATCCACTGCATGGCCATGGGTGCCGCCTTGAGTACTCTTATCCTCGTTTATCTGGATTGGTCCCATTTGTACGACCGGGAAATAGTGTGGAGTACCAACAGTATGTTTTTTCTGATATTAATCTGCATAATATGTGC
>SKLY01000202.1 GCA_007121335.1 Saprospiraceae bacterium | reverse complement strand
TTTGCGGCATGGCAAAGCATAAAAGCATACACGACCATTTTTTGAAGGAGGTTTTTCGGGATGTTGGACGTGCGCAATCGTACTTTCAGCACCGCCTGCCCGCTGATTTGATTGAGCAAATCGACTTGTCCAAAATTCAGGAAGTGCCGGGAAGTTTCCTGAACGAGGAACTCAAGGCCTCCTTTGCGGATATTTTGTTTGAAGTGCCGCTGAAGGGCCGGAAAAAGTCTTTTTTTCTACCCATATTACTGGAGTTCAAGTCGTGGAAAGACAAATATGTGACCATACAACTGGGACAGTATATTTTTTCCGGACTGGGCAAGCAGGTAAAAAAGGGTAAAAAGCCCCGGCCGGTGATTCCCGTTCTTTTCTACCACGGAAAAGACCCCTGGGAGTACCACACGCACAGGAGCCTCTACAGCGATTTGGATGATTCACTGAAGAAGTACATCCCGGAATTCGATTACGTATTTGACAATATTCAAGCCACGGAGGAGAGCGAAATACTGAGAATACAGGCAGGCATATGGAGAGGGGTCAAATTGCTACTTAAACGGGCATGGAACGAAGAGGATTTGATGCGTTCAGCCGACAAAATATTTTTAGAAATACACAAAAGCGACAGGAACCTAACCGTAAAAGCCATCGTTTACTACTACAATATGATTACAAACAAGGAAAAAGCCATGGAGTCATTAGAATCAATTTCCAGCATAGTTAAACGCGGGCCGAAAAATGCCTACGAAGAGATTTTATTAGAGGGATATGAAAAAGCAGATAAAGAAAACAGGGAGGAAATCCAGAAAATCAAAGAGGAGCAAAAAGCCACCATTCGAAAATCAGTGGTAAATTTATACAAACTTGGTGTATCCTCCCACCACATAGGTAAAGCGCTTGAAATATCGGAAAGTGAAACAGATAAAATACTACGTGAGGAGGGTCTGATTTAACAGAGTCGGGAAGACAAAAGAGAAAGCCATGGAGTCGTTAGAACCAAAATATCCAGCAAATTTAAAGATGAGTTGAAAGATGCCTTTAAAGAGATTTTTTAGAGGGGAAAAATGGTAATGAGGAAAACCGAAGAGAGGAACAATATGCGACTATTCATAGGTAGTAATTTTTAAAAAAATGTAGGATTTTTATACAAAACCAATTCAATTCACTTGATAGCCCTTCAAAATAGTAAATGAGCATCACCTCATACCCTTGCCAATCATCAATCCAAACGCCATTCATTTTTTAAACGTGCAGCAGTTTTTTCAACCACCGATGCCGGGGCAAAAGCATTATCTATTGCGCAACAATTGAAGTGAAAAAAGTCGGCTTTTTCAAATGCCAGGGCTTGGTGTAGTTTATTCCACTCATCTGTCAGGGTCACATCGCTGATCGCTCTTCCATCTGTATTCACACTCAGAGAAACTCCTTTATCCCGGAGTTTTCGAATGCCGTGGGATTCCATTTGGTCGTAGATGCCCGTGAGCAGATTGCTGGTCGGGCAAACTTCGAGGTGAATCTGCTCTTTAAGAAGTCTTTTGACAGTTTTTTCACTCTCGAGAGACCGGACCCCGTGACCGATGCGGTGTGGTTTGAATTGATCCAATACTTCTTCTACGCTTTCCGGTCCTCTGGCCTCACCCGCGTGGCAGGTTCTCCGGATATCGTTTTCCAGAGCAAAGTCGAATGCAGATCGGTGTGGCCCGGCATCCAGCAGTTCATCACCTGCCAGATCAATTCCCACAACCCTGCTTCCCTTGAACTCCTCTGCAAGATGCGCCACCTTTAAGCTTTCTTCCGGCTTATAAGGCCTGAGGCTGCAAAGAATCAAAAATGCTTCTATTTGGAATTCCCGGGATGCTTTTTCCACAGCTCTTTCTACGACCCGGACTACATCTAATTCGCTGAGACCGCCATTACAGTGTTCCAGTGGTGCAAACCGTATTTCCCCGTAAATCACATTGTCATCCGCAAATTGCCGGACGAGATCACTCGTGACTATCTCAAGGCCCTTCTTACTCTGCATCAAATCAATTGCCGGCTTCGCATGTGAGATATAGGCCTTGAGGTCGGAACAGGACGGTGGGGCCACAAACAACTTCCTGTATCTATCCTCGCTAATGGCTGAATTCAACTGCCTGACAGCCCGGTAACTCAGCGAGCAATCCAGATGAACGTGAAGCTCTATTTTCGGAAGTTTCTCGTATTTCATAATTGCACAGTGATATCCTAATCCATTTTACACCTGCCATTTTCAAGTGAATTTGGCCTCCTTGGTTGCTTGTATTTTCCCGGAAAAACACAACCTGGGTAATCCCAATTTTGCCCGGGGAAGAAACAGAACCACAACTTGCCCCTGCTCCTACAGGCTCGCAAACCTACTAACTTTCACGCAATTCCCGGGAAACATTCGAAATCAAACACCCTGAAAGCCGTTATTTTTGAATCAGTCGTAGAGAGTTTTTGAAATGAATTTTTCTAAAATACTTCCCTTCCTAGGTCCCACAAAAAGTCTGATAAGCATCATCCCAACCAATGGGCACTCGATTAAAATCTTTTTCTACCTGCTGTTCGGAATAGGGGGCTTTCAGGACTTCCATCAGAAAATTAAATTTAGTAAAATCGGCTTTTAGTCCGGCGTCTTCCAAAGCCTCTTCGACCAGATGGTTGCGAGGAATATAGTTGGGATTGGTTTTTTGCATGGTTTGGAGGGCTGTGTCTTTGCCTCCGGTTTCATTTTGGAGGCGGGTTTCCCATCGCTTTTTCCAGTTTTGGAATTCCTTGCCATTCCAGTGGGTCTGGTCGGTTACTTCCCGGTCGCTTAGGTATCTGAAGGTGTTGGTGTAATCTGCCTGTTCCTTTTCCATCCAATCCATCAATTCAGAGATCAGTTTTCCATCTTCTTTCCCTGGATTGCTAAGACCCAGCTTTTGGCCCATCATTTTCAACCATTTCTTTCGAAAGAGGGCCGGGAATCCGCTGAGCATGTCGCGGGCTGATTCCAGGGCGGTTTCCTGGTTTTCGCCCATGAGTGGGAGCAGTGCACCGGCCAGACAGCCTACATTCCACTGGGCAATTCCGGCCTGATTGGCAAATGAATACCGTCCCTGCGTATCAATCGAACTAAACACCGTTTTGGGGTGGTAGTCATTCATAAATGCACAGGGACCGTAGTCAATGGTTTCACCGGAAAGGGTGGTGTTGTCAGTATTCATCACGCCGTGTATAAAACCGACCCGCATCCAGTTGACTACCAAATCGGTCTGTTTTTCCATCACCTTTCTCACAAATTCGAGAACCGCTTCCGGGTCAATTTCCAGGTTTTCGCCACGACTGGAAATGCCATCTTCAAATTCCGGATAGTGTCGTTGGACGGTGTAGTGGAAGAAACTTTTCAGGTGTTCCTCGTCCACAAACTGTCTGATGTATTCAAAAGTGCCCACCCTGATGTGGCTGGATGAAATTCTTGTGAGAACAGCGCCGGGATGCATGCGCTCGCGCGGCACTTGCTCACCCGTCAGCGCAACTGCCAAACTACGCGAGCTGGGAATGCCGAGATGGTACAGTGCCTCGCTGATGAGGTATTCCCGCAGCATGGAGTAAAGCGTAGCCCGGCCATCACCCATTCTGGAATAGGGCGTTCTGCCTGAACCTTTGAGTTGTACATCCACCCTTTTACCGGATGGGCAAATTTGCTCCCCCAACAAATGAGCCCTTCCATCGCCCAGCATGGTAAAGTGTCCGAACTGGTGGCCTGCATATGCCTGTGCAAGGGGTTCTGCCCCGGGTGGAATTGCATTTCCGGAAAACACCTCAGCTCCGTTTAAACCCTGTTTTTCGGACTTTTTCAAACCCATTTCCCAAGCCAGTTCTTCGTTGAAAAGAACCAATTCAGGGGCCTTCACTTTCTGAGGTTTTATGCGGGTAAAAAGTTTATCGCTCAGTCGGCTGTAGCTGTTGTCAAAATTCCAGCCGCCAACCTTTATATTTAACTTCTTCATGATCTGCATTTTTTGGTAGTCACTCAGGTTTGTAACCGAAGGGGTGGGTTTTCGTTCATGGGAAGGGATCCGGGTTTTAGTTTCGCCATTTGACTTAGTCTCATGACGGAGGGATTAAACGGTGAGCACCCTATTTTTTTTGCCGACAAATTCATAAAAGCCTGCTACTCATCGCAATCAATTGATTTCGTTTGCAGTCACGCAAACAAATAACCATACTATGGAAAGTCACTCTCCAAACACGCAATTCACTAATTGCCTCTCAAGACCCAAAACCCAACACTTCACGCGGCATTCGGATTTGGGGGACGATACACCATGAATTGAGACTGCGGTTCGGGATTGTTGATTAATTTGGGGTTAAATACGCACGGCCGTGCGTATCTACAGATAAGATATTTGCCATTAACCGGATTGGAGTGGAAAGTACGCAATGCATTGAGACTGTTCTAAACCGTATTCTCCGTTCATTTCCCCACATTAAAATTCCCGATTTCAAAGGATTTCCCCATCTTTGCGATTCAAAACAATCACAATGAGCGATTCATTTAAAAATATAGTTGCGCACAGCAAGGAATACGGTTACATATTTCAGTCCAGTGAGATTTACGACGGGCTGTCTGCCACTTACGATTACGGTCCTATGGGTGTGCTTTTGAAGAACAATATACGCGACTTTTGGTGGAAATCCATGGTGCAGTTGCACGACAATATCTCCGGAATTGATGCTGCTATTTTTATGCATCCCAAAACCTGGCAGGCAAGTGGTCACGTGGATGCATTCAACGATCCGCTCATCGATAACAAGGATTCAAAAAAGCGATACAGAGCGGACGTGCTGGTTGAGGAGCACATTGAAAAAATTAAGGGGAAAATTGCCAAAGAGGTAAAAAAGGCTGCCAAACGATTTGGTGACGATTTTGATGAAGCGAAATTCCTCGCGGAACATCCCAGAGCCCAGCGTTATCAAAAGGAAATAGAGGAAATTTCTGCCGAACTGGCCCGCTGCATGAACGACAATGACCTGGAGGGATTGGGCAAACTCATCGAGGACCTCGGGATTCCCGACCCGGTGAGCGGATCGAGGAATTGGACAGAAGTGCGTCAGTTTAACCTCATGTTCTCGACTCAGTTGGGAACGGTGGCAGGTAAAGAGGCGAAACTCTACCTCAGACCCGAAACGGCCCAGGGGATCTTTGTCAACTTCCTCAACGTAGCCAATACCACCCGGGCCCGCATCCCATTTGGCATTGCACAAACCGGAAAAGCTTTCCGAAACGAGATCATCGCCCGACAGTTTATTTTCAGAATGCGGGAATTTGAGCAGATGGAAATGCAGTACTTCGTTCGGCCGGGAGATGAAATGAAGTGGTACAAGTACTGGAGGGAATTCAGAATGAAGTGGCACCGCGCTCTGGGCACACCGGCCGAAAACCTCCGTTTTCACGAGCACGAGAGTCTGGCCCATTACGCCAATGCCGCGGTTGACATCGAATTTGAGTTTCCATTCGGATTCAAAGAATTGGAGGGCATCCACTCGCGCACGGATTACGACCTGGGTCGTCATCAGGAATTCTCCGGAAAAAAACTGCAGTACTTCGACCATGAACTCAATGAGAGTTACGTGCCGTATGTGGTCGAAACTTCCATTGGACTTGATCGCATGTTTCTCGCCCTGCTGACCCAGGCTTACCAGGAAGACGAAGTGCCTGATGCCGGCGGCAAAGCGAGCAAAAGGCTGGTCCTGAAATTGCACCCTGCCCTGGCACCCATAAAATGCGCTGTACTTCCGCTGGTAAAAAACAAGGAAGAGCTCACCGAAAAAGCCACCGAAATTTTCAATGATCTCCGGTTTGCTTTTGACTGCCAGTACGATGAAAAAGACACCATCGGGAGAAGGTATCGCCGTCAGGATGCAATCGGTACCCCTTATTGCATCACGGTTGATTTTGAAACCCTGGAGGATAATCAGGTGACCATAAGGGAGAGAGACAGTCTGGAACAGCACAGAATTCCCATTTCAGAAGTGGAATCCGTGGTGCGGAAGCGCACATCAATGACCAATTTACTGCGTTCACTCAATGCAAAATAGTTATAAAATACCCCAGGCATGCTTATAACTTTGATTTCCGATCCCCACATTGCGCCTCCGGGCGAACATCCCTTTGGCGTTGATACGAGGGGACTTTTTGCCGGTGCCCTTGAATTCCAAAGCCGCGAAGACAGCGACCTGCTCATCCTCACCGGTGATCTTAGTTACCGAGATGGGGATGAATCTACCTATAAGTGGATAAAAAAGCAACTGGATGACAACCAAACGCCCTACCGGATAATTGGGGGAAATCACGATGACAGCTCCGTTCTGGCCGGCATTTTTGCACTTGAGGACCACCTGCACAACTCCATAGAACTCTATTACGAGGAAAAAATCCCCGGCCACCACCTCATTTATCTGGACAACTCTGTCGGCTCGCTCAGCAAATTGCAGTGGTCCTGGTTGGAGGAGAAACTCACCGGAGAAAGGGAGTTGAAAAAACTGATTTTCATGCATCATCCACCCACTGAGGCGGCGGCACCTTATATGGATAAAAATCACGCCTTCAGGGAAATCGATAAATTCCGGAATTTGGTCAAAAAATCAGAATGCAGGCCGACCGTCTTTTGTGGTCATTACCACCTGGAAAAATCACTTATCCTTCCCGAAATGGACGTTTTTATCAGCCCCTCCACTTTTTTCAATCTCAACGACAAATACAGGGATTTTAAGGTGCTGAACAACAGGGCCTGTTACCGGCGGGTGGAACTATCAGAGGAGGTATTGAGAACTTCCGTGTACTACCAGTAGATCAGGCTAAAGGCTTTCCCCAACTACCGGACTTTTCTTCATCCATGCCACTCTCCAGGCGCTTCTTGCGCATATTCTTGTATTTTTCCCACTTAAAAGCCCGGGGGAAATTCACTGGCCTTTTTGGTCCGTAACCCAATCTACAATTATCCAGTGCGTGAGACTACGGCATTCTTGATGGGGAATCAAAAATTCATAATCGTTAGGCTGCAGTGGATGTATTCGGAGGTGAAGGACTTGAAGAACAGGGGAATGTAGTTTTTTCTTCAGTTTCACCCCTGGAATTCACCCTAAACGCTATCTTTACTCAGAACTTTTAACCAAGGGTATGACTATCCAATTGGTCAGGCACAGGTTTTAATGAACTATTTGCTAACCTTACAAAACCAGTATTAATCGGACATAAGCTCGAAAAATCAGGAACCATCAAAGAATTGATGTCAAGGGTCATTGCATTGCTATACCTGGCGATAAAGAAACTACGGGTGGCTTTGGTGGATGTGTTGCCAATTATCATTGTAATAGGATTTTTTCAGGTGGCAGTTATACAGCAACCCATACCTGAATTTGGAAGTATCATTGTAGGCAGCATCTTTGTTGTAGTCGGCTTGATGCTTTTTGTTGAAGGGCTGAATATGGGACTATTCCCTATTGGGGAGACCATGGCCAATTCCCTGACACGAAAAGGTAGTTTATTCTGGTTGTTGACCTTTGCCTTTGCCCTGGGGTTTTCTACCACTGTGGCTGAACCGGCATTAATTGCAGTGGCTGCAGAGGCAGGTCGCATTGCAGCGGAAGGTGGATTGATTCCAGGGGATTCTGCATCAATTGATCGCTACGCTTTGGGCATGAGGTTGACGGTTGCATTTTCAGTTGGTTTTGCCATTCTGATAGGTGTTCTCCGGATATTGATGGGTTGGCCGATTTACTATCTGATTATTGGTGGTTATATCGGCGTAATTATGGTTACCTTCTATGCTCCTGAGGAAATTATTGGGATCGCTTACGATGTGGGCGGAGTAACAACATCCACCATAACGGTTCCCCTTGTGACGGCCCTTGGGGTAGGTTTGGCCAGAACAATCAAAGGTAGAAAACCACTGACCGAAGGTTTTGGACTCATCGCTTTCGCCTCTTTGACACCGATGATATTTGTGATGATTTACGGATTAATCTATTTTAGCTGATGACACCACTACTTAATCAATTGGGCGATGTATTGGTGTCCACCATCTGGGACGTGACTCCTATTTTGGTGCTCATTGTCTTTTATCAGATTGTGGTATTAAAAAGGCCTATTCCTAACCTCAAAAGGGTAATCGTCGGCAGTATTTACGTAGTCATAGGTTTGGCTTTTTTTCTGCTCGGACTTGAAAAAGCACTGTTTCCGGTAGGTCAAATGATGGGAACGCAGTTGAGCAGTCCTGAATTTCTGAGTATAGATGCCGATGCAGCAATTGACTGGAGGAATTATTACTGGATTTATATTTTCGCGGCAGCTATTGGCTTTGCCACCACCATTGCAGAACCATCTCTGATAGCTGTAGCCATAAAAGCCAATCAGGTCTCAGGTGGCTCAATTACCAATTGGGGCCTCAGAATAACTGTTGCACTCGGGGTTGCTTTTGCACTGGCCCTGGGTACTTACAGAATTGTCACCGGCACTCCGCTACATCTTTATATTACTGCGGGCTACGCGCTCGTAATTTTACAAACCATTTTCGCCCCAAAGGACCTGGTGGCTTTGGCTTATGATTCGGGTGGTGTGACTACCTCCACTGTTACCGTGCCTATAGTTGCCGCCCTCGGACTTGGACTCGCGGATGTATTACCCGGAAGAAATCCGGCTATTGATGGCTTTGGCTTAATTGCTTTTGCCAGCCTTTTTCCCATAGTAGCTGTTCTTGCTTATGCACAAATCAAGTATTTTATTGCAAAATCAAAAAAGAGAAAGACATGAAATTTCAACTGCTTTTGGCTGCCGTCAATCCCAAATTAACTTATGAAATTATTGATTTGGCAAAAAACCTGGGAGCTACCGGTGCCACAATTATTCCCGGTCGCGGCATTGGAGGAGAGGATAAAAAAACCTTTTTTGGTCTTACTATCGAGGGCGAGACTGATGTCATTCTCCTTGTAGTAGAAGAGAGCATTGCTTCATCCATTATAAAAGCGCTTGATGAGGATTCTAAATTTCAGGCCTCTGAAGCCGGCATTGCTTTTTCGGTTCCCATTGATCAAATTGCAGGTATTCAAAGTCAGTTTGAAAAATTTAAGAATGCGGTTGAAAAGAAATAGCCCGAACTCTGCAGTGGCACAACATGAACCTTCTGTCTTCTCCAGGTTTTCAAATCTCGAT
>SKLY01000041.1 GCA_007121335.1 Saprospiraceae bacterium | reverse complement strand
TTGTTCTGATTCCGGCAGTAAGTTCATGTCAAATGCTATCATTTCCTGTTGGATTCGCTTCCTGAGGTTGATAATTTCAAATACTCCGAAAGTGAACAAGAAGTAGGTAATTCCCTGAATCAAACCCGAGGGCAGTCTTCCTCCGAAAAGCACAAAAAGGCGATGGAGTAATTCGTTGTCTGCGAATGTAATGGCCAGCAAATTGACTGTCATCACCATAAGTGCAGCAATAGCCAGGCTCAGTATAAGTGCGTAGTATTTTTCGTTCATGATTGATAAATTTTATTGGTGAATTTGATTGAATTCCATGGTGGTCTCTGTAAGCGTCAGATTTCCTATTAGTACTCCTCCTCCATCCCTGTAGGGGGGTGGTGTGGAAGGTATCTCAATATTTTCCAACTGCACCATTCTCGGTGTTTGACCCTCCGGTTGCCAGGCGATGAAGCCGTTAAATGTCGTGGTAATATCCCTCGGTCTGAACAGGTGTACATAGACCTCGTACTCACCCGGGACCAATTCATTTTGAATGATAACCTGGTGTGGATTGGGATTGTACCGTCTCGGTATGCGCATCCACCTTCCAAATGAGGTGTTGCGGTTGTGGTTGTCGGTAAACCGATTTCCTGATTTCAGGTAGAGGTCCAAAGAGTGAGATTGATCTTCCCAATTTATCATCACCGCAAATTCAGGGTTCATTCCGAGCAGAAAGTCTCCCAATGGAGAGGGCTGCGGTGGTTGTTCCTGAACCGGATCGGGCTGCTGTGCTACAGGTGGGCTTCTATCGGTCGCTGTTTCAGCGGGTTTTTCTTCTCTTTCCTGTGACCGTTCTACCCTCCGTTGCAGGGATGCTTGCGCAGTGCGCAGCGTCCTGTTTTCTTCCATCACCTCCCTTAGGTTTCTCTCTGCTTGTTCAAGTCGCTGTTCGAGGGATTCATTGCTGACCTTGGTTTCCTCCAGTCTTTTTGAAAGAATGTCCATTTGGTTTTCCATCTCCACGCTGCTTTGCTTGAGCTTGGTGATAAGCGTGGACCAGGCGAGCAACTCTTCCGGTGTTAGGTGTTCGGTGACGTCGGCGAAAAGGGAATCCAACAGCTCCATCTCCCCCCTGAAAAGGTCCAGTTCATCTATAAAAACATCTATCTGGACATCGGTTTTTGGCACTATTACAAAAAGTATTATGACAGCCGCCAAAGCACTGGATAGCAGGTCCAGAAATGCGATGCTGAATGGAGTGACTTCTTTTTTTTGTCTCATGGCTGTTATTTTAGTTGAATTCTATATTCCGGGTAAACTGGATATCACCCCTTGTGAATTTGAAGTGACCGTTGTCGGATTTTGGTTTGGCCCGGTTTCCCTTCCTGCCTTGTTTCAAATTGTAATTACAGCAGTTACACTTATTGGCATTTTCCGAGATCAGGGGTTCCAGGCAATTAGGACATTTGGATTTTTCCTCTATTGAAGACTGATTGCTAAAGCCACCTCCGATGGGAATCTCGTTCTTTCTCATGATACCATGTGCGCTGATTCGAATGTTGCAGCAGGAGCAGTGATTCTGGGCTTCATTTAGATGCGATCCACAGTTTAGGCAGTACATAATTCGTCTTTTTTGGTCTGAAGGATGGTTAGCGATAATAGGGTGCTCTCAAAGTGACTTCGTTACCATCCTCCACCTCCGAATTTATATCCGATTGAAAAGGTGAAAGCGCGATTTTTTGTGCCAAAGGCGTCTCGCCCCTGTGGGTCCATATTACTCAATCCCAGGCCTGCTCTCAGATCGAAAGTCAAGGCTCCTGAGGTGAGCTCGAGTTCAGCTCCTCCGCCCAGAGAAATTCCAAAGTCAAACCCCTTGAAGTCATCTGCATTGGCCGAACCAAAATTTATGTCCTGTGATGGATCCTGCATCGGATGGGTGTCTGAATCAAACTTCAGTGTGCTCTTTCCCCCAAGGCCAAAGCTAAACTGAGGTCCTGCAGATACATAAGGTGTCAATGAACGTCCCCGGAAACGGTATTGAAATACGATGGGTATATCCAAATAATTCAAATTCTGCTCCGATTCCAATCTTCCCAGAGCTTGTCCACCATCGGGCAAGTTGAGGAGGATCATTTCTCTGTCTTTTAAGGTTCCCCCTTTTTGGGAGTAAAGAACATCGGCTTGTATGGCAAATCTCCCCCCGAATCCATAATTTATGAATCCCCCTCCGTGAATGGTAAAGCGGCCATCCATGGTGTATGATTCAGAAAGTTGATCCGATAAGGAAACTGTGGATACACCTATTCCCCCTTTGACACCAAATGAAACTTGTGCCGAGGCGCTCGAAATGCTAAAAATTAATGCAATAATCAATGAAGTGGTTACTAATTTGGCTCTCATGATTGAAAAAATTTAATTGTTAAAAAATGGATTTAATGACCTGTTTGCAGAGTGGTTTGCTGGTTTTTATCCACCCTCGAACTCGGTCAAAATTGTCATATCCGGAATTGACTTACATCCTTTTATCGACCCAACTGATAATAGGTCATCAACCCACAGGAATTTTTTTTGGGATGGAGTTGGAAGGGGAACAATGCCCTCATCAAATGCAGAAGAAAAAAGGCAGGGTGCGGGAATTCAAATAACCCTTTTCTGAAAAGCGGGTAATAGGGGCTGTAAGTCTGGTGGACTCATAAATGTAGAAATAGAACACCCCCGGTCAATGCACTCAAACCGGGGGCGGTAAATTATGAAACAAGGTAATATATATAATATTCCTAATGGAATGGATTGCAAAACCTTAATCGGCTATATTTTGTCGGCAAACTCCAGCCCTTCCGCTAGTAGGGTTGAATAAACCGGCCGGAGGCAAAAGGGCGGAGGACCGGATTTTTACAAACTCATTTTGATCAAATTCAGGTTTCGGGGGTCCGATTCTACGATGCCGACCTCGTAGCAGTACTTTTGGGGATGTCCGTCTTTTGCGATTCGCTCGTTGGTGTAGTAGCCAAATGCGAAACCTTCTTCGATCAACCGCTCTCTGTTCACGGCAGTTTCTCCTCGCTGGTAAAATTTGTGCAGAATGCGCCTGTTTCTTCTGAGTATTTTGTTGACCGTGCGCACAAAGTTGTTGGCGTCGCTATTGGATTTGTTGTGCCAGGCTGACCGGCAGTCATCGTTGCAGAACTTCTTGTCTGCTCTTCCATTAATCGGGCTGTTGCACTCCATACAGGTTTTACACATGACAGAAATAATTTTGATTTCGCCATGTAGTGTTACTTCAAGTCAAAATGTACCCAACCGGCCCCATTTTTTTGAAAAAAGAGTGGTTAGTGGTCTGAGAATTCCTCTCTTACCAGCCCAGCACGTAGGCAAAAACGAGGGGAACCACTATGGTTGCATCGGATTCAATAATGAACTTCGGCGTATCTTCATCCAGCTTACCCCAGGTAATTTTTTCATTGGGAACCGCTCCTGAATAGGAACCGTAGCTGGTGGTGCTGTCTGAAATCTGACAGAAGTATGCCCAGAATGGTATGTCTTCGTACCTCAGGTCCTGGTAAAGCATAGGCACCACACAGATGGGGAAGTCCCCTGCTATTCCGCCGCCAATTTGGAAAAAGCCCACTCCCTTGCCAGACGAATTCTTCAGGTACCAATCCGCGAGGTAGGTCATGTAATCTATTCCCGATTTCACCGTATTGGTTTTAAGTTCACCCTTGATGCAGTGAGCGGCAAAAATATTTCCCAGGGTGCTGTCCTCCCAGCCGGGTACTACAATGGGGATATTTTTTTCGGCGGCAGCCACCATCCAACTGTCGGCCGGATCGATTTGATAGAATTCCTTCAGGTCTCCTTCCCGGAGCATTTGGTAGAGGTACTCGTGCGGGAAATAGCGAGTTCCTTTTTTCTCCGCATCCTGCCAGCGTTTAAAAATTTTGGCCTCGATCCTTCTGAATGCTTCCTCTTCCGGGATGCAGGTGTCAGTGACTCTGTTCAATCCCTGATCCAGCAATGCCCGCTCATCAGCGGCTGTCAATTCTCTGTAGTTGGGAATTCGCTTGTAGTGGTCGTGAGCTACCAAATTCATGACATCCTCTTCCAGGTTTGCCCCCGTACAAGAAATGATGTGTACTTTATCCTGCCTTATCATTTCCGCCAGGATTTTTCCCAGTTCTCCGGTACTCATTGCCCCGGCCAGGGTGACCATCATTTTTCCGCCGCCTTCAAGGTGGTCGTTGTAGCCTTTTGACGCATCCACCAGCGCTGCGGCATTGAAGTGTAGGTAGTACTTTTTTAAGAAGTTCGATATTGGTCCTGACATGGTAAATAGGTTTTATTAGTTGATTTGAATGTGGCTGTTTAGATTTTATCCTGAAGATAAGCGATCAATTTGTAATAGAGCTTGGCAGCGAGAAATTGCGGGGCTGTTATTCCATCAATGGGGCAGAGTTCAACTATGTCAAAACCCACTACTTTGTTTCGCTCGCAGACTCTTTTGAGCAACTCCAGGGTTTCGTACCAAAACAATCCGCCCGGCTCGGGAGTGCCTGTGGCCGGCATGATGGAGGGGTCAAAAGCATCCAGGTCAATGGTGATATACACATTTCCCACGCATTTTTCAAGCACCCTGTCGATCCAAAATTTATCCTTGCGGATGTCCCCGGCAAAAAAGACCTTTTCCCTTTTCATAAACTCCGCCTCACTTTTGTCCATGGACCGAATGCCAACCTGCACCAAATTGGTAGTAGTAACAGCCTCGGCCATTGCGCAGGCATGATTGTACGGAGTTCCCTCGTAGGAGGGCCGCAGGTCAGTGTGTGCGTCGAGTTGCAAAACGGTCATATTGCCAAAGTGCTCGCGGAAGGCGCGGATGCAGGGAATGGAAATGCTGTGCTCTCCGCCAAATGTGGTGACAAATTTGCCCTTTTTTAAATGGCCGGTAATCTCTTTGTGTAGGTGCTCCACCATAGAGGCCGGACTCTTAAACTCCGGTGCGGGATTGAGCAGGTGAATGCCTTTCCGGTAGGGCTCTGAGTCGGTTTCAATGTCGTACAGCTCCATGTTTTCTGCGGCATCGAGAAATGCAGCAGGGCCCTTGTCCGCCCCTTTTCCCCAGGTACTGGTTCCGTCGTAACCCACCGGGTAAAGCACTACGCCTGCTCTTTCGTAATCGTGATAATTGGCCGGAATTCCGGCGAATGTTTTGCTCATGGTTCAATTAGTTTAATAGCCCATTAATTTCAGCATGGAATCGGGGGATTGCTGCTCCGAAAATACATCGTAAGACAATTTACCCTCCTGATCCCTGTCGATCAGAAGTATTCTTGGATTGGGGATTAGGCAGTGCTGCATTCCGCCAAAGCCGCCCAGGGATTCCTGATAGGCCCCGGTATTGAAAAAGCCGATGTATAGTGGCTTGGAGGCCCGGTATTGAGGGAGATAAATAGCGTTGATGTGCTGCTCTGAATTGTAGTAATCGTCGCTGTCACAGGTGAGTCCGCCGAGAAAAACGCGCTCGTAGGCGTCCCCCCATTTGTTGAGTGGCAGCAGAATAAAGCGCTTTGAAAGTGCCCAGGAGTCCGGCAGGTTGGTCATGAAAGAACTGTCGATCATGTTCCACTTCTCGCGGTCATTCTGCTGCTTTTGGTTGAGTATTTTGAATACTGCGCCCCCGCTCTCTCCCACAGTATAGGAGCCAAATTCAGTGTAAATATCCGGCTCTTCCACCTGCTCGTTTTTGCAGAACTTTTTGATCTGATAAACGATCTCATCTATCATGTACTCGTAATCGTACTCAAATGCCAGTGAGTTTTTGATGGGGAATCCCCCACCTATGTTGAAAGAATTCAGCCCGGGAGATATTTTTTTCAACTCCACATACAGTCTCAGGCACTTGAAAAACTCGTTCCAGTAGTAGGCGTTGTCCCTGATGCCCGTATTGATGAAAAAGTGGAGCATCCTGAGATTCAGCTTATCGTTTTTCTGAATGCGGTTTTTGTATAGGGGCAAAATGTCTTTGTAGCCAATTCCGAGTCGCGAAGTGTAGAACTCAAATTTGGGCTCTTCCTCCGCTGCAATGCGTATCCCAATGTCGATTTGGCCATCTACCTCTTCGGAAATTTTGGAGAGCTCAAAGGGATTGTCGATGACGGGGATGATGTTGTAGCCATCCCGGTGCATTTCGCCTATTCGCTGTAAGTATTGATCGGTTTTGAAGCCGTTACAGATTACTTTTTTCTCCTTGTTAAAATCCCCGGACTTCTCCAGCCTTTTAATAATGTCGAGATCAGTGGCGTAGGAGGTCTCAATGTGAATGCCGTTTTGCAGAGCCTTTTTCAGTACAAAGGAAAAATGGGAACTCTTGGTACAGTAGCAGTAGTGATATTGGCCCTGGTAGTTGTTTTCACGGATGGCCTTTTTAAACCAGCTCCGAGCGCGGTTGATATTTCTGCTGATATTCGGGAGGTAGAAAAATTTGAGTGGGGTCCCAAATTTTTTGACCAACTCCATCATCGATATGTCGTTGAAATAGAGCTGGTCCCCGTCAACCCTGAACTCGTCCTGCGGAAATTCGTAGGTCTGCTGTATAAAATCAATGTACCGGATTTTCATCTGTGCTGGTTTTTTGGTAAAAAGTCTTAATGAATCGACAGCCTCTTTCATTCCCGGGAATGAAGTCGATGCGTTTGGCTTAGGTAGAATTTTCAACTTGTGATAGTCTGTCAACCCTATCCGGATACCAATATTCGGACACCTGATCTGCCGGATCCTCATTTTTCGCGGGGCTAAAATACCAATAATCTGCAAGGTGCCACTTTTGGATGGCATTATTTTAAAAGACTTTTAAAATAGAAAATTGAGATATTGATTATCAGAGGATTGTAAGTTTGATCTGTAAAAAAATGCCACGACCAATTTTCAGCATGGCATTTTGCCGTATATTGCGGCGGTAAATCCAAACACTATGGCATTTAAACTCAATGAACATATCGATCATACACTGCTCAAACCCTTTGCCACGGAAGAGCAAGTGCGCAAGCTTTGTGAAGAAGCGATAAAGCACAACTTTCCCGCAGTTTGTGTGCCGCCTTATTTTGTAAAAGCCTGCAAGGTAGCATTGAAGGACTCCAATGTGCAGATTGCCACTGTAGCGGGTTTCCCCAATGGATACGACCACATTGGAACCAAAATGGACAGCATTAAGAGAAGCATTGATCTGGGTGCGGATGAAATCGATGCGGTAATTAATGTGGCTGCACTGAAAAGTGGTAAAATGGTGGATGTTCAGGGTGAGTTGGACAGCCTGGTTACTGCCTGTCGCCTTAAGAGCCGCAAAATTAAGCTCATTATCGAAGCTGCTTTGCTAAGCTGGGAGGAAATGGAAATGCTGATGCCGGTGATTATTGAGAATTCTCCGCATTACGTAAAAACCAGTACCGGGTACCATGTGCCTGAGAACCAGGTGGAACTTATCGGTTGGCTGCGATCCCAGTTGCCCGATACCATCAAGCTCAAAGCTTCCGGAGGTATTCGAACTGCCGAGATGGCAAAAGCCGTGATCGACGCAGGCGCTGAGCGAATTGGCACTTCTTCAGCCCTTAAACTTATTGAAGGGCAATAATCGTCGAACTGCTGTTTTGCCTAAGCTGGGTTTCAAGACTTCCTGTTTTTTCCTTGTTGTTGTATTGATGAACAGAGTATAAGCCTGTATTTCATCATTCTCCCAATTCCTTTTCCCTAAATCATCTCAGGAATACCCCCTGGAATCAACACTCTGAGACAGTGATGTCACCGCATTGTCAAATATTTCCCTGTAAGTGCAATGTAGGGAATGACGGCCCGTTTTATAGGAAAATCAATTCGGATAAAATTGTCCTAAATAGACTTTTTCAATACCTTTGCCAGGGCAATTTCACATAAATATGGTGGCCGCATATTTTCAATATAGAGAGTATTTAGTGAAGTGGTATTTGAGTAGAACAAAGTTTGAGACAAATTAAGATAAAAAGGTCCTGTAATGTGGTTTTAGAGAGGAAAGAGGCAAAGGCGGGGTTAATGGGGCCGGTTAGGAATAGCAGAAATACATTTTTTCATACAAATTTCAGGTATTATGGAGATTACACAAAAGAGTATCATCGGCGAGTTGGTCGCTGAAAATTATCAGACTGCGAAAGTTTTTAAGAAGCACAAGATAGATTTCTGCTGTCAGGGTGGAAGGACCGTGGAAGATGCTTGCAAGGCCAAAAAGTTGGACGCAGTGGAAGTTGTTCAGCATTTGAATGAGATAGTTCGGCAGCGAGGCGATGAGGTGATTGATTTCAAGTCATGGCCGATGGATTTGCTGGTAGATTACATTGAGAAAAAGCACCACAGATATGTCGAGGAGCAGATTCCGATCATCAGACCCTACCTCGATAAAGTGGCGCGTGTTCACGGCGACAGACACCCTGAATTACTGGAAATTCTGGGGGAGTTTACTGCTGCATCTGCTGAACTCACCAATCACATGTGGAAGGAAGAACACATACTGTTTCCATTCATTCGAAAAATGGTGGAATCGGTGCGGAATAGCACTTCCTTTGAGCCTCCTCAGTTCGGAACGGTGGAAAACCCTATTCGCATGATGATGGAAGAGCACGATACCGAGGGTGAGCGATTCAAGAGGATTGCGGAGTTGACAGAGAACTACACCCCGCCTGCGGATGCCTGCAATACTTACCGGGTCAGTTTTGCGCTCTTGAAGGAGTTTCAAGAGGACCTTCATTTGCACATCCACCTGGAGAACAACATCCTCTTCCCGGCAGCTGCCAATATGGAAAAGAGGTTGCAATACCAAACGGCCTCTCAGTGAGTTAAATTGGGGTGTAGGCTAGTGGACAATGGACAGTGGACAATTGACAATTTTTGTTTCGGGTGAGAATTCTGAGGTTTCGGTGAGTAAGGATTATTGGTCTCTCCCTCAAAGCGGTGGGGGCATCAATACAGTATGAGCGGAGAAGAAAATTCTCCAAATCTATAATCCCAAAAATATAGATATGATACTGTTATCTTAAGTTTTACGACAAAAAAATAACTCAAAACTCACAACTCAAAACTCAAAACTCAAACCAGCCATCTGCTGTCTCATGGAATACGTTGACAGATTTTATGTGGATAACTTCCGTAAATTTGTTAGATATGACAAAGAAATTAACAATGGAAGAGCGAAGAAGGAGACGTTTTACGGAAGCGTTTCG
>SKLY01000254.1 GCA_007121335.1 Saprospiraceae bacterium | reverse complement strand
TGCCTCCGCTTCACTCTGAGGATGTAAAGATAATAACCCCGTTTATTTTTTAACCGGGAAGTTATCCACATTTTTAATGGTTAATGGGGGTACCCTGTCAACCTATATTATGAGGGCACAATCCGCCAATTAGCCATCAGCCATCAACCCATCATCAGACTCACCAATTCACAATTGGATAGTCAGACTCGTATAAAATCACTCAACTCCCGGCATTGGGCTGACCAATCCATCGGATATGAGGCTTAGAGGGGTGAAACCGGCTAGCGACCAGGTTCCGAAGAGGGTAAGGTTCCGGTCAATGGAGGCGAAATCGAGGAATTGCTTTAATTCTTCGGTTTCCTGTTCTGTTTCCTGGTCCAATACCGGGGTTTGTGATTCCAACAGTTCGATTGCCGGGATGGCCATGGGCCACTGGTACCTGAATGGGTTTGTTTCGATCTGTTTCAGGATATCGCGGCGCAGGTTTTCAACCGGGATTTCCGGTTGGTGGTAATGGTCGCGTTTTTTCTGGAGGCTGGTTCCGGGAAACGCTGCCAAAGGGGTAGGTGAGGGGAAATAGATGATATCCCCACTCCAGGTGTCTGCAAATGAGAACTCCGCCTGAAAGGGTTCGCGTCCGAAGACATATTGATTGACCCGGACGTAATACCCAGTCTTTATGCCAAATAGAAAAGCGCTTAGGGAGGTGAGGTTTTCAAGGGTATCTTTTTTGCACCAAAGGCAAAGCCAGTCATCACTTACCGGTTTGACATTCTCCAGTGCATTGCGGCGCCATTTCATTCCTGCGGCAGCCAGCAGGTCGGTTTGAAGTAGAGGGTCCAGCCGGTCAATTTTAAGGACTCCTCCTGCCTGGATGTAGAGTTGAATGAGTTTGTAAAGGGTAGGTCTTTCGTTCCAGTCACTTCTATCGAGGGAATCGGACATCAGTCTGAGGATTCGGCCCCATGAGGCATTTTTTGAATCCACCATTCTGGTTGCGATGGCATTTATTTCAAACTTGTTCTCACTTTTCAGGGCTGCCAGTCCGCGGTTAAATAGGTCATCAATCCACTGTTTTAATTCCCTGGCGCCGGTTTGCATGAGTTGAATGCGGTCGGCACGGGAGGGTTTTTGCAGGTAAGCATTGATGTCGAGGTCTCTGAAAATTGATTGTGAAACCATTCCCATTACTCCTCCTCGGGGCTGTTGGTATTGAGGGTTTCCAGTGCTTTTCGAGAGGCAATTTGCTCAGCGCTTTTTTTGCTGTACTCCTCACCCGTAGCCACCTTTTGGTTGTCGAGATACACGGCTACAATAAATCTGTCGCGCTTGTTCTTCTTGAATTTTTGAAGGACTTTGTAGGTGATTTTGGTGCCTGTTTTTTGGCAGTGCTCCAGCAACTGGCTTTTATAATTATCGTCTTGATTTTCTAACTTTTCAATGTCGAGTTGATTGCGCAGAATTTTTTTGATGATAAATACCCGGGTTTTATCGTAACCGTTTTCGAGATAAAAGGCACCCAGGAGCGCTTCCAGGGCATTGCCGAGCATGGATTTGCTCAATTCAGTCTGGTTGTATTTTAACAGTAATAAGTCCAGCCCCATTTGCTCGGAGATCTCATTGAGTGTTTGGCGCTTTACGATTTTTGATCTCATTTTGGTGAGGAAGCCCTCGTCACCTCCGGGGTATTTTTTGTAGAGGTATTCACCGACCACACAGCTCAAAATGGCATCTCCGAGGAATTCCAGACGCTCGTTATTCGGGGTGCCATTTTCTCGTTCATTGACGCAGGATTTGTGATAAAAGGCAATTTTGTACAATTCAAGATCCGCAGGGATATAACCTGTAATTAGCTTTATACTCCTGGCCAGTTCCCGCTCGGGGGAGAGTGTCAAATTGTAAACCTTTCTCATCAAAATCGTCCTACTTCATTTTTCGTATGATTACTGAGGAATTGTGGCCTCCAAATCCAAATGTGTTGCTGAGTACCACGTCCACAGCCCTTTCCTGGGCTTCGTTTAATGTGAGATTGAGTTTGGGGTTGATCTCAGGGTCGAGGTTGAAATTATTGATGGTGGGAGGCACGAAATTGTCTCTCATTGCGAGAAGACAGGCGATTCCTTCCACTGCTCCTGCCGCTCCGAGAATGTGACCGGTCATTGATTTTGTGGAGCTGATATTGATAGAGGGGGCGTCTTTTCCAAAAACCTCCTCAATGGCTTTTAATTCTGCCACATCGCCGAGGGGGGTGGAAGTTCCATGGACATTGATATAATCTACTTCGTCCGGGTTTAACTTTGCTTCTTTGAGCGCAATTTCCATCACATGTGCTGCACCCTTACCATCGGGATGGGGGGCGGTGATGTGGTATGCGTCTGCTGTCATACCGGAGCCGACGATTTCCCCGTAAATATTTGCCCCACGATTTTTGGCGTGTTCGAGGGTTTCCAGTACAAAAGCACCGGCGCCTTCTCCCAGTACAAATCCGTCCCTGTCTTTGTCGAAGGGTCTGGATGCAGTAGCCGGGTCGTCATTCCGCTCTGATAGAGCCTTCATTGAGCTGAAACCACCGATACCAGTGCGGGTGATTGCTGCTTCTGATCCACCGCAGAGAATGATATCGGCTTTTCCGAGGCGAATATAATCAAAGGCGTTGATCATGGCGTGATTGGCAGATGCGCAGGCAGACACCGTGCCGTAATTTATGCCTTTGAGGTTGTATTTAATGGAAATATGACCGGGGGCAATGTCCGAAATCATTTTAGGTATCATGAAGGGATTGTACCTGGGCGTTCCACTGCCCCTGGCATAATCTTCAATCTCTTTTTCCAGTGACTTAAGACCTCCGATTCCTGAACCCCAAATGGTCCCTGCCATAAACGGGTCGAGGGAATCCAGATCAAGGCCAGAATCCTTCATTGCCTGATCGGCTACGATAAGCGCGTATTGAGTAAAGGGGTCTATTTTTCTGGCCTCCTTTCGATCCAGGTAGTCATTTACCTTGAAATCTTTTAATTCGCATGCGAAGCGGGTTTTGAAATTGCTCGCATCGAAGTGGGTAATGGGACCGGCACCACTTATTCCTCTTTTCAAATTTTCAGCGAAAGAATCTGCAGTAAGGCCGATCGGACTCAAAACACCAATTCCCGTAATTACAACTCTGTGCATGATATATGGTTATGGTATTGCGATAGACTGCTAAGGTAAGCAAACTTTCCTTAGCAGTCGTTGAATTTCATTGAAACTGTTATTAAGAATCTTACAAGAGGCCCTGAAAATGGGGGGATAAAGTTAGGTGAATGACCAACCGGCACAGGGCCAACTGGTCATTCACTTAAAGCAGGGCCATCTGTCATCAGGAATTGACCTGCTCTTCAAGGTATGAAATAGCCTGACCAACTGTCTGAATATTCTCAGCCTGATCGTCGGGAATAGAGATGTCAAAAACCTTCTCAAATTCCATGATCAGCTCCACTGTATCCAGTGAATCGGCTCCCAGGTCGTTGGTGAAACTCGCCTCAGGCGTAACTTCCGCCTCTTCTACACCGAGTTTTTCAACGATAATTTCTTTTACCTTTTCTGCAACATTTGACATGATTCACAATTTTGATTTAGGGTGCAAAATTAAACCCATCCCCCGGCTTTTGCAATCATTTCTGAAAAAAATTCACCCCGTCCGAATTTGGTGTTGCAAACCAGGTGTTTATGCATTGTATAACTTTGTCAAGTCAGGTTGATTTTAATCCTGTTTTGTTCCCATATTCTCGTTTCATGACCTAAAATAGCCCGTTTTTGGTGAAATTCCTTGCAGGATCGGTTTTCTTTTGGCTAATGTAGGTGTGGAATGCGGTATGGTTGTCTGACGACATCTAAATTTGGGTGTCGGGTTTGGGTTGTGTGAGGCAATTAGTGAATCGCGTGTTTCGGGAAGGATTTTCAGGCTAGAATTTCCGGGTTCTGTGAATTAGATATCATGCCGGTACATTTGGATTGCAGTTATCCCCCACGACCCAGTGCATTGGTGTGTAGGCAGAGCTTTGGTAGGCACTAAAGGATAACTGACCAATTCACAACTTAAAACTAACCCTCCCCGCTTCATTAAGCTGCGATTAAATTTACGATGCAGAATCGGCGAGATTCTTGCAGTAGTTAATAATGGCCTATATTTGCCGCGGGTACATTGAGAATGCACATTTTTTTAGAATAGAAGAATATGAAAGAAAATAACATAGCGACAGCGGAGCGAATTGAGCATCAGAATACCAAGATAGTGGCCACGGTTGGTCCTGCATCTTCTTCCAAAGATAAACTGATTGAGCTTGTGTTGGGAGGTGTGGACACTTTTCGACTCAATTTTTCCCACGGTGCTCACGAGGAGCACGGCAAGGTGATCAAGAGGATCAAGGAGGTCAACGAGGAGCTGAATGTACACATTGGCATACTAGCTGATCTTCAAGGCCCAAAACTCCGGGTGGGAAAGGTGGCAGAGGATGTTTTTTTGGAGGAGGGGACTGAATTAAGTATTGTAAACAAGCCCTGCGTGGGAGACGAATCCAGGGTTTATCTGAATTACCTTCAGTTTCCTCAGGACGTAAAGGAGGGAGAGAAGGTTCTGATTGACGATGGGAAGATCATACTTGAAGTGATTGAAACCAATGGCCTGGATGAGGTAAAATTAAAGGTCCTCTACGGTGGAAATTTGAGCTCTAATAAAGGGGTGAATCTCCCTGATACGAAGACCACTTTCCCCTCTCTGACGGAAAAAGATCTGCACGATTTGGACTACATACTTACGCAGCCGGTCAATTGGATCGCTCTGTCCTTCGTCCGTTCTCACAAGGACGTGCAGTTGCTCCGAAAAAAAATTGACAAAGCTGGCCATTTCGCCAAAATCATTGCCAAGATTGAAAAACCGGAGGCGGTGAAAAATATTGACAAGATCATCAAGCACTCCAATGGTATTATGGTGGCGCGGGGTGACCTCGGAGTGGAGATGCCGATGGAAAAACTCCCTTCAATTCAAAAAGATATCATCCGGAAATGTATTCAACGGGCCCGTACAGTAATTGTCGCCACTCAGATGATGGAAAGTATGATTACGGCCCCCAGTCCCACGCGGGCGGAGGTGACCGATGTGGCCAATGCCGTTTTGGATGGGACCGATGCGGTGATGCTGAGTGCGGAAACGGCCATGGGGCGTCATCCGGAAAGGGTGGTCCTCGCCATGAACAGGATTATTGCCGAAACTGAGAAACACTACAAGGATTTTCCCCAAAAGAGGCCCAAGGCATCGCCCAAGTCCAGTACTTTTTACTCGGATGTGGTCTGTCTGAATGCCGCCAAAACTGCGGAAGACATCAGGGCGGTAGCCATCATTGGAATGACCATCTCAGGATACACGGCATTTAAGATATCCAGCTACCGACCGGACAACAAAATCTTTATTTTCTCCGAAGAGCGGAATATTCTATCCACGCTCAACCTAGTCTGGGGTGTTCGCTGCTACTACTACAATAAATACACCACAACGGACGAGACGATCGAGGATGTGGTGGAGATACTGAAGCAAAACAAAAGGGTGCAGGTGGGCGACATGATCGTAAACACCGGCAGCATGCCCATCCACAAAAAACAGCGAACCAATATGATGAAAATCACCAGGGTGGAATAAGAGCTTTTATCGAGAATCTGATACCCAGGATAGGGAAATAACTTTTTGGGAATTTCCGAGGTTAGGATTGGGCAATTACGAATGACGAATTACGAATTGGGGTTTTTGCGGTGATTGTTTACTTCGCATTGACTCACCCCCCAATGCTCTGGGGGCTAAGGACGCAAAGAAAGGCGCAAAGGAACCTTTTCCCGGCAAAATAACCCTAGAAAATCAACAATACCTGCACAAAGATATACTGCGGGCTACATTAAGGTGGCGGACCTGAAAACAACTCACCAAATCACAGACTCACTAATTCACAACTGAAAAAGGGTCCACCAAAGGGGAACGGAGATCACGGAGGGTTTAATGGACAGTTGACAGTTGACCCCCAAAGCATAGGGGGCAGGCAAGTTGACAATTTTTTTTGGCGTGATTTCTAACCTTCTGGCTGGAATGAGGGATTTTTGGGTGGTTCGATATGTAGGATGTTGGTTTCACGCAAAGCCGCGAAGGCGCGAAGGAAGGCGCAAAGGGTTTAATTGATAGTGGACAGTTGACCCCCAAAGCATAGGGGGCAGGCAAGTTGACAATTTTTTTGGCGTGAATTCTAACCTTCTGGCTGGAATGTGGAATTTTTGGGTGGTTCTGTGTTTAGGATAATGGATCACCGCAGAGCCGCAGAGATCACGGAGAATGCGCAAAGGAATCTTTTTTCCAGAGAATAGCCGAAAAATCAACAATCCCGTCGTATTACATGGCCCACAGAAAAATCCGTGTAATACGTCTAATCCATCATGATCCGTGATTCAGACAAGAAAGTTTAGTCAATTACGAATGACGAATTGGTGGTTTGGGGCGAGAATACGATGGTTCTGGTATGAAATAATGATTTTCGGGAATTTCGGTGCATAGGATATTAGTTTCTCGCAAAGCCTCAAAGCCTCAAAGCCTCAAAGCTGCAAAGGAAGACGCAACGGATTTATTTGACAATTCAAATGACGGATAGGATTTGAAAAAAATCTTTTGTAGGGACGCAATGCCTTGCGTCCTGTACACCCCTATATCCATTGATCATTTTCCAACACCAAATTCATTGCCAGACCCTAAAATCTGGGATTTGGATAGGGTGCGGGTTTGCGTTTTGAGAGGCAATTAGTAAATTGCGTGTTTTGAGAATGTTTTCTCAAAACTGGATGAATTATTCTTGCGCGCCCAGGACACAATTAACTAATTGCGATGCGGGGTGGGCTATCCGGCCGTGCATCTCTGCCCCATTGAAAATTTGTCTCACCCCTTCAGGGTGAATTATGGGGGGTAATGTTCGCGTGGGGTTGCCCATGGGCTTAACCCCACGCTTTGTTGTTATGCCCTTTCAGGGCGTTTTTTTAATCCTACATCAGACCCCAACGGGGTCATACAACAAAACGGTGAGCCTGACCCCTAAGCTTTGGGGTGCAACGCCCATTGCCCGAGTCCACCTGAGAACAGCACCCTGAAGGGGTGCAACAAAAATGTCGCACGGGAAATCACCCAAAATCAACAACCCCCACGTCTACATATCCCGCCGACCACATCAAGGTAGCGGCCTCGGAAAAAACTCAAAACTCAAAACTCAAAACTAACCATCGGCCATCGACCATCCGCCATCGACCAATGATTCATCATTGACCCGCATAAACCACACCGGAAGTGGGGGTCTCGTGCAGTTCTATTCTGCTGAGGTTCGGGAGGCCGGGCTTGATGCGGTCCCAGATCCAGATTGCAATGCGTTCGCAGGTTGGGTTTTCCAGACCCTCTATTTCATTCAGGTTGTGGTGGTCGAGCTGATCGATGACAGGTTTGACCGTTTTTTTAACCACGGCAAAATCCTCCACCCATTCCAGTTTTTCCTTGAGCGGACCATCCAGATAAACGACCAGGCGGTAGGTGTGTCCGTGCATTCGCTTGCATTTGTGTCCTTCGGGGACATGGGGGAGGTAGTGCGCAGAATCGAAAGTAAATTGCTTGAATATCTCCATCTCACTGCCTTTTTGGTGCCTTTGATTTGGTATTGTTTGAAAAACGTATTGTCGGTCGGTACGTATTGGATTCAGAACTTATTTTTCCACATCATACTTTCAACGGGTCGGGTAGTGCGGTTGGCGTATTTGGGATTGGCCTTGCTGTTGTAGAGGTTTTCGATCTCGCCATCGACCCGGAAGTAAATGAGCTGTCCTATTGGCATTCCCGCATATACGCGAACGGGCTGTACACAGGATATCTCCAGTGTCCAGGTGTTGCAAAAGCCTACGTCTCCTTTTCCCGCAGTGGCGTGAATGTCAATTCCCAGTCGGCCCACGCTCGATTTTCCCTCGAGAAAAGGTACTGCATTGTGGGTTTCCGTGTACTCCTCAGTCACGCCGAGGTAAAGGGTGCCCGGTTGCAAAACAACCCCCTCGGGCGGAATTTCAAATACATCAACCTTGTTGTGGCGGCGTGCATCGAGAATCCGGTCTGTGTAGGTGGCGAGAAACTTGCCGAGGTGCACATCGTATGAATTGGTACCCAGATTTTCTCTGCGGTACGGTTCTATGACGATTTCCCCGTTTTTCAGGGATTCCTCGATGGCTTTGTCGGATAATATCATTTTGTTCGTTTTCGGACTGCAAAGGTAAGCCCAATATTTTTTGCAGGACTAATTTTGACTGCATAAGTTGCCGGCCGGGACGCGGTCAACCAATCTGCCATAATTTTACCATTCGATCGTCTCCCGCTGTGCAAAGCATATTCGACGGGCCGTCCCAGTACACCGAATTCACGGAATTGATGTGGCCCTGGTCCTTCAGCCGGTCGATAACCCGGAGGAGTTTGCCGGTTCGGCTGTTCCATATCCTGACTTCTTTGTCGCGCCCGGCGCTGGCAAACCAATTGCCGCAGGGACTTAGAGCCAGGTCATTGACTGTAAAAAGATGTGCCGGGATGGCGTGCTCCAACTGCATTTCGGGCAATTTCCAAAAGTGGATCATGGCGTCTCTCCCGCCGCTTATCAGGCTGTTTTGGTCTGCCAGAAGCAGGGAAAATACCGTGCTTTTGTGGGCATTTTCACAGACATCCACCACTTTGAGTTTGTTGGGTTCCACCAGGTAAATATTGCCATCGGAGGACCCGGCGTACAGAAGTCCCCTTTTTTCATCCCAGGCGAGGGATCGAATCCGGTCCTCAGCTATTGCTCGGGTTTCCAAAGGAAAAAAGGGATCGGCTTTCCAGCGGGTGAGGGTGCCATCGCCACCTCCTGAAATGAGATTTTCTCCGAGATCGACTATGCAAAAAGTGCCTTTTTCATGGGTTTTCCAGGCTTTCGGTTCGCCTTTTTCCGGATCGAAAAAAAGCCTGTACAGGGAGCCGTTCATATCTCCCGCATAGCAAGCATCAACTACCGGCGAGTAGCAACCGGTGAAAAATTTGTATTCGCTCTTTGCTCGAAGTATTCCGTTTTTGGGGTCATTCAGGTTCCATTCCACCACCTGTCCATCTCCTCCCAGCGTAATCACAGTGGATTCACCCGGCCCTTTGCCTATCTTATAAATGCCGGACCGGTG
>SKLY01000245.1 GCA_007121335.1 Saprospiraceae bacterium | reverse complement strand
TTGTCGGCATTTTTGTAGGGGACTTTATCAGGCATTTGGTATCGGGTTTGGTGGTGTTGATTTTTGCAGCACTACTGGGATTCAGAGTGGCTGCCGGACTGCCCTCCATTGCACTGGTCTTTGGATTGGCCATTTACTTCGCAGTGAGCGTTTCGTGGTTGTTTTTGATACTGGGAATAACGATGCGCAGTCTTTCGGCCGTCATGTCCCTGGGGTGGTTGCTGCTGATGCCGCTGGTCTTTATGTCCAATATTTTCGTCGATCCGGCCACCATGCCCGGTTGGATGCAGACCTTTGTCAATTGGAATCCGCTCTCGTGGCAGGTTGAAGCCTGCAGAGATATTCTCGATGGCATCTACGATATGCGCACCATTGGAAAGGCCCTACTCGCATCCACTGCCATCACAGCCGTTTTGGCCCCCATTGGGATTTATTTCTATAAGAGGGAACGGTGAGGAGTGGGGAATGGCGCCACTTTATTTTTTTAGAAAAAACTTATAATCCACTCACAAATAACTGTATATCCAAGTTAAAACTACTTGGTTATCTTCCGAATAGTTAATTGACCCGATAAACCTCAAGAATTAATTTTGGCCCTCAGGCAACCAATTCTCTCATTTTGCATACTTGTAGTTGTAGATAAGTTAAAAAATAATTGAGATCAGGATGAGGTGGTTGCTGGTTGTATGTTTTTCGTTAATTTATGCCCATGTAGTTTCGGCTAACTGTGAGTGCACAGATTGCCCTGAACAGCTTAACCCGGGTATAGGCGGAGGAGTAATATCCCAAATTCAGGTATCAGGAGCCACCAACCCAACGATTGGTGTAAACGGTCAGGGGATTCGTTCGGTGAGAGTTCATTTGATTCATGCATCTCTCGAAGAAATAGATGTAATTTTTCGAATACCTGGAACTGCTTTTCAATTCAGCCGATTGATAGAGCAAAGTGGCAGTTCCAGTCCAGATACGGTAACTCTGGATGTTTGTTTCATAAATTGTGCGGAAGTGGCTGAACCGGATCCGGGTTTTCCCTCAACTTTTGACAGTGGAGCGGGTTACGGTCCCAATCAAATATACGACGGCTCCTACTTTCCATCGCAAGGTGCCAATGGATGTTTCGATAACACCTTTAACGGAGTTTCTGTTAATAACACCTGGGAACTCTCAATTTCCGGCAGTCCCACTTTTGGCGGTACTTTGGTTGACTGGGAAATTGATTTCTACGACAATGACGGGACTCAATGTCAGGAATTCTGCATAACGAGTTCCTGTCTTGCAAATGCCGGGGAAATAGATCCGTTGCAATTCACTTTCTGTGAGGGTTCGCCGGATCTCTTCCTCAATATCCCCGTGGATTTTGATGGCAATGAGCCCAATCCCAATCTTTACGACTATTACTTTGTCATTACTGATGAGGATGATGTGATAATAGAAATTGATGAAGATGCCGATTTGACATCTTTCGATCCGGGCACTTACAATGTTTGTGGTCTCTCGGTACTGGATTCTGATTTCCCATTGATTCCAACCCCCGATGGCTCATTTTCGTTAGAAGACCTTAGTGACGACATAGATGATGGATTGTACTGTGCAGATTTGACGGATGATTGCTGGCAGATAATCATTGAACCGGATGTTTCAGATCCTCAAATCACTGGTCCCGATACAGTTTGTGTAAACGAGCCGGTTGTTTTTACCCTGGAGGGTTTGCCTGTGGATGATTGGACGTCGGGAACAGTTTCAGGTCCATTTGTCAATTTGGACTTTGACCTCCCGGAAATATCGGTAGAGTGGGCGCCAGGTCCTGATATACGAAGTGTCTGCTATTCTTTTTCCAATCAATGTACATCCGGGACAGTATGCATTGATGTTTTCATAGAGCAACCGCCTGACATTGTCATTTCAGGACCGCTGAATGTGTGTGAAGGAGATACCTACACCTATGAACTCGATCCTCCTGCACCACCGGGGGCCACCTGGGATATAAATCTGAGTGGTGGCACGCTAGTCAGCCAGTCTGACGATGACTTTGAAGTGACGTGGTTTGAAAATGGTGGCGTAAATAATGCCGTGGTAACGCTGATTGGAGGCCCCTGCGGCGACTCTCCACCCTCTGACATTTCGATTAATCTGATTTCTACCGATCCCCCGGCAATCAGTGTCCCCCTTGAATTGTGCGTGGATGGGACTGGTACGGCATCCGCTGATTTTGACCCTCTCATCAATGACTACATATGGTCAGGGACCGGAATTTCTATTCTCTCAGGCCAGGGAACCGACGGCCCCGTAACATTTTCTGCCGATGAATTGGGAATGGTTGAAATTTGCCTGGAGGTTGAAACCAGTTGCGGCGTATCCGCTCCGGTTTGTGAATCTATAGACGTTTTAGAGCCGCCTGAACCCTCAATCGACAATATCCTTCCCCAATGTGACTTCGAATTCACTCTCTCGGCAAATATTGCTCCCGGCTCTTCAGGAACCTGGACTCAAACAGCTGGTCCCGGAGGAGGAAACATACAGACTCCCAATGAGCCAATGACAGATGTCTCGGTGATTGAATCCGGTTTGTACACCTTTGAATTTGTAGAAGATAACGGACTGTGCGAGGGCACGGCAGAAACTGTCGTAGAAATTCTGCCCTCTCCCAACGTGGAAGAAGGCGACCTAAACTGTGCCGGAGGGGAGTACCAGATCGAACTGATAATTTCAGGGGGATCGGAACCTTATTCTGTGGATGGCGTGGAAATTCCGGGCACCGAATTTGAAAGTCCAACCTTTCAAAGCGGGGACCCATATTCTTTTGTTGTTAGCGATGACAACGGCTGTGAAACCATTGCAGAGGGCCAGATCGATTGTCCATGTGTTTCCGATGCGGGAGGCATGTCACAGGATTTACTTGAGGCGTGTATATCCACCGGGGAAACGGTAACAGCAAGCTCGGATGGAAATACGGTTTTCGACATCAACGATATTGGTGTCTTTGTCTTACACGGTTTGCCGGGAGGAGATATCGGTGTGGTATGGGATGAAAATTCCACCGGAGAATTTGGCTTTCAAAGCGGAATGATACCGGGCGAGACTTATTACATTTCCTTTGTGGTGGGCACCGAGCTAAATGGCACCTATGACCCCGACGATCCCTGCTTATCTGTGGCAGCTGGCCAACCGGTTGTTTTTTATGATGATCCGGAGATTGAAATACTGCCTGTGGATCCCATTTGTGACCTGGCCATTCTCGAGGTTTTGGTATCTCCCGATGTCACAGAGGTGTTTTGGAGCAATATCAGTGGTCCGGGTATGGCCAATATTATATCACCCGGCGAGGAAACTACTGATGTAGAGTTGGATCAGCCGGGCACTTATGTTTTTGAATTGGATGCGTCCAATCCGGCTTGCACGGTAACTGAGCAAGTTGAGGTGGAAGTGCTCGATCCCATTCTAATAGGTAATTTAGAAACAAACTGTTTGAGCTTGCTGGAATTTACAGCCTCTTTTTCAATAGCAGGAGGGGACGGTAATTACACCGTAAATCCCCCCGGTACGCTGGACGGCGATGATTTTACCACTGAGGTGCTCGATCCGGATCAGTCGTACACGTTTTCGGTGGAAGACAACAGTGGTTGTACAACAGAAATATCCATCGGTCCTGTGGACTGTTTGTGTGACAACGAAGCCGGAAGCATGTCACAAGACCTTTTAAATGCCTGCATTTCGCTGGATGAAACAGTGGAGGCGGTTTACAACGGCGATGGTGTTTTGTTACCTGGTGATATTTCTACCTTTATTTTGCACGACAATTCCGGCCCCGATGTCGGTATCGTATTCGACACCAATGAAGACGGAGTATTTGGATTTGTTCCGGGAATGATACCGGGAGAAGTGTATTATATTTCCCATGTGGTGGGGGAGGAACTGAACGGCACTTACGACCCTGATGACCCCTGTCTTCAGATTGCGCCCGGACAGCCTGTTATTTTTTATGAAGATCCTGAATTTGAGCTGATTTTTGATGGTGAAGTTTGCGGCTTTGAGAGTATTTTTGAAGTAGCTCCCGGCAGTACGGCAGACTTTCCAGTCTGGGAAGCTATCTCATGGCCCGGAGCAGAACCGCCCTTTGTCTCCGATCCAACAGCTTTGTTTACTCCGGTAGAGGTCTTTGAGTCGGGTAATTACCTCTTTGTCCTGCAAATTGAAAATCCGGCATGTGTAGCCAGGGACACCTTTGAGGTAGAGTTTTTGGAAAATCCGTCCATTTCACCACCCGATATTGAATGTATCAGCGCTGATTTGTTTGAGGTGAGTTTTGAGGTCTCAGTTTCCGGAGATAGTATTGATATTGATCTTCCGGGCACCCTGGATGAACAAATGTTTACTTCGGAATTTCTGGAAGATGGAATCACTTATGAATTTACAGTAACAGATGCAGCCGGATGCGAGGAAGTCTTCTCAATCGGCCCCGTGGACTGCAGTTGCATTTCCAATCCGGGAACCATGGGCTCCGACACCCTGTTTTTCTGCGAAACCGGTGGTGAGGTGGTGTTGGATTTTGAAGACGACGGCAATACAGCCCTGCTGGACACCGCCTTCTTTGTAATTCATCAGGGCAGTGGAGCCAATTTGGTTGATCCGTTTTTTTTCACCGATCAATTAACCTTTGAACTGCCCGATACCCTTGAGGCGGGCACGACCTATTTTGTATCGCATGTTGTCACTGTCACAGATGAGGATGGACAGCCGGATTTGGAGAGCAGTTGCCTGCGGGTATCTCAGGGACAGCCACTTTTTATATTCGAGCTACCTCAGTTCACTATTGCCGGCAACCTACCGACCTGCACAGGGCCATTGGAATTAAGCATAGAAAATGGCGGTGGAGGTTCTTTGAATTTGCTGGACAACAATACAGCGGGCGCTGTGGATTTCAGCGTGGATGGGTCTGCAATACTGGTTGAAGCGGAATCATTTGGAAATGTCACTTTGGAATACACTGAAATCAACGGCCTTTGCCAGCTCACCGACACCCTGGAAATTGAGTTTCTGGAGCGGCCCGCATTCTCCAATCTTTCAGTGGAATGCACAGGGGAAGAATTTGTAGTCAGCTTTGAAGCAACCGGTGGTCAGAGCCCTTACCTGCTGAATGGAGATACACTCGACGGGAGTTTATTCACAGGAGATACCGTACCATCCGGCAGCCAACTGGAATTTGTATTGATTGACGCACAGAACTGTGTTTCAGACACCCTTTTTATAACAGAGGATTGCGACTGCGAAAGCGAGGCCGGCACTATAGAGAATGCACAAATTGAACTCTGCGAAGGGGAAGACCTGTTGACAGATGATTTGGATACCAACGGCATCAATGTGCCCGAAGATTATGTGTTGATTTACCTGTTGCTGGAAGACACCGATGTCATCCCGGCCAATATTGTAAGTCAGACGGCCGGACCGGCTTTTGAATGGAGCAGCGAATTAGAGACGGATGAAACTTACTACATAGTAGCGGTGGTGAGTACCCTCGATGGAGGAGAAGTTAATTTGGACGATCCATGCCTTTCAGTAAGCAATATCGTTCCGGTCATCTGGAATGCGCTACCCGGGGTGACTTTATCGGGGTTTGCAGAGATTTGTCTGGATGATGAGGCGGAAATGATTCTGGAGGTCGATGGTCCACTACCGATGGTTGTCACCCTTGAAAATGATCTGGGCGAACAACTTGAAGTCACCGTTGAAAATAGTCCTCAGCAAATTGTTATCTCAGGCGAAACGGAAGGCGAACAGACATGGGAAATTGTCTCAACGGATTCTGATTGTCCGGCTGCTTTTGATGGTGATTTCAATTTAAGTGTGCAGGCACCAGTCGATTTTCAAATTTTCCCTCCAGCTGAAATTTGTAACAATTCCCTTTTTGGATCCTCACTGGATCTCAATGAGTTACTGGATGTCCAGACGGATGGGTTCTGGAGCCTGGATGGAGAAGAAATAGAGGACGGCCTCATTGATTTTGACGGCTTTGATGAAGGAGAGTACATTTTGGAATTCAGTACCGAAGGATTGGAAGACCCCTGTCCCGGAAGGACAGAAACTGTTGCTATACAGGTCATAGAGTGCCTCTGTCCTGAAGTAGATTTGCCTAATGTGTTGGATGTATGTGCCAATTCAGCCTCCATTGATCTAACTGACTTTACCGGGGAGTCTCCGGCCGGCAACTGGACTGTGGAAAATCCGGAGAACAATGAAACAACACCGGATATCCTTGACAACATCCTGACCCTCGACAGTACATTGGAGGGAAGTTTTGAACTCGTCTTCCGATTGACTGATTCTCTACCGGAGGATTGCCCGACGGAGTGGAGCATGATTTTAGAGGTGGAAGGGCTGATAAGCGCAGGGACAGTTGTTGATTTGCCGGTTTTTTGTGAAGGTCAGGAACAATCCGTTGAACTCGAAAATTTACTGTCTGGTGCAAGTGAGGGAGGAGAATGGTTTGACGAAGATGGAAATACAACAGAATCGATCATCGATTTCGATGCTCTGACCGTGGGATCTAACTTTTTCACCTACAGAGTGACCGGTGATCTCTGTCCTGATGCAGAAAACAATGTGGAGATTGTGGTGTCGGAACAGCCTGTTGTCGCTCTCCTTACTGAAGACCCTCTGTGCTTTGAAGACGAAAACGGAGAGATAATCGCAGTGGTCGAAAACCCGGGAAATGACCCCTATCAAATGCTGATAGATGGTCAGCCGCAAAGTAATTTGGTCGTCACCGGACTCAGTGCGGGAGTTTATCAGATTCAGATTGAGGATGACAGTGGATGCCTGTCTGAGGAGTTAGAAGTAGAACTGCAAGAGCCGGAAAACTACTTCGTGTCATTAGGTGACGATTTGGATGCAGATCCCGGTGAAATTCTATTGATTGAGGCCGGCACCAATGTCCCGGACAGTCTAATTCAAAGCGTTGACTGGACAGAAGATGAGGAAGTTATTGCCACGGCTGATCTGTCACTCAGTTACGAGGTAGTTTCCAATGCTGTTTTGGCCATTCAATTGACCACCGATCGCGGCTGCGTCCTGCAGGATTTTATCGACATCACTATCAGAGAGCAGAACGTGTATCTGCCCAATGTATTCAGGCCCACTTCTGCCATAAGTCTCAATGAAGCTTTCGGACCCCTGGGGATGGATGGAGTAATGCGCGTAAACAGCTTCCAGGTGTTCGACCGATGGGGCAATACAGTCCACCAGATTACTGATATCAGCCCGGAAAATCCAAATATCTTTTGGGACGGAAAAATACAAGACCGGACTGCTGCCGAAGGGGTTTATGTCTATCAGTTGATCTACACCGATCTGACCGGACGGGAGGAGGTCAAAGCAGGGGATGTGTTGCTGATCAGGTAAACCCTAATTGCAATTATTTCAATGATAGCTCAGGGCCAGACAGACTTTTCAATTGCTAAACCTAAGTTTCTCAAATTCAACCACCCTGGTATAATTTGACGGATAGGCGCCGACTTGCAGTAAAATAGGACGGAGGTTAAATTCGAAGTGGAAGCGTGCCGGTGTTCCGTCTTTTCCAGCGGTAAACCAACAAAACTCCTCCCTTTGGGCCGGATTTCTCCAAACAGCTCTGTAGGTATCCCCATGCCAGTGCTCGAGGTCGGCTACTATGGTCCCGTTCCAAAAACTGGCGTAGAGATTCCCATCTTCCATTCCGATTTCTACCTCTCCGTAGGCCGGATGAGTGAACAAACCCACCAGGGAATCGGCTTCGAAATTGGCCGGCAGGTTTTCTTTTCTGCTTTGGTGGATATATTCCCTCTCCTCCGAGGCCAATTCGTATCTGCTGAGGTAACGGTCGCGATAGTGCGTGGCCCAGTCGTTGCCCTCGATACCGAGAAAATGGTCGAGAAGTTGATAGACGATTGCTTCCCTAAAGAGGTTGAAGGTGTTGGACATAACGATGATACCGAGGTCCTGGTCCGGTGCGAGACAAATTGAGGTGTTGAATCCGTCTGTAGCTCCTCCGTGCAACAAAAGACGCGCGCCCTCATAATCTGTAATTCTCCATCCCAGTCCGTAAGATGATTGGTAGTCGTAGGGATCGGATGGTGGCATGGCAATTCCCGGCCGGTGCATTGCTGCCATATTTCTACCGGAGATCAATTTATTATCCTTATACTTCCCCGGTTCGCCAAGTTGCATGAGCATCCAATTGGTCATGTCGCTGACTGAGGAGTTAACAGAACCTGCGGGACCGGCATTGTCCCAGTTGCGCCTCGGGATTTCAACCACTTCGCCTTTTATCTCCTGATGGGGCCAGGCCACATTGCCGGATTCGTCCAGTTTTGTGATGCTGGTATTCGTGTTTGTCATGCCGAGGGGCGTGAAAAATCTCTCCTCGAGAAAATCGTCCCAGCTAACACCCTCCACATATTCGACCACCTGACCTGCGAGCGAATACATCACATTGTTGTAAACAAATCCGTATCTGAAAGGGGCCTCAAAATCCATGTATCTGGTGCGGTAGATTACCTCATCGCGGCTGGCTTCAGTCATAAATTGCAACCTGTTTCCCAGTATCCTACCCACTCCTGTCCTGTGCAGCAGCAAGTCGCGGATGGTAACCTGGCTGGTGGCATGTGGATCGCTGAGTTCAAACCAGGGAATGTGATCGACTACCCGGTCATCCCAACTCAGCTTGCCCTCATCCGCCAGCACTGCCAGGGCTGCAGCGGTCATATTTTTACTCACCGAAGCAATTCCAAAAACGGTGTTTTCATCTACCCTATCTCCACTGCCTTTTCGCCTGAGTCCGAAGCCACTTTCAAAAATAACCTCACCGTCTTTTACCACAGCCACAGCCATTCCGGGGATGGACCATTCCTCCATGCCCTCCTCAATCCACTCTGCAAAGTCATCAGGCATCGCCTGCTGGGCGGTAACAGGATTAATGAAGGATATTGTCCCGAACCAAATCAGGGCGAGCGCAAGAATATAGTTTGATTTTTTCATAGGAAACTTCTTTCCAACAAAGGTATCGAAAATGACGGATTTTTTGAAAAAGGGTCGTGGGTGGGTTTTAATGGATAGTTGACAATGGACAATGGACAGTTGACAATTTTTTTAGGGCAAGAATTCTGAGGTTTCGGTAAGGGTAATTATTTTGGTTGATTCGTTGTGTAGGATATTTGCTTCTCACCCTCCCTAAGGCGTCGCCTGCCCCCCCAAAGCTTTAATAGTGGGCAAGCTGTAAAGTAAGATGCAGGGGTAGGTACTTCAAGGCTTTATCTGCTAAAAAAATCTGTGAAATCCCTTTAATCCGGCATAATCCGTGATTCAGAC
>SKLY01000295.1 GCA_007121335.1 Saprospiraceae bacterium | reverse complement strand
TTGAAAGCGGTGCTCCTGGATTCCGAAGAAATCTTACTGGAGGCCATATATTCTGATTTTGGCAAAAGCCCTTTTGAGACCATCGCCACTGAACTCGGAGTACTCATTAAGGAGATTGAGGAAAATTTACAGGGTGTAAAAAAGTGGAGCAGGCGAAAAAAGGTGAAGACCAACCTCATTAATTTCCCGGCGCGGTCTTATTTACAGCCCGAACCTCTCGGTAATTGCTTCATTATCGGTGCATGGAATTACCCCATACAGCTCTCCCTTTCGCCACTTATTGCAGCCATGACCGCCGGAAATACCGCCATAGTAAAGCCCTCCGAAATGGCCCCCGCAACTTCCAAAGCCCTGGCTGATGTCATCAATGAGAATTTTGCAGAGGAATACATCCACGTGGTGGAAGGCGGGGTGGAAGAGACAACTGAGCTCCTCAAACTGAAGTTCGACAAAATATTTTTTACCGGAAGTCCCCAAGTGGGCAAAATCATTTACAAGGCCGCTGCTGAAAACCTGACTCCCGTCACTCTTGAACTGGGTGGCAAAAGCCCGGCTGTGGTTACGCGGAATTGCAATTTGAAAACAGCGGTGCGCAGATTGGTTTGGGCCAAGTACCTCAACGCCGGGCAAACCTGCATTGCACCTGATTATGTGCTGGTTGACAAGGCCGTTGAAAAGGAATTTCTGGAAGCGGTGGTCCGGCAAATTGAGGAATTTGATTACGCCACTGAGAACGATAATTTAACCAGGATAATCAATGAAAACCACTGGGACAGGATTATGTCACTTATCGACCGGGATAAATTGGTATGTGGTGGTAGTGGTGACCGGGAAAAGCTCACTATTGAACCGACGGTGATGGCTGGTGTAAAGCCGGATGATGCGGTCATGGAGGAGGAGATTTTTGGTCCGATTATGCCGGTCATTTCTTTTGAAAAAATCGACGATGCCATACGCTTGATCAGATCATTTCCCAAACCACTTGCCCTTTACCTTTTTTCCGGGAAAAAAGCTGTGCGCGAAAAGGTGCTGCGCGAGGTGTCATTCGGAGGAGGGGCCATCAACGAGACCATCTTGCATATTACCAATCCCAATTTGCCCTTCGGCGGTGTGGGCAACAGCGGTACCGGCAGTTATCACGGTGAATTCGGATTCCGCGCTTTTTCCCACTACAAGGGCATTATGCAAAAACCCAGCTGGCCTGATCTCATCCTGAAGTATCCGCCCTACAGCTCGAAAAAGGAAAAATGGATGCGCTGGGCGCTGGGGTGGAAAAAGTCAAAATAATCCTACAAGTCCAGCTTTTTGGCAAAATACCACACCCCTGCAAAGGTGATGAGAATGATGGAAAGTGAACTGAGAGGCATGATAATGGCAGCGATCATCGGTGAAAGCTCCGCCCTTACCGCGAAATAAATTCCCGCGATATTGTAGATGGCAGAATAGGTAAACACCCCGGCTATCAACCTTTGTCCCCTGGCGGCCAGTGAGATAAAATCAGGCAGTCGAACCAGTTTGTCCCCTTGCATAATCCCATCACTGGCAGGGGTGAAATTATTGAGTTCGTCCGTCACTGCCAGGCCAAAATCACTTTTCCTCAGGGCCCCGGCGTCGTTTAGTCCATCGCCAATCATAATGGTGTTGGAGTGTTTCTTTCTGAGTTCTTCCAGATACTGCAACTTGTCCGTGGGTAGTTGGTCGAAGTTCAGTTCGACTTCAGCTCCCAGGGCCTCTCTCAAATTGGCCTCCTGTGCGTTGTTGTCGCCGCTCAGCACAATGGTTTTGAATGAACGGGAGAGGTTTTTGAGGACTCCCAGCAGCCCGGGTCTGTATTGGTGTGAAATTTCAAACCGACCGAGCACTTCCTCTCCTTTTTTCACATAAACAACCGAACCCTGCCGGTTTTCATCCGCTTGCTCTGCGCCCACCCATTCTGCACTTCCCACGGTGTAGGAAATACCATCCACAGTGCCGCTGATGCCCTTCCCCGCGACCTCACGGTAATTCGATGTGATCGCAAAATCTTTCGCTTCTAGTTTGGAAACCAGCATTCTGCTAAGGGGGTGCATGGAGAGATTGGCGAGGGAGGCTATGGCTCTTTGGTCCTCTGCTGTCAGTTCGGTTCCGCGGTAGTGGGTATTGAATTTATCCTGGCTGGTGAGTGTGCCGGTTTTGTCCCAGACAATGGCCCCGGGATTTGCAAGTGTTGCGAGTACACCGGAATCTCTAAGGTAAAATCTATTCCTCGATAGCACTCCAAGTATGTGGCCGTGGGTGTAGGCGACCGTCACCAACAGTGCACACGGACAGGCGATAATCAACACGGCAGTAAATGCGTCCAGGCTTTTTGAAGGTTCGAAAAACAACCAGTAAATAGCTGCAACGACGGCCACTCCAATAACCGCCCAGGTGAAGTCTCTTCCTATCCTGTCAAAACGCGCCATGCGCTCCAGGCTCTTTCTCTTAAAGGCGTCCTTGTTCCAAAGGCTGGTGAGGTAGGACTGTTCAACAGGTTTTTCCAGCCTGATCGTCAATAAATCCCGCGTCTGCCGGCCCCCTGAAAAGACTTTTTCTCCATTGTCCACACGGGTAATGGCAGATTCTCCGGTTACAAAGCTGTAATCCACATAGCCCGTGCCATCTATTATATCCCCATCAGCGGGTATAATCTCTCCCGGCCGAACCCTGATGATGTCCCCGGCCTGGAGACTGGGAAGTGCTTTCGGCACGAATGCGTCTTTTACCAGGGTGTCAATGGCAATCGGAAAATAGGATTTAAAGTCTCTGTCAAAGGTGAGTGAACTGTGGGTTCGCGACTGCAAATACCGCCCGACCAGCATAAAAAATACGATCCCCGACATGCTGTCAAAGTAACCCGTACCAAAGCCAAAGGTCACATCCACCACCGAGCGGACAAAGGTGGCCAAAATGGCGAGAGAAACCGGGGCATCCATATTGACGTAGCCGTTTTTGAGTCCGGCCAGTGCGGGTCTGAAAAAGGCATTGGAGGAGTAGAAGAAAACGGGCATGGCCAGTATCAGGGAAATGTACTTAAACCACTCGCCCAAATTGGCCTCCAGCTCCCGGGACCCCGCCAGGTAATCGGGCAGGCTCAGCAACATGATGTTTCCAAAGCAAAAACCGGCCACACCCAGCCTGAATACCAGGTCCATGTCCGGCCTCTTTTTGCGGGTTCCGTCCAGTTCTTCCAGTGTCAGTTTGGGCTCGTACCCTATGGCTGCCAAAAGCTGAACGAGTTCGCGAAGGCTTATTTTTTCAGAGTCAAAAAGTATGTGGGCCTGCTTGCGTTCAAAATTGACACTCACCTTGAGGACTCCGCCGTTGAAACGGTGTAAATTTTCCAATACCCGGAGGCATGAAGCGCAGTGTATGGCGGGAAGATCCAACCATATTTGTTGCACACTGCCACTCCTGTATCGTATCAGCTTACCGGCAATATCCGGGTCGTCCAGATAGGCAAATCGCCCGGGATCAAAATCTATGGTTTTGCGCTGAAGTTCGGGGTTTTTCTCGTCGTTGTAGTAAAAATCCAGGCCCGCTGAGTGAATCAACTTCCAGGCCATGAGACAACCATTGCAGCAAAATTCCTTGTCATCCGAACGGTAATTGCCCTTTTCCACCGGTTCTCCACAGTGAAAACAGGCCCCCGCCTTTTGCTGCTGTTCAGTTTTCTCTTCTACAATAGTACTTGTATCCATCTCCGGGATCATAAATGAATGGAATACCTTGTCGGCCATCCTTCGGTTAACAAAGGTCTGTAGGATGAGCCGATCCGCGATTGATTCAAATCAATGGTAAAAATGACTGTGGTCAGGGTTGGTGGGGTTATTTTCTAACTTTTACGTCAAAATAAGGTGTCTCCGGAAGTTTAATGGGGAGGGCTTCGTTTCCCTGACGGTTGTTGGTTGATGGTCCATGGCTGATGGCTTATTACGGCGCGACCTCAATGTAGCCGCTGTTTTATCTATTTCCTGGAATTGGAATTACTGGAGGATATTTGTAGCTGGTGGATACAATTTCTTCGTTTGTTCAAATACGCACGGCCGTGCGTATCTACAGATAAAATTGCGCCCTTTGCGGCTTCCTGCGTCTTTGCGAGAAACGATTAGCTGATGGCCCACCAAAGCCTTGGGGGCAGGTTTTTTTCAGTTGTGAATTGGTGAGTCTGCGGAGCGGTTATTGGCTGATGGTCGATGGCCAATGGCTGCTTAAGCGTAAGTGCTATTTGTACTGCTAAATATTTATTCCTGGGGACTGTAAATACTGGAGGATATTGTGTGTTTGAGGTACACCTTATGATAGTCCCCTTTGCGCCTTTCTTTGCGGCTCTTGCGGCTTTGCGCGAAACCTAAATCCCAGCCATTGAATTATCCCGAAATCCTCAAACCTACCGGGGATTGTTGATTTGCGTGGATCTTTTTCTGGTACATTCTTACTCATACTTTCGGCTCTTATCTGTCACGCCCTGGAAAACCCTGTGCACTCTCCGTGATCTTCGTGTCTCTGTGGTGGACCATAAGGCAGTTGTCAATTGAAACCTCAGCTAATTACTTACCGTTTCCGGCTGTTTTTCCAAGGTTGGGAAGAGACTCCTCAATTTGCTTAATGATCTTTTTTTTTGGAGAATCGAGAAAGTCCAGGAGGTTGTTCATGCTCGAGAGGATGGTGACATTATCGGGACATTCGTAGTTCTGCACCACCGCCTGATAACCCGACACCAGAATAGTGGATTTCCCAAAGGCCAGTTCGAGTTCGGACAGATATTTATCCAGCTTAATTTTTGTCTGCGCTTCATTAACCATGGTGAAAATAAAGTCTGGCCGGTGCACGCGGTAGGCGTCCTGCACATCCGGGATGCTGATGTTGGGTCCCAGATTTATGACCCTGAACCCCCGGGACAGCAGCAAATAGTGAATGAAGAGAAAACTCAACTCCTGCGTCTCACCCTCGGGCATGTAGATGATAAACTTCTTGTTGGATGCATAAGTGTCCGGTGCAATCCGGTCAATGGCTCCTATGAGTTTTTGCCGGATCATCATGGTGATGAAATTCTCGTGAGCAGGTTGAATGGAGCCCGCTATCCAGAGCACACCGATTTTGTCGAGAAGTGGAAACAGCAGTTCCCTGGTGGTGGCCTCCATCCCCTTTTCGGCTATGCTCTTATCGACGATGCGATTGAACTTGACCTCATCCAAATCAACCATTGCCAGGGTAATGGCATCTATCAGATTGTCTTTGTTCTTGCCCTTAGAAGCGGTGATTTTGGCTACTTCCCTGTCAATTTCCTTCTGAGACATGGCCGCGATCTTGGAAATCTTAAAACCATTTTTGTTGAGCAGGACGATATTCATCAGGAACCTCAGGTCTTCGTCGTCGTAATACCGTATATTGGTAGGGCTTCTGGCAGGTTCTATCAAGCCGTAACGCTTCTCCCACATCCGTATGGTGTGGGTTTTGATGCCAGTGAGCTTTTCAAGATCACTAATCGAATAGACTGCCATAAAATTTGACCTTGGTTCGGTTTAATTAGTTCAAGAGGCAAAACAATAAATTGTTCAATATGTTTTCAAGGCATCCGTTTAATCATTTATCCCCGACCGGCTTTATCGGACACTGAATTTTGGGCCAAAAGGGGTATTCCGGCCCCGCTAAAGGGTCATGCCGGGGCAGATTAACACTACAAAGGGTTGCATAGATGAAAATAGGCATAGTTTGTTATCCGACTTACGGAGGAAGTGGTGTGGTCGCCACAGAATTGGGTATAAACCTGGCGGAAAGAGGTCACAACGTACATTTTATCACCTACAGGCGACCGGCGCGCTTGAGTGGGTTTAGAAAAAACATTTTTTACCACGAGGTCAATCCCATTGACTACCCACTGTTTGATTACTCTCCCTACGACTCGGCTCTGGCCAGTAAGTTGGTGGATGTGGTCATGTATGAAAAACTGGAACTGCTGCACGTGCACTACGCCATTCCCCACGCCACGGTGGCTTACCTGGCAAAAATGATCCTGCGCTCTAAAAATATCCACATTCCCATCATCACCACCCTGCACGGTACCGATATCACCCTGGTGGGGAAAGACCCCTCTTTTGCCCCGGTGGTTGAATTTGGCATCAATGAGTCCGATGGGGTAACGGCCGTTTCCAGAAACCTGCGGGACGACACACTGGAGCAATTTTCAATAAAGAGGGACATTGAGGTCATTCCCAACTTTATCGACCTGAAGCGTTTTAATCGACACGACAAAGAACACTTTCGCAAGGCCATTACCCCCAATGGTGAATTCCTGATAACCCACACCTCCAATTTTAGAAAAGTCAAGCGCGTCGATGATGTGGTGCGCATATTCCACGGCATCTCCAAAAAATTTCCCTCCAAGCTCCTGCTGGTGGGCGATGGACCCGAGAGGCGGAATTTGGAAACACTGAGCAGAGAGCTGGACCTCGGCCGCGATGTCATCTTCCTCGGTAAGCAGGATGCCATTGAGGAGCTACTCGCCGTGTCCGACTTGTTTTTGATCCCGTCACAGAGTGAGAGTTTTGGATTGGCAGCACTGGAAGCCCTCGCCTGCGGAGTCCCTGTCATAGCATCCAATACCGGTGGCCTGCCCGAAGTAGTGAAAGAGGATCATTCCGGATTTTTGTGTGAAGTGGGAGACGTAGAAAGTATGGTAACTGCCGCCAACTCACTTTTGGAAAACCCGGAAAAACTCGCCGAATTCAGAGAAAATGCCCGCAAGCAGGCTGCCAATTACGACATCTCCAGAATCGTCCCCATCTACGAAGCGTTTTATTGCCAGGTGGTCAATAATTTTGGGAAGATGAATAAGGTGGAGGGGTGAGATTGAAGGTGTATTTTTAACAAGTGGGGAAAAACAACTAGGTTTGTGCCTTTGATCACAAACTATCGCAGCAGATGAAATTCATTTCTATCTCAGTCCTTTTTCTCTTTCTCGCCATTACGGGTGAGAAAGATCGGGCAGCATTAAACTCATACCCGGAAGTTGACGGTTATTGGAATGTCCAGCTCAGGAGTAACGATATCGGAACTGTTAACACCATACTGGAGTTTGAGACAAGCAGTGATGGTTCATTTAAAGGCTGGACACGAAAGAGTGCGGACAGAGATATTTTGGGGTTTTGGAAATCCACCCTTGCCAGAATTTTTACCAGTGACTTTAAAAATGGGTCCCTGATAAGAATTACCGACGGAACTATAGAGAGCAATGAGGATGCTTTGATACTATCGGGAATTTTCAGATCAGCAATGGGGAATTACTACTTCAACGGTGAAATCATTGACAACCAAATGCAGGTTGAACTTAAAGACGGCAACTTCAGTAAAACAGGGGCGCTTTTTGGGGAAAAAGTGGAAAACAGAAACTTCCCCTTGAATGATTATCAGTCCATTGTTTCAAAAGCGATAGACGAGACGAAAAAGAGGATTTATAATCGCGAGGTGCTGGAAACCAGAGATTGGGAATCTTTTGAAAAAGACCTAACCGGAAAAGCAGGAAAATTCCAGGATGACATAGATCTAGTTTTCGCATTTTTCTACTTCGCGAGAGAGCTGCCCTTTTCACACTACGCCCTTACAAGAATGGAGCCGGCCCCAGGTCAAACTGCCGGTAATGAAGCAAAACAGTATTTATCTCTCGAAGAAAAAGACAACCGCACCGCCTTGCTGACGATTAGTTCTTTTTCCGGTACAGCAACAGAAGTGGACAGTGTTTTTTCAGTGATCTTTGAAAAGGACTACAAAAATCTGATCGTGGATTTGAGAAATAATACGGGAGGCACCGTGGAATCGGGAATGGCATTTGCCAGAAGGATAGTTGACACACCGCTTACAGGGGGATTTTTCCTCACGCAAAAATGGTTTAACGAAAATGATTTTATCCCCGATAGCAACCAACTTGATGAACTGCCGGTATTTTCAGAGGCCAATTACGATTTGATAATTGAGGGAATTAACAGAGAAAAGGGATTGGTCCTGAAAGTTCAGCCCTCCGATGTAAATTTTAAGGGCAATCTTTTCATCCTTACCAACAATCAAACGGCCAGCACCTGTGAACCCATTGTCCACGGCCTAAAGACAACAGGTAGAGCGACAATTGTAGGAGAAAGAACGGCGGGTGCGATGTTGAATGGCGAGAGATTCGAATTGAGTAGCGGCTTTTCTCTTTTTGTCCCGACAGCAGACTACTACACCACAGACGGTTTTAGAATCGACCAAAATGGCGTAAAACCAAATATTAAATTGAAAGACAAGGATCCGGTTGAATATGTTATGAGGAAGTTGATTGAGTGAGGAGAACTTTATCACTTTGGCGTATCGTTGAGGAAAAAAAGATTGCTTGATTTATGGAGCATGAAGATTTAACACATAAGATAATTGGGGCTGCAATGGAGGTTCATGGATATTTAGGAAATGGATTCCAGGAGGTGGTTTATCAACGTGCTTTGGGAATTGAAATGCATACGCGGGGACTCGCTTATAAAAGGGAAATGGAAATGCTTTTGCTGTACAAGGGGCACGATGTAGGCACCCGACGAGTTGACTTTTTTGTAGAAGAAAAAATAATGGTAGAAATCAAGGCGGTTATAAACCTAGAAGATGTACATCTGGCACAAGCAATGAACTATGTGGAAGCCTATAATTTAGAAATCGGATTGCTTATTAACTTCGGCTCAAAGAGTTTGCAATTCAAACGTGTGCATAACAACAACCCAAAAAAAATCAAGCAACCAGGAAAACCATGAGCAATCAAGATTCAGAAAAAAAGGGGAAGTACAGAGGAGAATGCCAGTTTCAACTCAAAAGTATACCGCCTAATCAAGGACAAGCTACCGGAAAATAACCACATTCCAACAATTGCATGATCTAAACTTTCCAAAAATCCGGAGCATGTTGACCCCCTGGCAAATTGACCCAGGATACCCGAAACCAGTGCCAATTTATAGCCGCCTTCCGTCTTTTGACCAAAAAAATCACTGGAAATTCCCTTTATTCCGGAAAAAAATCCTTATGTTTGGCTTGAATTAATCAAATGATACTTTGATTTAATAATTTATTAGGAACTTTGATGTGTGGCACAATAGAGAACATTGATATGAAACATTCAAAAACAACCTCGTATTTACTCCCTAATCGGAGCGTTCAGCATAAGACGCAACCCCTAGAAAAGTTTTTACAGCACTATTGACAGAACATAAATAAATTTAAATTATCATGAGAAAAATAATAACCCTATCAGTTTTGACTCATGGAGTCTTTTTTGCTGGATGTGAAAAAGACGATGACAAGATAATTAAGAAAGATTACAATTTTAAAGCAACTGTAATAAGTCAGGGAATGGATTGCGGTGAGACATTTATTATTTCA
>SKLY01000092.1 GCA_007121335.1 Saprospiraceae bacterium | reverse complement strand
GCTCTCCGGTTTCCCTGGAAGCGGATTCCATCGTTTCCTCGACCAATTTGTGAAAATCATTGTAGAAATCCTTCAGCATTTTTTCCCGTTCGAGTTTGCCCTCCGCGATGATATCAAACTGCTTTTCAATATCCGCCGTGAAGCTGTAGTCCATAATCTCGTCGAAATGCTTGTCGAGAAAGTCTGTGACCACCATTCCAATATCTGTTGGGAAAAGCCTGTTTTTGACCGCACCGGTTTTCTCGGTTTCAGTTTTTTCGGTCAATTTTCCATCCTTCAACTCAATCAACTTGTACTTTCTCACCTCTCCATCCCGGGAATCCTTAATGACGTAACCGCGGTCCGGCTCCATGATTTTACTGATGGTAGGCGCGTAGGTAGATGGACGACCGATACCGAGCTCCTCCAGCTTTTTAACCAGAGAGGCTTCAGAAAACCTGGACGGGGGTCTGGTAAATCGCTCAGTGGCAGATGCCGTGAGGAGCGGGAGGTTTTGACCCTTTGTCAGCGGGGGCAATATACCCGACTTCTCTTCGTCGTCGTCGTCGTCATCTTTGGACTCCATATACACCTTTAAAAAACCATCAAAGAGCAAGACCTCCCCAGTCGCCTGAAAGTGATCTTTTTCCAGTTTGGTTCCATCGATTTTGACAGTGGTTTTCTCCAATTCAGCGTCGGCCATTTGGGAAGCAATAGTCCGTTTCCAGATGAGTTCGTAAAGGCGCTGCTGATCTCTGTCCGAGCCCGCCTGATGACGGTCCATATACGAGGGTCTGATGGCTTCGTGAGCCTCCTGACTGAGTTTCTTTTTACCGGAATAATTTCTCGCCTTGTGGTACTTGTCACCAAAAGTCGATACTATTTCCTGAGCAGCCGCAGCAATGGCTGTTTTACTCAAAATAGTGGAATCCGTTCGCATATATGTAATATGTCCCGCTTCATAGAGCCTTTGGGCGGCAACCATGGTGCGCTTCACCGAAAACCCCAACTTGCGGCTCGCCTCCTGCTGCAGGGTGGACGTGGTAAAGGGCGGAGCCGGTCTTCGCTTCAGGGGTTTTTTCTCAATCGATGATATGGAAAAGTTAGAATCCTTGCAGGCTTCCAATATTTTTCGGGCACTGTCTTCATCGTCCAATCTTCTGGAGAACTCAGCTTTCAATTTGGCCTTCTCCCCTTTCTGGCCTTCTACATCGAAAATGCCGATGAGTTTGAAGAAGTTTTTGGACTTAAACTCATTGATCTGACGCTCCCTTTCAACCACGAGCTTAACAGTGACGGATTGAACTCTTCCGGCGGACAATTTGCCCTTCACTTTTTTCCAGAGGAGTTCAGACAGTTCAAATCCCACTAGCCGGTCCAGGATTCTCCGGGCCTGTTGCGCTTCCACCAGATTTAAGTCGAGGCGTCCGGGGCTTTGTACCGCTTTTTTTATAGCATTTTGGGTAATCTCCCGAAAGACGATACGATTGGTCGTATTTTCATCCAGATTTAGGACCTTGCACAGGTGCCAGGATATGGCCTCTCCTTCGCGGTCCTCATCCGTTGCGAGCCAGACCTGCTCTGAGTTTTTCAACTCTTTTTTCAGCTCACTCACCACTTTTTTCTTGTCAGGGCTAACAACATAGCGGGGTTTAAAACCTTTTTCAACATCCACACTGTTTTTTCCCTTGTCCAAATCTCTAATATGTCCGAAGCTGGATTTTACTTTGAAATCCTTTCCGAGGAAACGCTCGATGGTTTTAGCTTTGGCAGGAGACTCAACAATAAGCAGATTTTTGGCCATATCTGAAATATTTTTTTTCTAAGGATGGGCAAAAGTACTAAAATCATTAAAACTGCCATCCACCCCTCTTTGGTTCAAAATACTATTCTAACACCACTACAAATTCATAATCTATTGGCAAATTATGATTCGATGGATTGTTTTTGAACAACAAAGAATTTATTGTGTGATAATATAGAGAGAATGCGCGGAAACCAATCATAAAATTTTTTCGTCTTACATTTGGTTACTGCAATAAATTTACTATCTTACGATCATTCATTAATAAAAACTACTATAAAAAATGGCTAAATGTTTTGCACTGATCGGTTGGAGCCAACCGGTAATTGAGAGTATGCAGAAAACGGGTAAACCCTTCGTGGTTGTTTCTCTTCCGGAATTTGAACCCATCGCAAAAGAACAGGAAATTCCCTTTGTATCCTACAAACTCGACACCTGGAGTGACACATCCAACTCCATTGACCTCTTTGAAAAATTGAAGCCCTTTGGAGCCGATGTGGCAGTACCTCTTTACGAAGAAACTGTGGAATGGGCGGGGGCTCTGAATTCAATCTACAGGGATGATCCAAGGGTTTTAAACCGCGCCATGCTCTTTCGAAACAAAGCCATGATGAAGCGAAAAGCGCTGATAGGTGGTTTGAAGGTCGGTTTGTTTGAAGAGGTGCACAACCCAAGACAGGTCGAGCAGTTCATGGACAGATTGAACGAGGCAAACCTTCAACTTGCCGGTGAGGAAGACAGTTGGGTTCATATCAAGCCATTCTCCGCTGCAGGTACTGTGGGACACAAATTACTCCGGTCAAAGGAAGACATCATAAAGAAGTTGCAGGAGGAGGACTTCCCATGTTTGGCTGAAAGTCACCTCTCCGGTAAGGAGTTTTCATGCGAGGCTTACATCCACGGAGGTAAAGTCCGCTTTTTGAACATCACCGAATACGTTAAACTCGGATACTCCAATTTCGTCCCGGCGGGACCTGAATTGCAGGCCAGGCGCAAATTGATTCACGACCACGTGCAACAACTGGTAGATATTTTTGGAATCGAGTATGGAATGATCCACCCGGAGTGGTTCCTCACTGAAAAGGACGAACTCAAGTTTGGAGAGACTGCCTGCCGGATACCCGGTGGCCACATTCTCGAACTGGTAACCAAGTCCTATGGATTTGATGCACTGGCAGCCTTTGTGCTCATACATGATCCATCGCTCACAGGGGAAGAACTCAACGAAATATTCCCCAATGACCAGGAGCATCCCGGAATTTACAATGGCAATGTGATGATCTATCCGCAAAAGAAAAAAATCTCGGAACTAATTGTACCCGAGGAGTTGCACGAAGATCCCTATTTTGAAGACCACACCCTGGTACCGCCTCTTTCAGGTCAAAAATTGGGAGACAGAGAGGGATTCGGCAATCACTTCGGAACCATCAATTTCCGCGGAGAAGATGCTGAGCGCATGCGCGGACTGCTGGAACACTACCAAACTGTTGACTTCTATCATTGAACAGATTATTTTTAGGAAGAAGAGAAAGCGATTTTATATAGAGGGAAAAAAAGATTCCTCAAAGTACACAAAGCTGGGAGATAGTGAATTACACTGTCTCCCGGTTTTTCATTATCAGGGATTTATACACGAGAAACTACGGAGTTCAGCCCCTGTTCAAAAGTCTGAGCAGTATCTAATAAAGGTTAATTTTCACACAAAGAACGCCATTTGGTATTGACTGAAACCGTACAGTTTATATCTTTGGAGCCTAATAAAATTTATGGAAGCAATCGCAGAGAGAGAAAACAATATTTTTCGCAGAGGAATAGACGAACTGGCAGATTCATCAAGCCTGACCAAACAGGAAAAGGCTATGAAGCTGGTGAGTAAGATGGAGCGCCTTGTAGTAAGCCGCGAGGGCATTGAAACGCTCTATAAAATATCGGGAGAACTGGATAGTGCCGGCATTTTTGAAGGCACCAACTGGGAAACTCCCTCCACCCTGGTTCCCTCTCTTGTCAGGGGAACGCTACTGGCAGGTCCTCCCACCAGCACCATGGAAGTAATCAGCGAACTTAGATTACTTGCAGTTTCACTCGGAGAATATCAGATGTCTGGATTTACCAAAGAGCAGGCTACATCCTTTTTAGAAGATGTGCTGGTTCAAAATCTGGACTTTGCACTTGGGACCCTCAGAGAAGAAGCCCGGGCCAGATTGAGAAGCAGAGAGGTCAAGAAGGTCTTTGCCCTTTTTACCTACATGATGGATCACCTGCCGCTGAATGGCATCAAAGAGAGACTGAGTGAAGAGATCAAAATGATCTGTGCGCAGCGTCCTGTGGAAACCCGGAAAACCAAGGATCTCATTAAATTGATCAAAGACCGCATTGATATTTCCTCCGGCAGTGAATCGGACAGGGAGCTGCAGTTTTTTGTCGATGCTGTTTTTCACCCGAGTCCCTTTTCCGAAAAGTACCCCGATCCAAAAACCTATGCCTCCGAGATAAAAAAGCTGTCTCATACAGACATAATAAAGGAGTGCAAAACAATGGGCCAGGCTATGGAGCAAACCGGACTGGTAAGCCCCTGTCACCTGCCACTCCTGGCTCATGTCATTGGAAGTGAGGATGAGCGGGAACTGGTGGGAGATTGTCTGGCATTGAGTCCTGCGGGACGCGCTGAATGGGAAACACACAGGGAGTGGCTATTAAAATTCTCAAAGGAAGTGGCCATGACGCACAGTCCGCAATCCATCTACGGACTGTCGAGACTACTAAACAAAACCCTGCTATCCAGAAAGGCCGTTCTGGCAGGTTTGAACAACATGCGCGGCATCAAGGTCCACCCGGTGGTGGGTCGCCAAATAATAAAATCGCTGGACGATTCCGCACAAAATGAAGAACCACTGCCCCACTTGCTCAGCGGTATCGTGCGAATACTCGGGCAGCCCCTCGGAGTGGGACAGGGCAACAATCCCACCTGTCAATCCGCTCGCGGGATCAGTCTTTGGAGCCGGCATGCTCCTGCCAAGCTGATCGACATGGTGATCACTGTGGCTACTCAGAACAAACTCATCATGCGATTTGAAAATTCAGAGTTGAATTCCAATAAACTCGGCAAGGGATTGGTGGACAAACTGGATATGGAATTGGATGTGGTTTCCGCTGTACTGGTACCCCATCTGGATAAGATATACAACGAGATGATGCGACTGGCTTCAGGTCGGGGTGAGGACCCCCACAAATGGGTCAACCCCTCACTATACGGGCATTGGATACAGGTCGGTTTTGCTTCCGCTTACAACTACCTGAGCAACTCAATCATGGATTACGAGGGGTTCACCCGCTTGTATTACTCGTCCTTTCATCCGGAGTACAACGGGGGCAAGCAGATGACTTATCCCTGTCCTATTGGCATTTTCATTACCAGTGCACAAGGTGAAATGTTGGGTTTTCACGCCATTTCTCTTTTGCGCATCGGCGAAAATGAAGAAGGCGAAATGCGGGCCTATTTTCTCAATCCCAATAACGAGGGTCGTCAAAATTGGGGCCAGGAAATCCGTCCTACAGTTTTCGGAAACGGAGAAGAAGCCGGAGAATCTTCCCTTCCATTTCACGAGCTGGCATCCAGGATATACGCCTTTCACTTTCATCCCGTGGACCATGTACGCGGGGTCAGGAAAGTGCAGGCCGCGGAAATTAATCGCGTCAGACAACTCGCATCGGAGAGTTGGGGTAAAAAATATATATGGTCCGATATTCCTAAGATATGGTAAGACACTCCTCCAGAATTGAGTTGAGTCAGAAAGCACTGACCAGCAATATAAATTTTATCAGAAAAAAGATTGGTCCCAAGGTGCGACTCTCTTCTGTGGTAAAAGCCAACGCCTACGGGCACGGCATCGATCCTTTCGTCATCATGGCTGAAAAAGCAGGCGTCAGACATTTTTCAGTGGCATCAGCTCACGAAGCCAACGAAGTCATTGCCTGTAAAAACAGTTCATCCTCGGTGATGATTATGGGTATTTTGTACGATGTGGATATCGCCTGGGCCATTGAAAATGAGATAGAGTTCTACATATTCAATTACGACCGTCTTCCCAAGGTCAAAAACATCGCCAAAGCTCTCGGGAAGAAAGCAATCATTCACCTGGAGGTCGAAACGGGGGCCAATCGCACCGGCCTGCCTAAAGAAGACTTTGGAAAGGCACTCACCTTTATTAAACGCAACCGCAGTCTTATACAATTCGAGGGTCTGTGCTCTCACCTCGGTGGTGCGGAAAGCGATTCCAATAAATTCAAGATCGATCTTCAACACAAGCGGTTTAAGGAATTTATAAAGCTGTGTAAATCGCGGAAAATGCTGCCCAATTACATCCACCTGGCATCTTCTGCGGGCTCTCTGGTTTATCCCGAAATGCGTTATAACATGGTCAGAGCCGGAGTCATTCAATACGGGTTTTGGCCCTCACCGGATGTTTATTACCACCACCTGGACGAGGTTAACAAGTCCTCCGATAGAGCACTGAAAAGAATTATCACCTGGAAAACCGATATCATGGATTTGAGGGACGTTCCCAGGGGTGAATTTATCGGATATGGAACCGCCTTTCAGGCACAGCAGGATATGCGAATCGCCGTCATGCCACTAGGCTATTCCAACGGCTACCCCAGAGCACAATCAAACCGGGGTCACGTACTCATTCACGGAAAAAAGGCGCCCATCACAGGACTTATCAATATGAATCTTTTCATGGTGGATGTCTCCAACATACCGGAAGTAGAGTTAGGTGACGAGGTGGTATTGGTAGGACGTCAAAAAAACAGTGTAATCAGGGTGAGCTCTTTTACCGAATCGGTCAATTTGCTGAACAATGAAATGCTAAGCAGACTGCCATCGGCCATTCCGCGGACCGTGGTGCGTTGATTCATACAACAAAAGGGATTTCTCTTTCTTCGAAATGAAGCAAGTTCAACAATATAAAACAATGCAGTTATGAGTAAAAAACCACTGATTCTGGTCACCAATGACGACGGCATGTTTGCCCCGGGCATCAAAAATCTGGTAAATGCAGCCAAAGAATTGGGCGAACTGTTGGTAGTTGCACCGGATTCCCCCCAATCGGCCAAGGGTCATGCCGTAACCATGAGTGTGCCTCTCAGGCTCAATAAAGTAGATGCATTCGGCCCCGATGTGGAGGCCTACGAATGCTCGGGAACACCGGTTGACTGCGTAAAACTCGCCAAACACGTTTTACTCAAGGACAGAGAGGTGGCTCTGTGCATAAGCGGAATAAACCACGGAAGCAATGCCTCTGTAAATATCATTTATTCCGGTACTGTATCCGCGGCACTGGAGGCATCCCTGGAGGGCATACCTTCGATTGGATTTTCCCTTTTGGACTATTCGTTTGAAGCCGACTTTAAGGCATCCGTTCACTACGCCAAATTAATCATTTCGTATGTTCTGGAAAACGGCTTATCAGATTGTAAGCTGCTCAACGTTAATATACCCAAAATACCGTTAGATCAAATAAAGGGAGTGAAAGTCTGCCGGCAGGCGGAGGGTCGATGGGTGGAAGAATTTTCTGAGGGATTGGATCCCAGAAAGCAGCGGTACTTTTGGTTGACGGGCAATTTCATTGTGGATGATAACGGCCCCGATACCGACATTTTTGCACTCACAAACGGATATGTCTCCGTGGTTCCCTCATGGCACGACCTCACCCGCTACCCCGCCATCAAATCCAATGCGCAATTGGAGGAATACGTTGCGAAAAGCAACGACCATTGAATTTGCTTATAAACTAAAACCGTATAACATTATGGACCATATCAGAAAACCATTGCCGAAAAAACCACCTGCAGACAGATACTGGAAAGGGCTGGTAGCGGGAATAGTGGTTCCTTTTGTGGGTTACGCCATTTTGCTAATGCTTTACGACTATTTGGATGGCTGGGGCGTGATTTCAGACCAGGGGTTGTCACCTAATTTCCGGGAGCGAACACTGGCTCTGGTCGCCATCTGCTTGTTGATCTTTCCCGCAAATTATTTTAAGAAAAACTACATGACCAATGCAATCAGGGGCATCACCTTCCCCATGTTGATCTACGTGGGTTTGTGGATTTACTTTTATTTGCCGGGTCTTTTCAGCGGGTGATCAAATTGTTCCGGGCAGTTTTACTGCTTCCGGGAATACCTCCAGCCTTTATTTCCGAATAAAACACCAGCCGAAAGGCCCTTGTTAACCACTGATAAATGAAATACTACCTCATAGCCGGCGAATCTTCCGGTGACCAACACGCTGCTTACCTTATGAAATCCCTGAAAAAACTGGACAGCAGCGCTGAGTTCAGATACTGGGGTGGAGACAGAATGAAAGAGGTAGTTGATGGAGACCCCGTCCGTCACATCGATGACCTCGCTTTTATGGGGTTCTGGGAAGTGGCGGTCAATATCAGAACCATTTTAAAAAATCTGAGGCTGGCCAAACGCGACATTGCAAAATTTTCCCCGGATTATCTGATTCTGGTCGATTATCCGGGATTCAACTTGCGGATAGCAGAGTGGGCGCACAAGAAGAAGATGAAAGTGGTGTATTACATCGCGCCACAGGTCTGGGCCTGGAAGGAAAACAGGGTTAAAAAAATCCGCAGACATTGCGATCTGCTCCTCACCATACTCCCTTTTGAAGAGGACTATTTCAAGGAAAAGGGCGTGGTCCAGGCCAAATTTATCGGCCACCCCCTGATGGACCACTTTGAAACTTTTAAAGCCAATGCCGACGGATTTGATCCCTCAGAAAAGCTGTTCGGCATTTTTCCGGGCAGCAGAAGGCAGGAGGTCAACTACATCTTACCTCCGGTGTCCGCGGTTTTTCAAAAATACCCCGGCACGCAATTCGGCCTGTCTGTATCGGACCAATTGCGCAACTCCCCGGAGCTTTACGATCAATATCTGAACAATGGAGCCAATGTGAAGAGGTTTACCGGACGCCAACACGATCTGTTGTCCCACTCGGAAGCAGCTCTGGTAAAATCCGGTACCAGCACCCTGGAAGCCGCTCTGTTAAATGTCCCCCAAACTGTGATTTACAAAGGCAACCCTGTCTCATTCTTTATTGCAAAAAGGGTGGTCAAAGTACCCTATATTTCCCTGGTAAATCTCATCCTCGGATACAAACTGGTGGAGGAACTCATCCAATCCGATGTGAACGAAAAAAAGCTCATCCAGGCAGTGGAACTCTTAAACACCCCGGAAGAGCAAGAGCGTCAAAAAGCAGGCTACAAAGAGCTACGCGAAAAGCTGGGCGGACCTGGAGCGAGTGATCGAGCAGCTGAGGCGATAGTAAGCCTTTAGGCGGGTTGATGGCCCACCAAAGCTTTGGGGGCAGGCTGTTTTCAGTTGTGAATTAGTGAGTCTGTGATTTGGTGAGTTGTTTGCGAGGCCGCTACCATGATGTAGTCGGCAGTTTATTTATTCGTGGGGATTGTTGGTTTTTGGGGATTTCTCTGGCGAATAGCAATTCGGTGGTAACCTGGCGGGTTTTACGGTGATTCTTTAACTTCCCATTTACTCACCGCCGAGGACTCAGAGCACGCAAAGGAAATCGCTAAGCTTTTCTCTGCGTATTCTCCGCGATCTTCGCGACCTCTGCG
>SKLY01000049.1 GCA_007121335.1 Saprospiraceae bacterium | reverse complement strand
GCTTTACCATATCTGATTCATATCATCACGAGGCGGCATTGAGGTTTTGGGAAAACACCCATTTTGTGTACGGAGGAGGGATTTACACTCTGCAGAGCAATGTAAATATCAGGAGATGCAAATTTGAAAATCTGAATATCTGGGCGTTTGGTTCACAAATATTCAATTATAAGTCTAGCCCGATCATTGAGTTTTGTATATTTAGTGCGCCAGATGGTGCTCCGGGGGATGGACTTTTGACTTTTTTTAATTCTGAAAACTTCACGGTCAGAGGCTCCCGGTTTATAGGTTCCTCAGGGGAGATGTCCATTTTTACCCGCCATTCATCCGGTAGGATTATTAGTTCCGTGTTTTCCGGGAATCAAAACACTGTTGGTGCTGCCTTATATCTTTCTAGAAACTCCAGTGCAGAATTGATCAACTCCACTATTTCTGGCAATTCAACATCTTATCAATGGGAGGACCGAAGCCCGGTTTATCTTTGGGAATCTGATCTGGACGTTTACAACAGCATCATTTGGAACAACGAAGTGAATGGGAGTACCTCATCGTCCCGTGCGTCTTATCAGTTGCGCGATGGTGCTTCGATTTCAATTCATAATTCCATAGTCGCCAATACCATCGACACAGGAACGGTTATGAATACGGATCCGCTGTTTTTTGAGTCCGTTGTATTGGGTGATGTGCCCACTACCCAGGGTGATTTGAGACTGCTTGCCGCCTCTCCGGCTATCGATGTGGGTGATAACAGTGTGTTGCAAGCCGGCGATTCCCTGGATGTTGCCGGAGAACAAAGGAAATTTAATGCGACTGGCACCCAGGAACCCAAGGTAGATCTCGGTGCATACGAAGTTCAGTTGGAGTTTTGCTCCGGTGAATTCCCCGAAGGTGTAATTTACGTAGATTCATCCAATGTTTCAGGGACAGAAGATGGACTCAGTTGGTCCACTGCTTTTTCAAACTTGCAAGTGGCATTGATAAATGCCTGTTTCTGCGAGGAAGTGGAAGAAATTTGGGTAGCCGGTGGCACTTACTTCCCTGACGAAGGTGGTTTGGGCATTGAAAATGACCCTAGATTCTCATTTGAATTGTGTGACAGTGTGAAGGTCCTGGGAGGATTTGATGGGAGTGAAACCACCTCTGAAGAGCGTGATTTTGATACAAATAAAACTATACTGAGTGGCGACATCAATCAAAGTGGTGATCATGAAGGGAATTCTTATTCTGTAGTAAATGGCTCCCAGGCAGATAAAAGCGCCCTTTTGGATGGATTTGTGGTCACAATGGGCAATGCCAATGGTGAAACCGGAGTAAATTTTTCTTCCAACAAAAGCGGGGGAGGTGTCTTTATTGACAATGGAAGCCCGGTTATCAGTAATTGTAACTTTTACAACAACAAGGCTGAGGCCTACGGGGGAGGGGTGTTTGTTTCCCTGGAATATGGTCCCTTCTTAGCCATGCATGACAGTGAATTTATTGAAAATGCTGCACAATGGGGCGGAGGAATGGCCGGAATTCTTAATTCGTCCTCAGATACTTTAAAACTTGAGAACAGTCATTTTTTCAACAACACCTCTGTGGAATTAGGAGGTGGGATGTACTTCGAAGGTTCCGGTCTGGTTAGGGCTAAAATGATTACCGCTGACAGCAATACCGCAACGAATGGTCATGGCGGCGGTATGTACATTTCAGTTTCATCAGCAATGGACTCCATCTCAATCAACTACAACACGGCCAACGGGGTGGGAGGCGGCATTCTTTTTGAAGACCACCTCACTACTCATACAATTAAGAATTCTACCATTTCCTATAATACAGCCAATATTGGTACACTTTTCCCAAATATTCCTTCTGGCAGTGGTGGAGGAATTGTCTTTAGCGACGGTTCAACTAACCGCATAGAAAATTGCATCATTGAGGGCAACAGTTCGGATCGAGATGGAGGAGGAGTTTATTTTCGTTGGAGCGGAGACATCATAAATTCTAAGGTCAGGGGAAATTCCTCAGAAAGTGCAGGTGGGGGTATTTGGGCGAGGGGATCTACCGCTGTTCCTGCTGCGGTTGTTAATATCAAAAGCTGCCATATTTCGGGAAACCAGTCAGGATTGGCAGGTGGTGGAATATATGGCAGCTTTCCAGCCCTGCACATACTGAATTCATCAATCACCGGGAATTCTGCTCCCTATACAGGTAATAACAACGCCAATGCCGGTGGAGGGGTTTTTGTCTTTTACTGGGGTGAGGAAGTGGATCGTTTCAGCATGAAAAATACCATTGTATGGAATAATAAATCTGACAACATTTCGGATTCTTTAGATGCATCTTTTGTTTTGACAACTATAGACCCGAATCCAAACGGCCAGCCGGTAACCGGCTTCCAAAACAACATCATTCAATATTCCAACGGAAGTGGTTCCAATTGGAGAAGTGATATAGGACCCGATTTGGGAGGAAACCTGGATTCCGATCCGCTGTTTCAAACCCCGGTGGATACTTCTTTAATCCCCACCATTGAGGGTGATTTATCCCTGGAGAGCTGTTCTCCTGCCAGACAGGGAGGAACTCCTGACACCAGTGGGCTTGAGCTGCCATCATATGATTTGGTGGGAAACCCACGAGTAAACAACGATACCATAGATATAGGGGCCTACGAATATTACGGGCCAGACTGTGGCCTCGAATGCCCGGCTGACTCAATAGTTTATGTAAAAGAAGGGGGATCAGGCCTTAAAAATGGGTCCTCATGGGAGGACGCCAGATCTTCTGTTCAAAATGCACTTGAAGTAGCCTGTGATTGCCCGGAAGTTGTGCAAATTTGGGTTGCAGAGGGCACTTACTACCCGGATGATGGAGTGCTTGTAGATACTGCAGATAGAGACGCTTCATTTGTGTTGTGCGGCAATGTGGAAATTCTGGGAGGATTCCCTTCCTCCGGCACCCCTGACCTGACCTATAGAGACTGGAATACCTATGAAACCATCCTCAGCGGCGACATCAACCAGTCGGGTGATTTAATCGGAAATGCTTATTCAGTAGTTGCAGCAGTTGATTCGAACGCTTCCCCCCTGATTGATGGCTTTACCATCGAATATGGCAATGCAGACGATACACTTGATGTTGGTAATTCAGGTTCTTCCGGTGGTGGAATTTTTCACTCAGGTGGTGAACTAACAGTTAGGAATTGTAACATTGTAGATAACCAATCCGGCTATGGGGCGGGAATATTCAGTAAAAATGGCAAGCTTGAAGTAAGCAATTCACGGATTGTTGAAAATGGGTCTTCCGACAATACAAGCGGTGGAGGAGTTTTTGCCACCAATGCTTCCCTGTTGTTTTTGGACAGTTTGTTGATTCATAACAACAAGGCAATTGATGGGGGAGGAATTTACTTAGAAAATTGTGATTCTGTACTTGTTCATCAGACTATTTTGGATAGTAACAGGATAGAGGGAACCGGTGGGAATGCGTATCTTGACAATGTAAAGGGCTCGATGGTTAACAGTAGATTTACCAGGGGTGGCAGCTCGTCATCATTTGGAGCAGCCAATGCCCCCGGGATGGTGAACTTAAATTCTGAATTAAAATTAATCGGCTGTGAATTCTCTATAAACCTTTGTGGCCGTGATAGTGGTGCCTACCGGGCAGCAGGACTGATCAATAACAACAGTAAGGTTAGCATTATTAACTGCACCTTCTTCGGTAACGTATGTTTAAATTCCAGAAGAGCATCTGCTATACTCAATCGGAATTCATCAGAAGCGGAAATTATCAATACTGTTTTTAGGGACAACTGGGGAAGTCCGGATTATTCTTTTTATGACCCGAGATTTGTAGTTGCCAATCGCGACAGTTCAACATCAGAAATTTCCCACAGTTTGGTTCCCTTTTCCGGAGGTAGTGGTGCAAACTGGAATAGTAGTTTTGGAACCGATGGGGGTAACAATATTGATGCAGATCCATTATTGACCGGATCCAGTGGGATTAATATAGGAGCATTCAGTCTTGAAGATCACAAATGTATAGAAAGCCAACCCACCGCCTGTTCTCCGCTGATTGGCGCCGGGACTACGGATATTCCCGGTGTCACACTTCCCACTCATGATTTTAATGGCAATCCCAGAATTGCCAAAGGGCAAATAGATATTGGAGCCCATGAATTGCCGGCATTCGATTGCCCGCTATCCCCCGGTAGCGAGGTAGTTTATGTCGTCGAAGGGGGAAGCGGTACTCAGAATGGAAGCTCCTGGGAGAATGCTGCTCCCACAGTCCAGGAGGGGCAGTCTATTGCTTGCAGTTGTGAAGATGCCAATCAGGTTTGGGTTGCCGAAGGTACCTATTATGCTTCGGAAACAAATGCGGGGTCTGCAGAACCACAGGATATATATAGATCTTTTCGACCCATAAACGATTTGGCTCTGTACGGTGGTTTTAAGGGTGATGAATCCACGCTCGAGGAGCGTAGCTGGGAAGATAATCCATCCGTATTAAGTGGGGATAACAATCAATCTGGTTCCAGTACTTACTTTTCCCATACTGTAGTTTACAGTTACGATAACGACAGTACAGCAATTATAGATGGATTTACCATATCGGATTCCTATCATCACCTACCGACATTCAGGCTTTGGAGAAATGCTCATTTTGTTCAAGGGGGCGGGATTTACGCTTTTCATAGCAATGTCAATATCAGGAAGTGCAAATTTGAAAACCTAAAAAATTCGGATTATGGTTCTATGATTTTTAGTTATAAATCAAGCCCAATCATTGAGTTTTGTTTAATTAGTCAGCCTTTGGTAAGTGGTAATTGGAGGGGGTTGTTCGCTTTCAGAGATTCAGAAAACTTCATAGTCAGAAACTCTCAGTTTAAGGGAGCATCAGGAGAGACTTCAATCTACCTGGATAATTCATCCGGGAGAGTCGTAAGTTCCGTGTTTTCCGGAAACCAAAATACTCTTGGCGCTGCCATTTATATGGAGGGTAATTCCAACCTTGATTTGATCAATTCTACCCTTACAGGTAATTCTACATCTGATATACATCATAACCGCAGCCCTGTTTATGTAAGGAATTCTGATCTAAACCTGTACAACAGTATCATTTGGAACAACGAAGTCAATGGCAGTACATCGACGTCCCGCGCCTCTTACCAGTTGCTCGATGGTGCTTCGATTTCAATTCATAATTCCATAGTCGCCAATTACAGCGCCAGTGGAACGGTCATGAATACGGACCCGCTGTTTTTTGAGTCCGTTGTATTGGATGATGTGCCCACTACCCAGGGTGATTTCAGATTGCTTGCCGCCTCGCCGGCTATCGATATCGGTGATAACAGTGTGTTGCAAGCAGGTGACTCCCTGGATGCAGCAGGAGAACAAAGGATATTTAATGCGACAGGCACCCCGGAACCCAAAGTAGATCTCGGTGCATACGAAGTACAGTTGGAGTTTTGCTCCGGGGAATTCCCCGAAGGTGTTATTTACGTAGATTCATCCAATGTTTCAGGGACAGAAGATGGACTCAGTTGGTCCACTGCTTTTTCAAATTTGCAAGTGGCATTGATAAATGCCTGTTTCTGCGAGGAAGTGGATGAGATTTGGGTAGCCGGTGGCACTTACTTCCCTGACGAAGGTGGTTTGGGCATTGAGGATGACCCTAGATTCTCATTCGAATTGTGTGACAGTGTGAAGGTTCTTGGAGGATTTGATGGGAGTGAAACCAATTCTGAAGACCGGGATTTTAGTACAAATAAAACCATATTGAGCGGTGACATCAATCAAAGTGGGGATTACACTGGAAATGCTTATACTGTAGTAAATGGCTCTCAGGCAGATTCGAGCGCCCTTTTGGATGGTTTTGTAATCACAATGGGCAATGCCGCAGGTGAAACCGGAGAAGATAATTCTTCAAGTAAGAGCGGAGGTGGTGGTTATATCGGCAATGGAAGTCCGGTAATCAGCAACTGTATTTTCTACAGAAACAAGGCTGAGGTTTACGGAGGGGGAGTGTTTTTGTCAGCACAAAATAGTCCTGGATTAACCATTCTCGACTGTGAATTTATTGAAAATGAAGCAGTAAAGGGCGGAGGAATGGCCGGAATTCTGGAATCGTCCTCTGATACCCTGAAACTTGAGAAAAACCATTTTTTCAACAATACCTCTGAAGAGTTTGGTGGTGGATTGTATTTCGAAGGGGATGGCAAGCTTAGAATATCTCAAGTTTCTTTGGATAGCAACAGAACCAATTGGGGCCACGGCGGGGGGATAGGAGTTCGCTCCGGTTTGAAAATGGACTCAAGCACAGTTACAAGAAACACTACCAATGGCGTGGGTGGTGGATTAGCTTCCAATTACCAACACCATACGTATATTATAAAAAACTCAATTTTTTCGGAAAACACTGCAAATCCCGGTCCGTCTATTGGATTACATATATCTAGCGGGAGCGGTGGGGGATTGGGCTTTGCAACCGGTGCTGATATAATGATTGAAAACTGTGTAATAGAAAAAAACAATGCTCAAAATAACGGGGGCGGCGTGATGTTTAACTTTACCGGGAATATTACCAACTCCACAATCAGGGGCAATTCCGCAGATCGCGGTGGGGGATTTCATCTCAGTAGCCATGTTCATTGGATAAATATGAATGTAAAAGGATGCCAAGTTTCAGGAAATGTGGCGGAATCCTACGGAGGTGGGATTTATATACGTCGATCTCGAGTGAGCATCTTTAATTCTACTATTTCCGGCAATTCAGTAAATAGTACCTCGGGCAGTGGACTATATGTTTGGTACTGGGGGGACGAATATGACCTTTTTAGCATGAAAAACTCGGTAAGCTGGAACAATCAAATGAGTGATGTTTCAGACTCATTGCACAAAGCAATTAAAGTTGATATATTTGAGCCGAATCCCACCGGCCAGCCGATAACCGGCTTCCAAAACAACATTATCCAATACTCCAACGGTAGTGGTTCCGATTGGAGAAGTGAACTGGGACCCGATCTGGGAGGAAACATGGATTCCGATCCGCTATTTCAAACCCCGGTGGACACTTCTTTAATCCCCACCATCGAAGGGGATTTATCCGTGAGGGCTTGTTCTCCTGCCAGGCAGGGAGGAACTCCTGACACCAGTGGGCTTGACTTGCCATCGTATGATTTGGTGGGTAACCTCCGAGTAAACAACGACACCATAGATATCGGGGCCTACGAATATTACGGAACCGAATGTGGTCTCGAGTGCCCGGATGACTCCATAGTGTATGTAAAAGAAGGGGGCTCGGGGCTCAACGATGGGTCTTCCTGGGACAATGCCACTCCATCCGTACAAAATGCATTGGAAATAGCCTGCGAGTGCCCGGAGGTTACACAAATTTGGGTTGCGGAGGGTACCTACTACCCGGATGATGGTCTGCTGGTGGATGATGGAGACAGAGAAGTATCTTTTGTGTTGTGCAACAATGTGGAAATATTAGGAGGATTTCCTTCTTCAGGCACACCTGATTTAGCTGACAGAAACTGGAATGCGTATGAAACCATTCTCAGCGGTGATATTAACCAAAGTGATAGCCTTGATGAGAACAGCTATACCGTTGTGACCGGGTCGGGGACTGACAGCACTGCCGTGATCGATGGCTTTACCATTACAGCAGGAAATGCAGACGCCACTACAGGGAATGCCATTAATCCCAACAGATCAGGTGGGGGAATGTACAACAACAACGGCTCCCCCATGATCAATAACTGCACCTTTTCGGGGAATATGGCTGATGCAATTGGCGGTGGGTTGTACAATATTAATAATTCTTCCCCCACGGTATCGAACAGCAACTTTTCAGGGAATACTGCTGGTGCAATTGGTGGGGGAATGTCCAATTTTGGTAATTCCTCCCCTGAGGTAATAAACATTACCTTTTCAGGGAATACGGCTCGCACTTTTGGCGGCGGGATGTACAATTTTGATAATTCCTCTCCCAAGATAAAGAACAGTACGATTTTCAGCAATTTGGTTGGATTTGCGGGAGGTGGGATTTACAATGAGGATAATTCCTCTCCCACGGTAACGAACAGTACAATTTCTGGTAATACGGCTATTGAAGGCGGCGGGATGTACAATATTTCAAATTCTACTCCGACGATCACGAATAGCACCTTTTCTGGGAATACGGCTAATGAGAACGGCGGGGGGATGTACAATAGTATTAATTCTTCTCCGATCGTTACTAGCAGTATTATCTGGAACAATTCAGCCAATGGAGAAACTTCTTCAGTTTCAGCTTCTGTTGACAATGACAATTCAAATCCGGAATTCAGCTACAGTCTTATAGCCAATTCACTTGATGGAAGTGGAAACTGGATTAGTGACATAGGCACTGATGCGGGTAACAACATCGACGCTGACCCCTTATTTGTAGAGGACATCGACCTGGACAGTGTGCCCGCCACAGGAGGTGATCTTCAGCTTACGGCCTGCTCTCCGGCTATAGATGCGGGTAATAACAATGCCTTCAGTTTTGCGGATAGCCTGGATTTGGCCGGGAATGATCGTTTTCACAATGCCACTTTAGCAGACTCAGCCATCGTGGATCTTGGCGCTTATGAGTTTCAGGGCAATGCCACATTACCTGAGGTAAGCTGCCCCGACGTCAATGTCTATCTGGATGAAAATGGGGAAGTTGGGATTCCGATCCAATCGCTTTTTGAAGCGGTTGATTCCTGTGGAAATTTGACCGGACTGGTTAATGGCCAGGACTCACTTTTTTATGATTGCAACCAGATAGGAATGGATGTGCTAAATGTGGACATAATTGATGAGGTCAGTTTGCGAACGACCTCTTGTATGGTGACCGTGACTGTTTATGACACTGTAGCACCTGTTGCAGATTGTCAGGATATAACTGTTTATCTGGATTTATCGGGGGGAGCGAACATAGAAGTGGAGCAAATAGACGAAAATTCGAGTGATGCCTGCGGAATAGACAGTATGTGGTTGGATCAGACCGAATTTACCTGTTCACACCTGGGCAGCAACACAGTAACCCTGACAGTACGCGACAACAGCCAAAACACCTCAAGCTGCTCAGCAAATGTCATGGTAATGGATACGATACCCCCGGCTGCGGAATGCCAGAATTTAAACCTATATCTGGATTCGATGGGCCATGCAATGATAGAAGTTGATGACATTGACAATGGATCCGCAGATGCCTGCGGGATTGACAGTATGTGGTTGGATCAAACGGATTTTAATTGTAGTGAGCTGGGTGAAAATGCAGTCACATTGACGGTGCGCGACAGCAGTCAAAACAGTTCAAGCTGCACAGCCACGATTATGGTATTAGATACAGTTCCGCCAAATGCAGTCTGCCAGGGTATGGATTTATATTTGGACGCAGCGGGCAACGCCAGCATAGAAGCAGATGAAATAGACGAT
>SKLY01000122.1 GCA_007121335.1 Saprospiraceae bacterium | reverse complement strand
GTTTGGGAGGAAAGATTCAGGGCAGTTTGATAAAGAGCAGTGGAAGTGTATTTTACACCTCCTTGTCCTATTCCCGTTCCGGTTGGGGTATAACCCTGGAGGGCAAGCGAACGGATAACTTTTCCTTCAGAACCGATCCGCAATTGGAACTCAATTTTGGACAGATCAATTTCCTGCCTCCGATGAGTCGCCAAAATACCTATCGGTTGACGAGCCGATATGTGCCCGCCACCCAGGAACTCGGAGAGTATGCATTTCAGGCTGATGTCAGATACTCACCGAACAGACAGTGGAGTTTCAATGGGAATTTTTCCAACATCACCAATCTGGACGGTGACTTGCTCTACCGCGAAATGCTGTTGGAGGCCCGGTACCGCTACCAGCGTCAGTGGGTAGCCACTGTCGGTATTCAAAGGCAGGAATACGATCAAGACCTTTTTGAAGGAAAACCGGGAGTACCCATGGTGAATACCATCACTCCCTACGCTGAGTTTTTATACCGTTTTACACCCAGAAATTCACTCAAGCTTGAGGCACAATACATGAGTACGGATGAGGATTTCGGAAGTTGGATATTTTTCCTGGCTGAGTACAGTGTATCGCCCAGGTGGATTTTTTCCGCTTCTGCCATGTACAACATTGATCCGACCATGACGGACAAATTGCTTTATCCGACCATGTCGGTAGTTTACAACACCGGAGCAAACAGGTTTTCACTCAGTTACATTAAGCAGGTAGAAGGAGTTGTCTGCACCGGAGGTATTTGCAGACTCGAACCTGCCTTCAGTGGTATGAGATTTTCCGTAATTTCCAATTTCTAGAAAATTCGGTCATCAATCGGCTAGTTGAATGAATAAAAAATATCAATAATGAATAGAACAGGGATTACTTTTGTACTTTTTGCCATGCTTTTTTTTAGTGCCTGTGAGGAAGAAGGGGTCACTATTCCCGATTTTGTTCCACCCGACACGGACCGCGTAGTGCTTATAGAGGAACTCACCGGTGCGAGCTGTCCAAATTGCCCTGCCGGAGGATCTGAACTTCAAAGCATCAAAAATCGATTTGGGGACAATGTTGCCATCGTGGCCATACATTCGAATTTTTTGGGGGCACCACGTGAAAACAGCAAATATGACTTTCGATCTCAAGAGGCGCAAGAAATAGATAATTTCCTGGGTCTTTACCTCGGCAAACCCGCTGCCTCTATAAACAGAAAGATGTTTTCCGGGGAACAGTACAGGGCTATTGCCAACGTAGGCTCATGGTCAGGTCGTGTGGCTGAACAATTGGATGGGCCTAGTGAGTTGTTGATTGAGGCAGAAGTCAACTTTGATCAAGAGAGCAGAAATTTGGAGTTGGAGATTGATGTCGCTGCAAAATCCATAGTGGAAGGCGACCTCCGACTGACTGTTTACCTTACAGAATCAGGCATCGTCGATGCACAGTTGAGCCAGGATGGTGTGATCGAGGACTATGTACACAACTTCACTATGCGAGCAGTACTCTCTGATGTTTTCGGAGATGTCCTTCCCCAAAGTATTACGTCCGAACCTTCTGTCAGTCGTCAGTACAGCTTTGAAATGCCTGCTGAAGACGGCTGGTGGGTTGCGGAAAACTGCCACATTGTTGCATTCGTCACACTGCACAGGTCATCCGATGAAATGGAAGTACTTCAGGCCATTGAGGTTCCTGTTGTAAATTAACTGAATTGGAGTTTAAATAACAGTGAAATATTCTGCCAGTGGAGAGTTATCTTTCCACAATGGTGAATATCTTTTTTGTATATGTTTCTAAATCACATTTCACCTGCACATCCCGACTCTGAAAACTCCCTTGGGTTGGTCACAGTTTAATTTTTTTATCAGGTTTAATCCCGGGATGCTTTTCTTACACTTACTGCAGGTCGGTATATTATTTTCATAGATTATCATAAAAACCAGCATAATTATGGACCACAAATTTAAACCGGAAAGCCTGATGATGTCCCATGGCTACAAACCGGAATTGTCGGAAGGGGCTATCAAGTGCCCCATTTTTCAAACCTCCACCTTTGTTTTCAAAAACGCCCGTGAAGGAAAGGCATTTTTTGAAGTCGCCTACGGCAAAAGGGAACTATTGCCCAACGAGGAACTCGGGCTCATTTACAGCAGGATCAACAATCCAGACCTCGAAATATTGGAAAACCGTCTCTGTCTTTGGGACGAAGCCGAGGATTGCGCTGTATTTGAAAGTGGGATGTCGGCCATTACAACCACCATGTTGGAGTTTTTGAAACCCGGAGATCTGTTACTTCACAGCTCCCCGCTCTACGGAGGTACAAGCCATTTTATCAGCCATTTTCTACCGAGTATCGGAGTGGAAACCCTGGGCTTCCATCCCTGGGATACCGAAGCAGACATTTTAGCCAAACTGGAAAAATCCGGAAAGGCGGACAAACTCAAACTGGTCTATGCGGAAACCCCTGCCAATCCGACCAACGATTTGATTGACCTTGAAATGTGTTCCGCCATCGCAAAGAAATACAGCACTGAGGACAAAAAGGTGCGATTGTGCGTGGACAATACCTACATGGGACCGCTTTGGCAACATCCCTTGAAATTGGGAGCAGACCTGATTGTCTATTCAGCAACCAAATACATCGGTGGACACAGCGATATCATTGCCGGCGCGGTGCTTGGAAACAAGGAGAATATGACCCGGATAAAAACCCTGCGGACCTTTCTCGGAAACATGGCTGGACCCTGGACCGGTTGGCTGCTGATGCGCAGTTTGGAAACACTGAAAGTCAGGATGGAACAACAGCAGGCCAATGCCGTTGAGGTAGCCCGGTTTTTAAACGACCACCCCAAAGTAAAAAGGGTTAACTACCTGGGATTGATTGAAAAGGACAGTCCGCAGTACGAAATATTCAAAAGGCACTTTTCTGGCACCGGAGCCATGTTGTCCTTTAGCATAGATGGAGGAGAAGAGGAGGCATTCAAATTTCTGGATTCACTCAAATTGATCAAATTGGCTGTGAGCCTTGGAAGTACTGAAAGTCTGGCGGAACACCCCAAAACAATGACCCACGCCGGAGTGGATGAGGAGCACCTTTTGGAAATCGGTGTGGATGATTCCCTGCTCCGGATATCCGTTGGGGTTGAAAGAGCTGCGGACATTATTTGGGACCTGAAACAGGCCCTGGATGCTGTGTGATTTATGAATAGTCCGGTTTACTGAGATTACCACTGTCTGTCCTCTGCATTGGGGCAATCTGAAAGTACCTCTTTGAGTTTGGTGGGATTAATATACCCGGCTTCATTTCCAAAGTTATTGCCGATGTAATTGAGTATGTTGGCGATTTCAGATTCGGTCAATTCATAATTGGGAGGCATGGGGTAGATTTCCAGATCGGGATCGAGTGGGTCCGGTGTTTTTATGCCGTGGCGGATCAGGCAAGCGGCCTCGTGAATGGTTGTTTTTTGAAGGTAGGGGGATTCCCACAGATCGGGAATCAGTTCACCCAATCCGGTGCCATCCTCCATATGGCAGTTGGCACAGTGCATTTCGAACAGCCACTCACCATGCCGGTGTGGGTTGAAATCACAGGAAGAGTGAAAGATTGTGAAAGCACCGATAATGAGCGCCATTAAAACAACACTCAACTGGAGCGATTTACTCATCCATGAGTAGTTTGATGTCCTTTATGAGGCGGTCCACATCCTCGTCTTCGGTTCCGTCACAAAAACTCCTGATATGGCGGTTTTGGTCCACGAGTATAAGCCAGCCGCTGTGATCGAAGCCTCCTGGTGCATCGGGGTCTTCCAGGGCAATGCTCATGTAGTCCTCCGCAATGTCATAAATCTCATCTTCGTCACCGGTCACAAAGTGCCAGCGGTCCGAGGTGACGCCGATGTTTTCTGCGTAGAGTTTTAAGCGGGGAATACTATCCCGGCGCACATCGATGGTATGCGAAAGGAAAAGCAGGTCGTCCCGACCTTCAAAATAGTCGTGAATTCTGAGCATGGACCGGGTCAGCTTTGGGCAAATGGTGGGGCAGGAGGTGAAAAAGAAATCCGCGACATACATTGCGTTTTCAAAAGTTTCGTTGGTTACTATTTGGCTGTCCTGGTTGGTAAATTTAAAATCAGGGATACGATGTGGTATCGTATCCCCGTCTGTAATTTTTGGTATCCCAAGAATGGGTAGTTCTCTTTGCTCATCCTTTCCGCAAGATACCAGTAAGAGTCCAACCAGCCCTGCTAGAAGCAGTCCGGTGAAATTATTCATTCAAGCAAATTTAAGTGTTCAATAATTAAGTAAAATGATCAGCTTTCATTCTCATGATCATCGCCATTGCCGGTGTGCTTTTTGAGAAATTCCTCTGCATCTTTCAGGCTTCCCCTCATTGCATCTGCCACTTCGCTGATGCGCTCTTCCTCTCTGTCAAAGTACTCCAGAGCTTCTTCGTACTCCATAGCGTCCCTGTCAGTATCTGACCAGTCGCTCATCCAGGTCATCATACCCTCTCTGGCATTTTCTAAACGCTCTACGAGTCTTCTAAGCTCTACCTGAGCTTCTTCGTCGAGATCCTCTACATTTTCTTCGAAATACGCCATTAGTTCATTGGCTTTAATTCGGAGGTCGTTGTTGAGAGGCATTACTTCATCGTGAATCACCATCACGTCATCCTCGCGGTCGAGAAGATGGTCCATTTTCTCCTCTTCAGATTTCTCCCCGTTATCTGCACATGCACTCAATGAGATTGTAACCCCAAGCAGCGCAATAGCAGCCATCCACAATAATCCTTTTGTTGCTTTCATCTTAAAAAAATTTAGGTCGGTTTAAACTATTAACAATGTATGAATACCTGACTTTAAGATACTCTTCAGAATAAACGAACCATATTATTCTTTGGTTCATGCCGCATGGAAAAAATGTTAACATATGATGGGGTGAAATAAATGGAGTAGAATCCTGGCTTTTTGGTCTGTAACTTTGGGAGTGATGCCTGTATTCGGGGTCGAAATTTTTGTGCTATAAGTCCTGGATTGAAAATAGCAACCGTCGGCATCCTGACCGGAGAATCAATATCCGGTCTGCATTGAGGGGCGTAAATCTTCAGGTAAGGTAATTTGCTTCAGAGCAGTTCATTTTCCTGCAAAACCTTCCTTACTTCCTCCTCGGATACTGAAACAATTTCAGCAATCAGTTCAATGCTCAATCCTTTTTTGTAGGAATTAACAATGAATTGCATATTCTTTTCAGAAATTGCTTCCTCTCTACCTTGTTCCCTACCTTCTTCTTTGGCTTCGTACTTAGCAGTTTCAATTGCGCTTTTAGAGGGCATCAAACTTTTTAGAAACTCTTCGTAGTCACTATTTTTCGTTGTATCCATGTTGACAAATTTAATCGTTTAGGTTGGGTTGTCCAACCTATGAACATTACTACTGAGATTCTCTATCATGACATTACCAGATCTGCCTTGATGAGGATTATGGTCTTTAATGATGGCAGCCTTCATTATCTGGCTAAATGTAGGGATATTTTGGGGGTTGGACACACTTTACGGAACAGTCTCCTCATTGTAAGCTGCCAGGATAAGAAATAGCCCATTACCCTGAAACATTTTAAGAAGCTTTAACGTTTGCAAATAAAACTTAAATAATGCCTCAATCCCGAACATACCGGATAATCCTCAATGAAGAGCCCGAAGGTGGTTTTACTGTCACTGTGCCTTCCCTCCCCGGATGTGTCACTTACGGCAAAAATCTCAAAGAGGCTAAAGAAATGGCCATGGAAGCTATTGAAGGTTATATTGAACTGCTTGTGGAGCAGGGCGAGCCCATTCCGGATGATACCAATAAACTGGAATCTGCTATAACCGTTACCTCCTGATTTATGGGCAAAGTACCCGCTATTACACCCAAAAAACTCATCAAAATCCTGGAACAAAAAGGGTTTGTACTCAAAAGAGTAAAGGGAAGTCACCACTTATACTACCATTCCGAGTCAAAAAAGATTACCGTTGTACCCATGCATAACAAAGACCTGCCCAAAGGGACGCTGATGGCCATCCTTAAGCAGAGTGGTATTGCACCCGAGGAATTGTAGAATCCATTAACCCGGGTTCGCCTGTGTATTTTTTAGCCGCTTTCTTTTCTCGTGAGTTTGCCTGTTTTGATACTGTGAATTTCCATTTCATATATGTTGTAGCGTTTTGGGTATCAAAATCCGTAGTGCGAAAACCGTCAAAGTTGAGTAGGGCTAGTCCAGGCACAAAACTTTACATTCTCTGGACAAGGTAGAGGATTTTCTTCCTGAGCAAATGAAAGGATCGGCAAAATGATTTTCCAGGCTGCTGGTGTTTGCCTGGAAGAAGTAATTCCGGAAACTTTTGAAGAGACCGGACGCTATAATTACACATAATTTTGTACTGAGGTGGTTGTGGAAGATAATCCGTCTGGATTAGTGGGCAAGGAAAGTAGGTGGTCGCATGAAGCACATAATGGACTGGGTCTCTGCACTTGAGCTTATGTTGGCCGAGCGGCTTGCAGACCCCGTGACCAGGTTTCAGAGTGGTTTTAATAAGGATGAGCACACCCCAGGGGCATTCCTCCTTCTACCCAAAAAACATGCATCCTTATTTGCCGAAAAACATACATTCTTATTTGCCAATTTTCATGCATTGGAATTTTCCAGTAACATCTTTATCGAATGAAAAGGCTTATAAAAATCTACCACTTAATACCCGTCAATTGAATTCGAGGGAGGGCAGGCTAAAGTATCCTTGACCTGGCATTAAAGCATCAGGAAATTAAGGGCTAAATCAGGGGTGTGGATAACTTTTTTTCTACGACAGGCTCAGGACGAGTGGGTTTAAGGGGCAGGAAAGGAATGGGGCTAAAGCAATACGAAAAAATTTCTATCAATTAAAAACTGCTATACTAAAACCAATAATCATCACTTACCCTGTAAAAACTCCTGATGTTTTTGCCACATCCAATCGGCAAACCAAATTTCACTTTCTACATAATCATAATTTATTTTGCATCTCCATTTAGAGACATAACCATCTTCCAATAATTCCTTTGTAACTTCAGTAGATAGATAATTTGAAGTATATACCTCTCCATTATTGTGGTCTCGATTAAACATGACAACCGGGTATGATTGATAATAAAAATTCCAGTACCCTCCAATTTCCTCGGCTCCAATAATTTTAACCTTATCAAAATGACTATGTTTATCCTCATTTATTATTATGAGAAGCAACAGGCATTTATCAAAATCTTGGTTGCAGAAAACATTTTCATGTAGAAGCCAGCTTGTATTTTTTAAATGGGTACCTATCGCCAACCCAATTGATTTCCATTTGAGAATCGAATCTTGACCACTTTCTAGTAAAAAAATATAGTCTTCAGAAGTCTTAATTTCTTCTAAAGATTTGTAGTAACATTCTTCCATTTTTTTCTTGCAAGAGGACGAGAAAAACAATAAAAATAAAACAATTGCATATATTAAGTTAAACCTCTGTTCTACATAATTGGTTCTTACATAACCCTCATCAGTCTTTCCAAAATTAAATATTTCAATAAATGTATTCACGTTATGTCCACCTTTTTCATCTTTCATATTTCTCATTCGAGGCATTTCATCAACCCCCGGAATTCTTGCAAAAGTAGATCCTCCTGAAATAAATCCAGTTGATATTATCCCTTTAGATGACACCCAATCACTTTCCCTAGAATACTGGACTGAAAAAACACCTTCAGGGGTGGCAAAATCCCCTGGCTGATGGGGAGCAAGGTAGTAAATTTGCTCCACAGGATTTTGAATTAGTCCATCATTGTAAGCCTGATTCAGAACATTGGCCATTCCTGCAGCGTGGGCGGCCCCTTGACTATGTCCCACTATCTTTATTGTTTCATCATCTGCAAGGGAAACGTCACCCTTTTGAATTTTTTCTAAAAGTTCATATCCTGATTGTTGGCCGGCACGATACCTGTCCATAGCAGAAGATGTCCGATTATGTGAACCACTAACATATGCAGAATTATGATCTTCAAACCTATCCATGAAAGCATCGTCCACTCCAGCCCAGTAGTTAAATTCCTGACCAAGATATGTAGGGCGATTTCCTGAACTCATTTCAAAAGTTGGATATGGTCTGTGAGGAACTGTGACGTGAGCTCCATCAAAGGTTACATATTCCCCACTGTTACTGGTAGCCCATTGATCCAACATGAAGCCATTTACAAAAACTACCAGTCTTCCATCGGGATCAAAAGCTTGAATGGGAGTGTTCAATGCAAAGTTATAAGGGCTGGCAAAAGGATACTTTTCTTTCAATGGGTCAACACTCATCCACCTTCCTAATCGACTATCATATATCCGAGCCCTAAAATCATAGGAATTCCCCTCCCCCTTAATTTCATCATCACGTTCCATATTATTAAACCCATACCGATAATCCTCACCCCCTGCACCAAATCCCCTGCCCGGCATCAAACTCCCAAAAGGGTAGTAGTCCATGGCAGAGTGGACGGCAGCTTCGTAAGTGATAGGGCCACCGTCGTCTATGGGGACCTTTCGGTCGGAGACCACGGTGGTGACATTGCCTAAATGGTTCGTCAATTCATATCTCCTTGCTCCATACGGCTGTTCCTTGTGCTGGATGTAATACGGAATGGTGTCATTAAGTCCATTACCGGGGTAGCGCTTCACGGCCGGAAGCACCATACCGAGCCTGGAGGAGCCGTAGAGGTGCTGTTCCCTCCAGTGCATGGTATCGCCCACCTGTTCATAGACCGCGAGGACATTGCCGGTGGCGTCGCGGATGTACCAGAGGGTGCTGATAGTGTCAATTCCTACCAGCTCCGGTGGAGGATCAAAGGGATCTGATTCCTTCTCTGGTGGAGTAGGAAAAACATCTTCGTAAGTCTCTTCAACAATTTGTTTCTTAATCCGCTGCCCGGCCGGATCGTAACCAAAACGCGACTCATAAACCGTGTAGATTGATTCTTCCCTCCTTACCGTATGCAATTTACCTATGGGCGTCCAATCCATCGTCAATTCACCCTGTCCAACAGCATGTTTTTTGTCCATTATCAGATTGCCGGACCCATCGTATTCATAATTTCCCGGGTTTTGATCGGGAACTGGAGAAGTGATACCAGGTATAACGAATCCCTGACTGTGATTATTCACATACTCCAGCCTGTTGGTACCCGGATAGTAATGGTACTCCAGCTCGTCTATCAGCCCCGATGAACTACCTGTATGATCAAGCCTGTCCTGGGTCAGTATATTCCCACTGGGATCGTAACTGAACTCCTGCCCGTAGCGATGGGTGAATTGCCCCGGTGTCCAGGTCCATGCCTGGGGGTCAGTATCCGGATTTTCGTAGGTCTGCATGATGATGATTAAATCTTCGATTGAGGTAAGTAGTAGCTTTAG
>SKLY01000244.1 GCA_007121335.1 Saprospiraceae bacterium | reverse complement strand
TCCAGGGTTTCCATAAGTTCGATCTGGTTTTCCAACCATTTTTCATTTGGAGGACTTTCTGGGGGCTGACTCTCCGATCCGCTTTTAAAATTGATGAGTTGTTCTATTCCGCCATCTGAGATAGAAAATCGGTAGAGGTTGTTGTCTAAGGTATATATAATGTGATTTTCATCACCGGAAAAAGAAGGGCTGGAAATATTGTCCTCTATTTTTACCAGTTGACGCGCACTTCCATCATTTACATCAAGTAGAAAAAGGTTGCCGTCCCGGGTATAAACCATTTGGGAGCGATCTTGCGTAAAGGTACCAATGGGAAAAATTTGTTCGTGCAGCTCGGGTGTCAGTTTTTGCACTTCTTCACCCTCCTTATTGTAGATCCAGGTGGAGCGAATCAATTCCATGTCGGGATTCCAACTGAATCTGATGTTTTCCGAAAGGGCATGCCAACTGATATCCCCCGGAGAATATCCGATAAATTGCTCGCCTTGCATGGCTTGTTTGATCGAAAGATCAGATTGGTTTTCAGCCTCCCAAATTTGCCCTGTTAAATAAACGGGCATTATAAAACAACAGAAGGTCAAAGTGCACACAGCCAGCGCTTTAAAGGGTGGCATTGAAACAGTTGGTAAAAATATTTGCATGATGGATAGTTTTGTGCAAAATTAGTAAAATGTCTCAAACGGTTTGAGAGTGGACATAAGCTGTCCCCTACGGTGTGTTTTTTCCTTTCTGTTAGTTCTTCCCAATCATACCCCGTTAAAGGCCGTCTATCCTTAATCGGAAAGAGGGAGTTCATGGAATAGGTAATTGGATATTTTCTTAAAAAAATCACTCTCTAACCCTTGTCATATCAGCATCACAACTAAAATTTGTACAGCAAACAAAATCAATATACCTTTGTGACTTTTGGTTGCCCCGGAGGTTCGGGTGTTGGCCGCGATTTTTAACTAAAAAAACTTAATTGATGGAATCACTTTACATTTACCTTCCCTTATTCGGGGTTGTGGGATTGATCTACATGGCGTATCTGTCCTTTTGGGTAGGGAAGCAGGATGCCGGGAATGAGAGGATGCAGGGCATTGCCAAACACATTGCCGACGGAGCCATGGCCTTTCTCAAAGCCGAGTACTTCAGTCTCGCTATTTTTATGGTAATTGCCGGTGCGGCCCTTGGTATCTTGTCCACGCAAGTGGAGACCACCCACTGGTTCATTGTAATTGCCTTTGTAATCGGTTGTACCTTTTCAGCCATTTCCGGGATTATTGGAATGAAGATCGCGACCAAGGCCAATGTTCGAACTGCTGAGGCTGCTAAAACCAGTATGCCAAAGGCCCTTCAAATTGCCTTTAGGGGTGGAACAGTTATGGGACTTGGCGTGGCAGGATTAGCGGTATTGGGTCTGAGTACCCTTTTTGCCATTTTCTTTGTCTATTTCATGGGCGCAGAATGGGGACCTAACTTTATAAATAATGTGGACATGGATGCAGTGAAATCCATGACCGTGGTACTTGAGGTGTTGGCCGGATTTTCTCTCGGTGCTGAGACCATTGCCCTCTTCGCCCGTGTAGGTGGAGGTATATACACCAAAGCCGCCGATGTGGGTGCTGACCTGGTGGGTAAAGTGGAAGCTGGAATTCCAGAGGACGATCCGCGCAACCCCGCTACCATCGCAGACAATGTGGGTGACAACGTAGGTGATGTGGCCGGTATGGGTGCTGACCTTTTTGGTAGCTATGTGGCCACCATACTTGCTGCCATGTTGCTCGGAAATTATGTAATTGCTGACAATGGAGGTGAGATTATCGATAATTTCGGTGGAATTGGTCCCATATTGCTTCCGATTTTGATAGCTGGCCTCGGATTGATGTTTTCTATTGTAGGCACCTGGTTTATCAGAGTAAGTAGCAATGAAACTTCCGAGAGTAAGGTACAGGGCTCCATGAATCTTGGAAATTGGATGTCTATTGTACTTACTGCCATCGCCTCTTATTTTGCCATACAGTGGATGCTTCCCGATGTGTTGACCATGCAGGTTTTTGAAGCAGGCGAATTCTATGAAAGGCAGGTGACCTCCCTGGATGTATTTTTTGCGGTTTGTATAGGTTTGTTTGTGGGCGCAGCGATTGCCTTCCTGACCGAGTACTACACCGGTGCAGGTAAAAAGCCCGTAATGAGTATTGTAAGGCAATCAGGAACGGGCCATGCCACGAATATTATTGCAGGTTTGGCAGTTGGAATGATGTCTACGTTTTTGCCAATTTTGTTGTTCGCATTTTCTATCTGGGGAGCCTATTCATTCGCGGGTTTCTACGGAGTGGCTATTGCAGTGAGTTCTATGATGGCAACCACAGCTATGCAGCTCGCTATTGACGCCTTCGGACCTATTGCAGACAATGCCGGTGGAATTGCAGAGATGAGTGAGCTTCCACCAGAAGTCAGGGAGCGAACAGATATTTTGGACTCAGTTGGAAATACAACCGCGGCAATGGGTAAGGGTTTTGCCATTGCCTCAGCCGCATTGACCGCACTCGCACTTTTTGCTGCCTATGTCACCTTCACCGGTATCAACGGTATAAATATTTTTGATGCGAAAGTGCTTGCTGCGCTCTTTATCGGAGCAATGATTCCCGTTGTGTTCTCCGCCCTGGCGATCAGTGCCGTGGGTCGGGCCGCTATGGCTATGGTTGAAGAAGTGAGAAGGCAGTTTCGTGAAATTCCCGGAATACTGGAGGGAACAGCCACTCCCGAGTACGAAAAATGTGTTGATATTTCAACCAGAGCAGCCTTAAGAGAAATGCTCTTACCTGGCTCGCTTTCTATCGTCGTTCCCATTTTGGTAGGATTTACCATGGGACCTGAAGCACTTGGAAGCTACATGGCGGGTGTTGCTGCATCGGGTGTTTTGTGGGCTATTTTCCAAAACAATGCCGGAGGTGCCTGGGACAATGCTAAAAAATCATTTGAAGCGGGCGTCGAGATCAATGGCGAGATGTTTTACAAGGGCAGTGAACCTCACAAGGCATCAATTACCGGTGATACTGTCGGTGATCCATTTAAAGACACTTCAGGTCCTTCGATGAATATCCTCATTAAGTTGACCTGCCTTATCGGTTTGGTAATTGCACCGGTACTGGGAGTAATGTACGCTGATGAACTTGGTTACATTGAAAATGAAGAGACCATTGAGTACCGTGAAATCGGTGAGCTAAATAACGATCAGGAAGACGATTCAATTTACAGATTGGATTGATTCACCGGAGATTTATTAGTGGATGATAATAATGATAAAAACCGTCGGGTAGTGCTATCCGGCGGTTTTTTTTCAAGAACTGACGAAAAATGCCTGGGATGTAAATATTTCCTCCTGAATTCTACCTGCTAAATTAATGTTAAAGCGCTAGTTTGTAAATCTTTTTATTCCCCGGGAACTGTTTGGTGCGTGTTTGTCATTGTAAAATTTGTGAGACACAGGCATGAAAATATAACGAAAAGAGTTATATTAGTGCATACTTTTAGTAAACCACCGGAATTGAGTGATTTTTCCCGGCAAAAAAAAGGAATAAATTGATGAAAATCAGGCATCTAACCCTATCAATAGCAGTTTTTAGTCTTTCACTTGTTTTCTTTACCAGTCAGGTTTTTCCCGGACTCAGTGGAGAGGATGACAAGGAGAGAATCCTACTGGAGACTATGATGGCCCGCATTGAAAGGCTTCATTTCGACCCATTGGAACTCGACCGTGAGTTTTCTCAAGTGGTGTTTGACGAATACATTCACAGACTGGACAGGAATAAGCGCTTTTTTACAGAGGAAGATCTGAATGAATTACGCCCATATCGCGACAGACTTCATTCACAAATTGCGGCCAGAGATTTTGAATTCTTTGAATTATCGCTCGCAATAACAGAAAGGGCTGTCAAAAGGGCATATGATTATTACAGACAGGGCATTGAGGGAGATTTCACAATTAACCGGAATGGAGAGATTGAGCTGGACTCCGACAATGTGAATTTTGCAGCCAATTCTGAAGAACTTCTAGAAAGATGGAAAGAGTATCTGCATTTTCAAGTCATGGATGAGGTGGTAAAGAAAGTGAATCGCGCTGAACGCAACGAGGAGTCCTATGATATTGACACCTTTTACATCGCTGCAGTAGAAACAGTTGAAGAGCGATTTGATAACTGGCTTGAAAGGGTGAAAAAAAACACTAGAGAAGATAGATTCAACACTTATCTCAATACAATCGCCAATGTACACGATCCGCATACCGGTTATTTTAAGCCCAAAGAAAAAGAGGATTTCAATATGCGGATGTCCAATCAGTTGGAAGGAATCGGAGCTCGTCTTACTACTGAGGGCGATTTTGTAAAAATTGTAAATATTGTGCCCGGTGGGCCAGCATGGAGACAGGGTGATCTAGAGCAAAATGACCTGATCTTAAAAGTTGCCCAGGAGGGCGAAGACCCGGTGGATATAACAGGTTGGAGTTTGGACGATGTAGTTTCCTTAATCCGGGGACCCAAGGGAACCATTGTCACGCTTACGGTTAGAAAAATTGATAATAAGATCGAAGAGATTGAAATAGAGCGCGACGTGGTTGTCTTTGAAGAGGGGTTTGCGAGATCCGTTATACTCGAGAGAGAGGATAGATCTGCGCGGGTAGGATACATTAATCTACCGAGTTTTTATTTCAACATTGGAGGTTCAGGTAAGGACCGCAACAGCAAGGACGATGTGCGAAAAGAATTGATGAAGTTGAACGAAGAAGGGGTCGATGGTGTAATCCTGGATCTTCGAAATAACGGTGGTGGTTCATTAAACGATGTGGTTGATATGACCGGGTTTTTCATTGAAGACGGTCCTGTTGTGCAGGTTAAAGCCAGAACAGGCCAGCCACTGGTACTCGATGATAAAGACGGTAATGTGGTATATGATGGACCGCTCATCGTTATGGTGAATTCCTTCAGTGCTTCAGCCTCTGAAATTCTCGCTGCCGCCCTTCAGGATTATGGTCGCGCCATTGTGGTCGGCGGCAACTCCACCTTTGGTAAAGGCACCGTTCAGCGATTTTACGACCTGGACAGGATGCTCAGAGGAAACAGTGAGCACAAACCCCTGGGAGAAGTTAAAGTTACCACACAAAAGTTCTATCGAATTGATGGAGGCTCCACTCAATTAAAAGGTGTGCAGCCCGACATCGTATTGCCTGATAATTTTCACTTTACCGAAGTTGGCGAGCGCGATTACGACTTTGCCATGGATTGGACTGAAATTAAGCCCGTGCCTTTCTCTCAGGATGTTTTTGTTATTGATTCGGACATGATTAAGTGGTTAGAACAGAGGAGCAAAAGCAGAATATCCGAGAGCGAAATCTTCGGAAAGGTAGTTGAGAATGCAAAACGACTGAGTTCGCAGAGAGAGAATTCTATCCGGCCACTGGATCTTGATTCTTACCGTGAATTCCTTCAGAAAAGAGAGGATGATGCAGAGAGGTTCCGTGGCATGTTCGATGATTCAATCGAAGGCATGGTCATTGAAAATCTGATGAGCGACATGGATTTCATACACTCGGACAGTTCCAGAATCGCCCGAAATGAATCCTTTATTGAAAATGTGTCAAAAGATATTTATATCTTTGAGTCGCTCGCTATAATGGATGATTTGATTACTGTCAAAGACAAAAAAGCGGTTAGGCGAGGTGATGAATAGTGCTTGTGGTTGCTTCTAATCGCTTGATTTAAACAACATATTACCATTGAATTACCTGACCTTTGAAAATGTCTCCAGGTCTTACGGAGATCGGGTTTTATTTCAGGATATAACCCTTCATATCAACAAGGGAGAGAAAGTTGCACTGGTGGCCGAAAACGGAACCGGCAAGACCTCCCTGCTTCGGATTATCACAGGTGAGGAACCACCTGAAGGTGATCGTGCTCGTGTTTTTATCCATCCGAGCATCAAAATTGGCCACCTCAAACAGGAGCCTGATCTGGATGGTGATCTGACAGTGCTGGAGGCGGTGTACAACAGTCAAAATGCCGCAGTTCAGGCCTTGAAGAAGTACGAAACCTTGATGCTTGCCGGTAGTTCCGATCCGGACAAAATCCAAAAGGCCCTTGAGGAGGTTGAACTTAGAAAGGGGTGGGACAAGGAATCTGAAATTCGGGAAATTCTTTCCAAACTAAAACTGGAGGACGAGCACCAAAAAGTGCGCACACTTTCCGGGGGACAAAAGAAGCGCTTGTCCCTTGCTATGCTCCTGGTAGATGAACCCGATCTTTTTATCCTCGATGAGCCCACCAACCACCTGGATCTGGATATGATTGAGTGGTTGGAGCAATTCTTAAGCAAGCCCGAGTTTACCCTTTTCCTAATCACCCACGATCGTTATTTTTTAGAGCGGATATGCAGCGTTATTGTTGAACTGGCCGATCAAAGACTGTACAAATATCAGGGTAACTACTCTGATTTTTTGGAGAAAAAAACCGTTAGGGAAACCAATCAGGCCCTTCGGTATGAAAGGGGTAACAAACTGCTCAAAACTGAACTCGAATGGGTTAGAAGGCAACCCAAAGCCCGGGGCACCAAGTCCAAGTCCAGGGTTCAAAAGTTTGAATCACTGCGGTCTGAACTCTCCGGGAACCACCAAAAAGACGAACTGAACATAGCGATAAAACCCGAGCGGCTCGGTTCCAAAATTATGGAGTTGAGATACATTGCCAAATCCTTTGATGAAAGGCATTTGTTTAAGGATTTTCACTACAAATTCCAGAAAAAAGACCGGGTGGGAGTGGTAGGACCGAATGGGTCCGGTAAATCCACACTTCTCGATATGATGGCCGGCTTGATTCCACCTGATTCGGGGTCAGTGGTACACGGTGAAACCCTGAAAATAGGATATTTTAAACAGTCCGGTCTCAATCTACCCGACGATAAGCGCGTGATCGATTATATCCGCGAATTTGCCGAATACATTCCCATGGAGAAGGGTAAGAAATTATCGGCTAGCCAGTTATTGGAGCAATTTTTATTCGCTCCCGAACAACAACAGACCTTTATTTCTAAATTGAGTGGTGGTGAAAAGCGCAGGCTCTATTTGCTCTCCATCCTGATTCAAAATCCCAATTTCCTCATACTGGATGAGCCGACCAATGACCTGGATATCATAACATTGAATGTACTGGAAGACTATCTGATTGATTTTCCCGGCTGCGTTGTCATCGTCTCGCACGACCGTTTTTTCATGGATAAGATAGTGGACCACTTGTTCGCCTTTCAAAAAGGAGGCACCATCATTGATTTTCCCGGGAATTACACCGATTACCGGTCCAGTCTGGACCAAAAGGTCAGGGAGGATCGAAAAAAATCGGCTGAAAAATCTTCTTCTTCAAAGAAAACTGCCAAACCATCCACCGATGGATCCGGGATGACCAAAGACACGAAAAATCAATTGAGAAAGCTGGAGCGGAAACTCCAAAAGCTGGAGAAGGACAAACAGTCTCTTCTAGAAAAATTTAACAGCGACAATCCCGATCCTGACAAAATAGGGGAGTGGTCCAAAGAATTGAAACAGGTGGAGGACGAAATTGAGGAACTCGAGGGTGAGTGGATGGAATTGGTGGATTAAGGTTTTTCCAGGTGACTTTGTAACGGGGTTCTAATTGTCGAACGAATCCATGCCGTCAAAAGGCACTATTGATTAGATAAAAACCTTGCAAAAAATCAGGGAAAATTCAAAGACCCATATACAGGAACCTGAATCGATAAATTAGCATTTACGCCTTCACCAACAACTCACCCCTTCGGCTAAGCTCAGGGCAAGGCAATGCAAGACTCAAAACTGAATCTTATTTCCCAATCAATTCCCTCATTTTTTCTTCGATCTCATATTCATCTCCGGGAGTGTAACCGGAGTGAGAATATACAATATTGCCTTTGCTATCGACAAGGAAGCTCTGGGGTATGGTTTGGAAGTTAAGAGCTTGTTTTAAATCCTGGTTGGTATCGGTGTAGATGATAAAATCCCATCCATTTTGCTCGACCATGGGTCTCACTCGAGCCATTCCTCTGGTGTCATCAATGGAAATAGCAACTACCTCCATGCCAAATTCTTCCTGCCAGTCTGGATACAGGTCTGCGATGGCATCCAGTTCCCTTCTGCAGGGAACGCACCAGGTAGCCCAAAAAGTGACGAAGGTGATTTTCTCGTTTTCACCATGTTGTTTTATACTTACGTTTTGACCTTCAAGTGTTCGAACATCAATATCGGGTAGGGTGCGTTGTCCGAATATAGAATTGGAAACGAGGCCTATAAGGATGACAGCCAGAGACAACTTTAGATAGTTCATTAGGTTGATTTTTTAAACTGCAGTAAAGCTATGCCATTAGTCTCTATTACCAAAATTTTTTACCGAAAAAAATAGCCCTTTGCGCAAAATTTCAATCAAACCATCTATCTTTAGACTTGATTTTGGAAACAGAAAAGGGCGGAAATGAATTATCTCGGGAAAATTACAGTGATTGGGGTCCTCAGTTTGACCTTTTTATGGACTACTGAGGCAACAGCTCAAAGTGATGGCGGTCGATTGTTTGGCAATTTGGAGGCCAATACCAACTTTTATATGCGGGATTCTGCAATTGGTGCAGCCAATATACCTCAATATGACAACCAACTTTTTGGGGCAGATGCCTGGCTTACGCTTAATTACTCCAATTGGGGTTTTGATTTTGGTATGCGATTCGATATGTTCCACAACTCCCAGCTATTAAACCCAACAGGTTCTTACAATGATCACGGCATTGGTAGATGGTTTGTGCGGAGGAATATCGATGACCTCGCAATTACGGCCGGTTATATTTATGACCAGATAGGCACCGGGGTGATTTTCAGGGCCTACGAGGAAAGGGCACTACTTATTGACAATGCGCTAATAGGAGTGCGGTTGGCCTACGATTTGAATGATAACTGGCGGGTAAGAGCCTTCACCGGCAAGCAAAAGCGCCAATTTTCTCACTACGGTTCTGTAATCAGGGGACTGGCACTCGATGGGTTTGTTCAGGTGGGGGATGAGCGACCAGCCATTTTTGCACCCGGTTTTGGGGTAGTGGCACGCACACTGGACGACGACAGTATGAATGGAATTGTGAATACCCTGAGATTCTACACCCCGGAAGACAGAGAAGGTCTGGATCCCAAATTTAACACCTACGCTTTTTCAGTCTATAATACATTGACCTACGGGCCATTTAGCTGGTACGTGGAAGGAGCTTATAAGAGTCCTGAAATTATGTTTGACCCGCTTGCCATACGATCAGATGGTTTGGGAGGAAAGATTCAGGGCAGTTTGATAAAGAGCAGTGGAAGTGTATTTTACACCTCCTTGTCCTATTCCCGTTCCGGTTGGGGTATAACCCTGGAGGGCAAGCGAACGGATAACTT
>SKLY01000123.1 GCA_007121335.1 Saprospiraceae bacterium | reverse complement strand
GAACAGGATCGATAGTTATTTTTATTTATTTATACAGAATTGTATATCATAGCGTTATTATGTGTAAAATACAGAGAATTTCATGGAAGGAATAAGAATTTTATTGGTTGAGGATGATCACAACTTCGGTGATGTGCTCAAATCCTATCTCGAGATGCACGACTTTGAAGTACACCTGGCTCCCAATGGAGAAGTCGGATTGCAATATTTTAAAGAAAGACCGGTGGATCTCTGTATTCTCGATGTCATGATGCCCAGAATGGACGGCTTCACGCTGGCCAGGGAAATTCGCAGCCTGGACAAAAAAGTTCCGCTAATCTTCCTGACTGCCAAATCAATGAAAGAAGACATCGTCGCCGGATTTAAGTTAGGTGCGGACGATTACGTCTCTAAACCCTTCAATTCGGAGGAACTGTTGGCACGAATACAGGCTGTACTCAAAAGGACACTGCTGGTGGATCAAGTTCAGGAAGAACCCAAGGAATTTGAGTTTGGAAATTATCATTTCCACTTCCCAACACGGGTGCTCACGCACAAGACTTCTGCAAACGGCAAGTCCGATCAGGAAGTAAAACTCTCTCCGAAAGAAGCAGAACTGCTAAAGCTCTTTTGCAAAAACATCAATCAGGTGCTGTCGCGAACCGATGCCCTTAAAGAAATTTGGGGCGAGGACAGCTACTTTACTGCAAGAAGTATGGATGTGTTTATCACCAAGCTTCGAAAACACCTCAAAATGGATGAGAGTGTGGAGATAATCAATATCCACGGCAATGGTTTCCAATTACTCGAAAAAGAAAAGGCCAGTTGAGAAACCAACTGATTTTCTAAAACCTTCTAAAACAACCACCTAACCAGTCTGACTGAAGTTGCCCTGATTTCCCTGCAAAGCGCGAAATCAAATTAATAATCGGTGTCTGCTCGCCGGATTAGATACAAACATCCCTCGCTGTCTTCAATGGTATGGAATAGGATACGAAATAGGATACCTCCATTGCTTCCTACAAGCACGGTAAAAATGGGTAAAATCCAGAGTAGTTTTTTAGCTTAAATTTTAGGACTTGTCACCGTTTTGGTCTTCGGCAGTTTCCTCCCCACCTTTTTTTGCATCGACATCTGATTTACTGGGTCTTCTTTTTTTCGTGGTGGTTATAGGTGGGGGGACCAATTTTTCTCCCTCTTCCTTGACATCCATTTGTTTCGGTTTCTCAGAGGCCGGGGCTGAAGATTTTTCCTCAACACTTTTATTGTCTCTGCCCGAATCTTTTTCCGCTGGCGGAGATGATGGACTCACTGGTTCGTCTTTGTCCGATTCATCGCTTATTTGTTCAGTGTCAAACGGCCTTGGCCCGATCAATTTCTCCAGATCAGACTTTAGTAATACTTCTCTATCGAGGAGTGCCTTAGCCAGGCTCTCCAGCTCGTTTCTCTTTTCTGTGAGCAGAGTGATTGCACGCTGGTATTGCTCGTCAATGATGTTGCGCACCTCTTCATCTATGACCTTGGCTGTTAGGTCTGAGTAGGGCTTTTGGAACTGGTCCTGTGACATGCCGTGGAAAGAGATATTCCCCACTTTATCATTCATCCCGTAAACTACCACCATACTGTAGGCCATTTTAGTGACCTGGTCCAGGTCGTTTTGGGCACCTGTGGAGATTTTATTAAAGATCACTTTTTCGGCTGCCCGACCTCCGAGTGTCATACACATCCGGTCGAGCATTTGCTCTGTTCGCACCACGTGTTCCTCTTTGGGAAGATACTGAGCGTAACCCAAAGTACCGATTCCACGGGGCACGATGGTGACTTTAACCAAAGGACTGGCGTGTTCCAAAAACCAGCCGCAGATGGCGTGGCCAGCTTCGTGGTAGGCGATTATCTCTTTTTCAACGGGGCTGATGATCTTGCTCTTTTTCTCAAGACCGCCAATGACTCTGTCAAGTGCATAGTTAAAGTCGTCCATGTCCACAGCCTTCTTGTTTCGTCTGGCAGCGATCAGTGCAGCTTCATTGCAGACATTCGCAATATCAGCTCCGGCGAAACCGGGTGTCATTTCTGAAAGTATAGACGCCTTTACCCCGGGGCCAATTTTAATTTGCCTGAGATGCACTTTAAATATTGCCTCCCTTCCCTTGAGGTCGGGCCTGTCAATACCAATTTGCCTGTCAAACCGACCGGGGCGCAACAGGGCTGTGTCCAGCACGTCAGGGCGGTTGGTAGCCGCCATGAGGATGACCCCTTTGTCTGTGCTGAAACCATCCATTTCAACCAGCAATTGGTTGAGTGTATTTTCCCGCTCGTCATTTCCTCCCTGAATCGCTCCTTTACCACGCGCTCGACCTATTGCGTCAATCTCATCAATAAAGACAATACAGGGGGCTTTTTCCCTGGCTTGCTTAAATAAGTCCCTTACCCTGGAAGCACCCACACCTACAAACATTTCCACAAAATCAGAACCGGATATGGAGAAAAAAGGCACACCAGCCTCTCCCGCCACCGCTTTTGCCAGAAGGGTTTTACCGGTACCCGGAGGTCCTACCAGCAGCACACCTTTTGGAATTTTTCCACCCAGGGAGGTATATTTTCCCGGGGCTTTCAGAAAATCCACTACCTCCATTACTTCTTCTTTGGCCTCATCCAGGCCAGCTACATCTTCGAAAGTTATGTTGACTTTGGTATCCTTGTCAAACAAGGTGGCCTTGCTTTTCCCGATATTAAATATTTGTCCTCCTGCACCACCGCCACCACCGGCCACTCTTCTCATTATGAATATCCAAATAGCTATGAGAATAGCAAAAGGAATTACCCAACTAAGGATTGGCCCCAGCCAGTTTTGACGCTCTATATAAATGGGGTCAACCTGGGCTTCGGGTGGGAGTTGCTTGTTCCACTCATCCAGCCTTTGTGCAAATGACTCCGCAGGTCCAATGTTGAAATGGAAGTGAGGACGCTCTGAAAAGACACCACCTTCAGCCGCTTCGCTGTATTCCGGCTTGCCGAGGGATTCGCTTTTGATCCAAACATTGGCTGTTTTCTCATTGATTATCTCTAACTTCCTTACGTCACCATCGAGTACCATTTTTTCAAACTTTCCCAGGGTAATGGGTTCGTTGGTACTGCCACTGTAGCTCATGAAGTTGAGCGCGATCAAAAAGATGGCAATGATGGCGTAAATCCAGTATGAATTGATACCTGGCTTTTGAGGTGGTCTCTTATCTCCTCCTTCACCTTTTCCACTGCCTGAATTCTTGTTTTGATTGGTATTCATTCCGTAATTTTCTCCGTACTTTTTCCGGGGTAATTAATATGATTCAGATGAGGATTGACTGTTTTCAGTCTTCATTTTCATACTTCTTAACGCGTCCATCGGACCATAGTTCTTCCAATTCGTAAAATTCGCGCGACTCTGGATGAAAAATGTGTACCACAGTGGAAAAGTAATCCATCAAAATCCATTTTGATTGTTCCTTTCCCTCAACAGCATAGGGCAATTCTTTCCGGAATTCTTTTATCCTCCTGTGGATATTATCCGCTATGGCTTTAATTTGGGTGTGCGAATCGCCTGAACAGATCACGAAAAACTCAGTTGGGCGATCGTGCAATTCTCTTAAATCAATCAATACGATATCTTTGCCTTTGATTTCCCTGATACTTTCCACTATGGTTTCGTTGAAGGAAAGGGACTCAAAAATTTTGGTGTCTTCTGATGTCGTATTCTGATACTGGGTCAAATTATCCTGGTTTTATTAATAGAAATCAATTACAAATATACGTCCTTTATGACAAACAGACTCATTAGACCTCCGGCATTAATCTATTTGCCGCATATTGAATCTACAAACGATTTTCTATCTGCCTTATTGGCAAAAAGTGAACCAAAGCCTGGAACTGCCATAACGGCAGATTTTCAGGCCGCTGGCAAGGGTCGTTTTGGCAAAAAATGGCATAGTGAGCCTGGGATGAATCTGCTTTTGTCGGTTTTACTCACTCCTGATTTTCTCAAAGCTCGTGAAGTCTTCTTCCTCAATATGCTCCTCTCTGTAACAGTTTGTGAGGTTTTACAAAAAAAATTGCCAACCCACAGTGATCGCATTTCGGTCAAATGGCCCAATGACATTCTTGTTGACGACAAAAAAATATGTGGTCTGTTGATTCAAAATGGATTTTCGGGCGACAAAATCCAAACATCCATTGCCGGTTTGGGACTCAATGTGAATCAAACTCAATTTGAACACTTTCCCGGTGGATTGCAGCCCGTTTCCATGTCAATACTTGCTGGGAAAAACCTTGAGACACGGGACTTGTTATTTGAGGTTATTCAAGAGCTTTTTCAAAACTTTGAAGATGCCCGCGAAAATCGAGAAGAGTTCAGGACCCGGTATTTGAGTCTTCTTCATGGATGTCATAGTGTCTTGCAGTTCCAAAACAGGACAGATATTAACTTCAAAATGCTGGGTAAAGTAGTGGATATTGATGACAGCGGAAAGGCTCTCTTTGACGATGGAAATTTCAGGAAGTGGATATCAATTGACGATTGGAAAATGTTGGTAGGTTGAGTATCCTACGAAACTTTAGTTAGGATAATGGAATGGACTTTATCTCTTTCTGAATTCGAGTGGTCTTAGCTGTGGTGCAATTAAACCACTGTCTTAATCTTAAATCATTATTAATTTTTCAAAAAAATGGGTAAAACAACCAGAGCGAAAGCTGTAATAGTTACCATCGGCGATGAAATACTTATCGGACAAACCCTTGATACCAATGCTGCCTGGCTGTCCTCGCAATTATATCAAAGGGGGATTCAGGTTTTGAGAATGTTGACGGTCAGTGACGAGGAGGAAGAAATGGAGAGGGCCATTCGACAATCTCTTAAAGTTGCGGGACTTGTAGTTTGCACCGGCGGATTGGGTCCTACCAGAGACGATAAAACCAAGGAAGTTCTATGTAAAGTTGCGGATGGAAAACTGGTTTTTAGTCAGGAGGTGTTCGACTGGATCAGCGAACGCAAAAGGCAACAGGGAAAAGAGCCCAACGAGCTGCACAGAAAGCAGAGTTACATGCCCACAGGCTTTGATTATTATAGAAACAACCGCGGGACCGCACCCGGCATGCTCGGCGAGATAGACGATTCAATCATAGTCTCTCTTCCCGGAGTTCCGTATGAAATGAAAGAGCTGATGACGGATCAGATTATTCCGGTCTTGGTGGAAAAATTACCGGTTGAAATCGCTGCGGTAAGGACATTACTCACCGCCGGAGTTGCAGAGAGTGAACTTGCGCAGCAACTGAGTGATTTGGAGGACCATTTGCCTGAGGGGCTTTCCCTGGCGTGGTTGCCCGGCCATACCAGAGTCCGCATCAGGCTGACCTCCAGAGGTAATGACCGGCAAACAGTAGAACAAAAATTAGATGAGTGTACAGCCCGGGTCCGGGAAATTCTGGGCGATATAGTTTACGGAGAGGGAGACGACAGCCTGGAAGAGGTGGTTTTTGATCTGCTGAAAAATAAGCAGTTATCACTTGCGGTGGCAGAGAGTTGCACCGGAGGCTTTATTGCTCACTTGCTTACCCTTGTTCCGGGAGTTTCTGCCTGTTTCAAAGGTGGAGTAGTGGCTTACAGCAATGAAATAAAGCGTGAAATATTGGATGTAAATGAACAGACACTTAAAGAACACGGCGCAGTCAGTGCTGAAACGGTTCGGGAGATGCTGAAAGGTGTCTGTGAGAAATTTGGTGTGGATACCGGTATTGCAGTATCCGGTATTGCAGGGCCGGATGGGGGAACACCGGAAAAACCAGTGGGTACGGTTTGGGTAGCTGTGGGAGGAGTTGAAAAACAGCATGTTGAGAAGTTGAGACTCAACCTCAATCGAAAACTGAATATTGAAAAGTCGGGGCTTTTGGCACTCAATATGCTCAGATTATTTTTATCCCGCGATTAAATGATGTATTTTTGCAAAAATTTTTAATGCATGGCAAAGGTTGATCTCATAATGCCCAAGATGGGCGAAAGTATAATGGAAGCCACTATTCTCAAGTGGTTGAAAAAGGAAGGTGATTCAGTCGAAATGGATGAAACCATACTCGAAATCGCCACCGACAAAGTGGATAGCGAAATTCCCTCGCCCGTGGATGGCGTAATCTCGAAAATTCTTTTTCCCGAAGATGAAGTGGTTGAAATCGGTAAGGTGATAGCCCATATTGAGACAGAAGGTGAAGAGGGGGATGTGCAATCCTCTCCGGCAGTGGCAGAGCCCGCTCCGGAAGACCAGGCCGCACCTTCTGCAGAAGCGGCTGAGTCAAGCCCGGAAAAGGAGAAAGATGAAAAGCCAGACCCTTCTCCGCAAACGGCTTCTCAACCTGTGAGTGAGGAAGAACTGAGACCGGGTTCAGTAGGGGCCTCAAAAAAGTTTTACAGCCCACTGGTGAGAAGTATCGCATCCAAAGAAGGTGTAACAGCCGCTGAACTGGAAGCCATTTCCGGATCGGGGATGAGCGGACGCGTCACCAAAAACGATATTCTAAATTACCTGGAGCAGCGGGCCGCGGGTAAAGTTGCAGCTCCGGCGGCACATTCTCAGCCACAAACCCAACCCCAAACTCAGCCCACGGCGGAAACCAAACAAACCGGTGCACCCGTAAGTGCCGGGCCCAATGAAGAGGTTATTGAAATGGACCGCATGCGCAAGATGATTGCACATCACATGGTAGAGTCCAAGCAGACTTCACCCCATGTGACCTCATTCGTTGAAGCAGATGTGACCAATCTCTTTACCTGGCGAAGCAAGAACAAAGATGCTTTTATGAAAAAGTACGGGGAGAAGATCACCTTTACCCCAATTTTTATGGAGGCGGTCTGCAAGGCAATCAGGGATTTCCCAATGATCAATATTTCAGTGAAGGGAGAGCACATTATAAAAAAGAATGATATCCACATAGGAATGGCCACTGCACTGCCCAATGGAAACCTGATTGTCCCTGTGATAAAAAATGCAGACAGGTATAACCTCGCAGGACTAGCTGCTGCAGTTAATGACCTTGCGAAAAGAGCAAGAGAAAACAAACTCGGTCCCGATGAGATACAGGGTGGCACATTCTCCCTGACCAATGTGGGGACTTTTGGCAATGTAATGGGTACACCCATTATCCCACAGCCGCAAGTAGCAATACTCGCCACCGGAGCGATCCGGAAAAAACCCGCAGTGGTAGAGACCGAATACGGAGATGTAATTGCTATAAGGCAAATGATGTATCTGTCTCTATCTTACGACCACAGGGTGGTTGACGGCTTCCTGGGTGGGTCATATGTGAGGAAAGTAGCAGATTATCTGGAGGCCTTTGACCCGGACAGGGAAATTTGAACAAGGTGAATTGCGTTTTCTCGTTCACGGATGCTTATTTTGTCTGATTTATAAGCGAAATCTGCGAGTCTTCGTTGAAATGTTCATTCTCACGGTGTAACTAATTAGGTATTATTTGCAGTAGCACCTGTGAATTGGAAGAATTGGAGACAAGTGCCGGGTAAAATTTGTAAAATTTAATTAGCTGAATTAGAAAGGGATGAAGTGCAAAGGGTGTTTTTCACGCTGGACTTTTTGCGGTGTGTTTCTCTTAATGCCCCTGCTGGTCAATGGTCTATATGCGCAAAAGGAGTATTTGTACCACCGCAGCACAGCAGACACCTTCTTCATGCACAAGCATTACGAAAGGGCACTTGACGAGTACAACAGCGCACTGTTTTTCAATCCCAATGATCAGCAATCACTTGAAGGAAGGGCAATGTCGCTATACAAAACAGGCGACCTCCGGACAGCAGATTCCGCCCTGGTGCATATTTTTCGTACAGTTGAAGAGCCCTCCCCTGAAATGACCCGACTCAGGGCCATGATCCTCCATCACCGATTTGAATTTGACGAGGCAATCGCTTCTTATAAAGACTTTCTCAGGCTCATACCAAAAGACCATCCCGACCGGCAAGTAATTCGGAATAAAATAATGAGAGCTTCCACAGGATTGAGAATACCCGGCAGGAGAATGGATGTGATGGTTGAGAACATGGGACCTGATATTAATACCCGAGGCAATGAAATCAGACCGCTCTTTTCACCAAATATCCCTGAACGGATTTATTTTTCATCTAATCGACAAGGAGCAACAGGGGGTATGACTGATTTAATGGGAGTGCCCGACACAGTCTTTGGGCACTACTCATCCGATATGTACATGGCAGACCTCTCCGGAGGCGAGTGGGTAAATATCCGCCATATCAACCAAGATTTGAATTCACCTATTCACGACCTGGCTTTGGATTTCTCCAATCAGGGTCGGGTGCTCTACTATTTTCGAGGATTCTCATTGGAGGTGGGCCGGGTTTTTACAGACACTTTTGGAATAGAAAGGAGTGAGGCCGGGAAATTGGCGCCCTTTGATTCGCCTTTTGTCCCGGAACTTGGGGACCAGGGATTGACCTTTGTCAATGATTCCACTATTCTCTTCGCCAGCAATCGACCGGGTGGATACGGAGGATTCGATATATACATGGCCATGCGGAGAAATGGGGAGTGGAGTGAACCGCTGAATCTGGGACCTGAAGTCAATAGCGAGTACGACGAATTGGACCCATTTATGACCGCAGGAGGTAGAGAACTGTTTTTTTCATCCAATCGTCTCAGCAGTATTGGAAAATTGGATATCTTTCATGCACATTGGAACCCGGAGACCAGGACCTGGTCCTGGGTGGAGAATATAGGACGGCCGCTGAATTCCGCGGGCAACGATCGATTCTTTCGAATATCAAATGACGGAAATACCTCTGTTTTTGCTTCAGACAGACCCGGTGGCAGGGGAGGCTATGATCTCTATCTTGCCTATTTTCGAAACGCATGGGAAGACCAGTTCGAATCCATGGACAGCATGATTGTCAATTCACTATTCCCATTGCCCGTAGTCCCTGACTTTTTGCAGTTTGATGCAGACTGGGTACTCGCATTTTTAGAAAAAATGAAAGAAGTTCCGGTAGGAATTCCCCCAGTGGAGGACGAACCGGTTGAAGTGCCGGAGGAAATACCTGGTGAAGAGGAAGAGAAGGAGGAGGTTGTAATTGAGGAAGCTGTAAAAGAGGAAGCGGAGGAAAAAGTCGAGGAGGTTGAAGAAATTGAATGGGTAGTCGAGCCATTTTACTACGGAAGTGACGGCGAGATTCTTTTTGAGGACAATATTAAAAAAGCGGACCGTTTGGCGAGAATACTCCGCGCAAAACCACAGGTAAAATTAAAGCTATCCGGATTTTCAGCAGGTTCATCCCCTCTTCATCTGGATCTGTTTTTTTCGATCAATAAAGCAGAGGCTGTTGCGAATTTGCTCATTGACAAGGGGATTGAACCAGAGCGAATTACCGTTGTTGGTTATGGGTCTCAATACCCGGTGGCCCTGAATCATATTAACAGAGAGCCATACTATG
>SKLY01000112.1 GCA_007121335.1 Saprospiraceae bacterium | reverse complement strand
GTCAATCCAATACATCCCAACAGAACGAAGGCAAACAGCAATCACAGACCTAAGGCCAAAAGTGTATCCCAGCTTTTGAAATCCAATTACCAGAAAAGGGATATTAAAAATTATCAAAAGCAGGCTTATGTGAATGTCGGAAAGACCCATTACCAAAATAGAAATACCTGTCACGCCTCCGTCCAAAAAGTGATTGGGCACCATAAATCCCTGCAATCCTATCACTGCGGCCAATACTCCCAAAATAGTAAAGGCAATTGATTTGGCCGAGGTAATTGTTCTCCAATTAATTTTCCGTCCTGGCATTTTTCGGTAATTGAAATGATTCTTATTCCAATAATTCCCATAAGCCAAAGTAGTCGATTGAAATCTTCGCCAACGCTCGCCTTACAGTCCCACAAATTAAGATTGATGGCAAAAAACCACTTGCCTCATTGATCAATCTACAGGAATTCCAAAGGTACATACAAAATCCTGAAATTGCCGCTTTATGCATTAATCAAACAAAAGCGACAAGTAAAGTGTGCATGAAAAACATGAAGTAGATTCAGCTGTAAAATGGTTTTTTCAGAAAACAAAGGAGTTCAAAATCAAGATCCAATATACGAAATTATTATCTTTGGGGTGATGGCCTGAATTTCGGCTGAGACAAAAAGATGAGATAATATGAAAACCGGACAAACCGGCAAAGTAATGTGGATAACAGGAGCTTCTTCAGGTATCGGGGAAGCTTTGGCAAAGTGGTACAACAAACGGGGCTGGCGGCTCGTATTGACAGCCAGGCGAAAAGACGCTCTGGAGGATGTGGTAAATGGGCTGGAACGTCCGGAAAATACCCTTATACTTCCCATGGATGTAAGTGAATTTGAGCGCTATCCAGAAAGTGTGGATACGGTTCTCAACCACTTTGGTCGCATAGACTGCTGTATTTTAAACGCGGGTATAAGTCACCGGTCTTACATACGCGAAACGCGTTTTGAGGTCTTCAAAAAGCTGATTGATGTCAACTACCTCGGTACAGTAGCCCACGCCCACGCTGTACTGCCTGAATTCCGCAGGGCTGGAAGTGGTCATTTTGTGGTGATTTCATCGATGATGGGAAAATTTTCATCCCCCGGTCGGGCAGGCTACTGTGGCTCTAAACATGCATTACACGGCTTTTTTGATGGACTGAGAATGGAGGAATACCCCAATATTAAAGTCACGCTGGTTTGCCCCGGCTTTGTGAGTACGTCTGTTTCTGCCAATGCACTCACAGGAGATGGAAAACCAAGGGGAACGGTCGATAGGACTACGGAAAAAGGGGTACCTGTGGACAAAGCAGCGGAAATAATTGCACGTGCAGTAAGTAAAGGCAAGCGGGAAATTGCATTCGGTGGCATAGAAAAAACAGGATTGTGGCTGAAGCGGTTTTTTCCTTCTATGCTAGACAAAGTGGTACTCAGCAGCAAGAAAAACTGGGAATTTGACCGGGAAGAGAAATAGTTTATTATAAATCACCTATTTGACCATCTAACTCAATTGATAAACCAGGTTCCTTTCTTGCTCAGCCCATTCTGACCATTTGTATTGATAATTATCCAGAAATCTGAGATTGTCTCGAATTTTTTCAAAAAAATCTGCGGCACGGATGGTTTTTGCGCCCATACTTCGCAGGTGGTCAGTCTCCTCCTGGCAGTCAATTAGCCAAAAACCTTTTTTTTCGAGGATGCGACACAAGGCGATAAGCGCGAATTTTGAAGCATTGGGTCTGAGGGTAAACATGGACTCCCCATAAAATATCCGTCCTCTGGAAACACCGTACAATCCACCCACCAATTCACCATCCTCCCAAACTTCAAGAGAGTGTGCCATACCCTTTTGGTGCAAATCACAGAAAGAATTAATAAGGCCATCCCCAATCCAGGATGATGCCATACCATCCCGATCTACATTTTTACAGTTTTTCATAACTTCTTCAAATCGCTCATCAAGGGTAAAGCTAAATTTCCTTTGATTGAATATGGATCTCATGCTTTTAGAAACCTTCACCTCCCGGGGCAATAGGATCATGCGAGGATTGGGGAACCACCAAAGGGGAACGTCTCCGGGATTAAACCACGGGAAAATTCCATAGGTATAGGCCAATTCCAGTATATCGGGATGCAGGTATCCACCTATTGCAACCACCCCATCGGGGTCGGCAGTTAGTGGATGAGGAAATGTAATCAATCGTCATTTTTTTCAATCACTGCAGACAGTCCCCTGTCAACGAGGGCTGTTTTGAGTGGTCTCAAAACTTCCATGGTGGCGGATTTTACGGTGGCCTTCCCTTTGTAGTGGATAATCAGAGAAAGTTGCTCTGCTTGCTCGGAGGTGTGGCCTAGAATATCAATAAAGCACTCAATCACCCAATCGAATGTGTTGTGGTCGTCATTGTAAACAATCAAATCCGCACGATGACCTGAATCAACCGCCTCTTCGACCAATACTTCTTCAAATTCTTTGGGAAAATCGTCTCTTAAAATCTTTTCCATATCGATTGTCTTCACAGATTTTTTCACTACCCAAAAGTAAGTAATTTTGTCGATCCAAACAAATACATTGTCGTGATCAATTTGTCAGGTCCTTTGAATCTTCTCCGTTTAGGAAGGAAAACAAAATTGGGTACTTGTAATAATGTCGGTTTTCATTCCTCTTCTGCAAAATACTCGCCTAATTTGATAGAGAAAAACTTAACGCAAGCCGTTCTCTTTCCTTGTATAATCAGGGCTATTATTACAGCTTTCAACCCACATTATAATGATTTTAACATCAATCATAAATTTTATAACATCTATCTCCAGCAGAATTTATTCATAGGAACTTAGACAAACTATTAGCTTTTCATCGTAAAAAGCAGGCATGGCATCTTCCCAAACTACCCAGCTTGTTTATTGGCAGCCAGAATATACCAGTTTTTCTTAACTTTGCGTTCCATTAGATGAAAATTTGAACGTGCCTATGCGGTGCGTAATGTTTCAAGTTATTAAATTGTTTTATGGTTATATTGGCTTTTTTTGTTGCTCACTGGTACTTATCACTCTTCACGCAAACCTTTTTCCACCATCGCTACTCTGCTCATAAGCAGTTTACCATGTCTCGTTTTTGGGAAAAGACCTTTTTTGTACTATCCTTTATTTTTCAGGGTTCTTCGTATCTCAGTCCGTATGCATACGGGATTATGCATCGCATGCACCACGCCTATGCTGACACAGAGAAAGATGTACACTCTCCTAAGTACGACTCGAATTTCTTTTCAATGATGTGGCGTACCAAACTCATTTACGAGGATATTTTCACCGGAAAGTTTCCCGTGGAGGAAAAGTTTAAGAAAGATGTACCGGAGTGGCACGCATTTGATCGAATAGCTTCTCACACCTTAACTCGCGCTATGTGGGTCGGTGTTTATATCGCTTTCTATGCCGTTTTTGCTACTCAGTGGTGGATGTTCCTTTTGGTACCCATTCACGCTGTAATGGGTCCTTTCCACGGAGTTATCATCAACTGGTTTGCGCACAAGTACGGATACACCAACTTCAAGGTAAAAGATACTTCTAAAAACCTGTTGCCGATAGATATCCTGATGTTGGGAGAGGGTTTTCACAACAATCACCACAAACACGCCTCAAGACCCAACTTTGGTGTTAAGTGGTTTGAGTTTGATCCCATCTATCCAATCATTCTCTTTTTCAACAAAGTGAATATCATTCGCCTCAACAAGGCCCATGCGTGATTTTCGACCTAAGGATGAGAGAAGTCGAAGGTCCAATTAATTTCTTTGCGCCATGTCAACAATTCGTACCTGGAGAATCAACAATGCGGATGTTCCGGTTAAAATTGTTTATGAAAACAGGCGCAATGCCAGGTTTTCTATGACGTCCAGTTCGTTTGTACTTCGCATACCCGCTTTTGAAACTGAACAAACCAAGGCTGAGCTGGAGGAATCCGGAAAAAGGTGGATCGAATCCACTATTTCCCGGAAACCTGACCTCCTGAATTTATTCGCACAAAGAACTTACCGGGATGGTGATACGATCCGCACTTTTGATCGTGAAATTCAGATTGCGGTAAACAGGCAGCCGGATCGAAAGGGACTTTCACTCTCCCTCAAATCAAATATTCTCGAAATCAACACAGGCGAACCGGAAGTTAAAGAGTTAGAGGGTGAAGGGGTTTCAAAGACCGTCCAAAAGGCCTTTGCGAAAATTTACACTATGCTCGTAACGAAAAGAGCGCTGGACCTGGCTGAGCAAAAGGAGCTTCCTACTTTTGAGAAATTGAGGCTGACATATATGAGTTCGCGCTGGGGATCTTGCACATCGAAAAAGGGGAACCTTAGTATTAACACCAAATTGGTACTCGCGCCTGCTGAGGTATTGGATTCCGTGATTATTCATGAGCTGGGACATTTGGTTTACGCTGATCACAGCAGAAATTTCTGGAAATTGATCGGTGAAAAGGACCCCAATCACCGTCAACACAGCAACTGGCTCAAAACAAATGGGACGAGACTTCAGTTATGAATTGCGTTCCAGGCTTTGTGGGTTTGGATGGAAAAAGGCGCAATTTTTGCCCCAGAGTACCAAAACGGGATTGGGTAACCAATAAATCACCATATTTGCAGTTGAAAGAGATTGTTATTACCATGCAGGACTGAAAAATCATGAATCAGGTCGATAGAAAACTACTTTACAACAAAACCTACTACAAGGGTGAAGAATATCCCTGGGTGGTTCTGGTACACGGTGCCGGAGGGAGTTCTGCAATTTGGTTTAAGCAGTTGCGGGCCTACCGCGACAATTTCAATATTTTGCTGGTGGACCTCAGGGGACACGGCAAATCCGCCGACGTTTTTACGGAGTGGACCAACAAAAAGCGCTACACTTTTCGCGAAGTGAGCCAGGATGTGATCGATGTATTGGACCACCACAGAATTGAAAAAGCCCACTTTGTGGGAATATCACTGGGCACCATTATTATCCGTGTCATTGGTGAATTGTACCCCGAGCGGGTGAATTCAATGGTGATGGGTGGTGCCATCATTCGATTCAATACCAGGTCCCGTTTTTTGCTTTGGATTGCGCGTCAGATCAAGCACTTTGTTCCTTTCATTTGGATATACCGCATATACGCCTGGATTCTTTTGCCGAAAAAACGCCACTCAGAGTCCAGGAACCTGTTTGTTCGAGAAGCCAAAAAACTCTACCAAAAGGAATTCCTGCGGTGGATTCGCATTACCACCAACATCAATCCCATTATGAAGTATTTCAGGGAGCGAGAATTGAGAATTCCCGTACTTTACCTTATGGGCGATGAGGATTATATGTTTTTACCCTCTGTAAAAACCCTGGTCCAAAAACACAATCACTCTATTTTGAGTGTGATCACCGACAGTGGTCACGTCTGCAATGTTGATCAGCCGGCTGAATTCAACCGAATCTCAATTGATTTTATCCAACAGCACTCCAGAGGCTGAAAATCTACTCACTGATCGGTTTTATTACCGCTGTATCATAAGTTTTTCAACTCCGATCAATTCCCCTGTTTTGCGATTGGATATTCTGAATAAATACATCCCCCTGCTTTGATTGGCCAGGTCTATGGACTGCATTTCAGCAAGATCGGACCTATCCATTATCAAGCGGCCCATACTATCAAAAACCTGAAGTCGAAGATGTTGGTGTGAGGATCCACCGATAGCGAGATTTACCTCGTTGGAGATAACCGGGTTAGGAAATAGTCTGAATTTGGGACTCGCGGTCCTTATTTCTTCGGTAGATGTCGGCTCTTCAATCAAACCTCTGCGCGGACCTTCAATTACTGCACGCATTATGGTTATTTGCCCAAGGGTAAAGCTGTTCATACAGCGTTCATCTGAGTAGTCCATGTAATTTTCAATCATGTCCGGCAGGTCTTCGATCGGGTCGATGCAAGTATTTCTGGTAGTATCGCATGCCCATTCAGAGGAACTCGCTTGATTGGGAGTATCCTCCACACCATCGTCTTCCAAACACCCATCTCCAAAAAGAGCATCTCCCCAAATATGGCGAAGGCCGAGATAATGACCAACTTCATGGGTAGCCGTTCGACCATATCCACTAACGGGTTCACCAATTCCGGGATCAATCGTGAGATCATTGTTTCTTCCAAAAATCCGGTAATCCACCACCACCCCATCAAAGGCGGGATTAGGCGCTGAAGATCCTTCCGGCCAGTTGTCCAGGCCAGCTGGGGGATAAGCATAACCCAATACCTGTCCCAGGGGAATTCCAAATACTTCAAGTGGCTGCAACTTGCAAACCCATATATTCATATAGTGCTCAGTGTCCCATGCAACACTACCCTGGATGGAGTCTTTGACCTGGTCGGGCAAGCCTGTCAATGTGGGAGTGAATTCAGCATTGGTCTGTACACGCTCTATGGAAACCAACTCAAACTCAATTCCTGGATCTCCAACTCTGTCGGCAAAAATGGGACGAATATTGTCTGCATCAGCGTTCATGCGTCTGAAATCTTCATTGAGGGTTTTTATCTGGTTGAAAACAATAGAATCATGGAGATTCTCCTCTTCCTCTTTCCACACAATGTGCACAACAACCGGGATGGTATAGATTTCCTGGCCGCGATATGGTTGAATTGCGCGAGATCTTGCCTCTTCAAAAGTTTTTTGTACCACATCGAGGTATCCGGGGTAATTCCTCTCCATTTGCGACTTGAGAATTCCGTCACCACAGATCATCATCTGTGAGTCAGCCGAATTATACAAGCCAAAAGAGATCATAAAAGTAAGGGCGGAAATCAGTAAACTTTTTTTCATGAATCCTATTTTTTGATAGTTGTTTAGACATAGTCGCTGCAAATTAATGATTTTATTGCTTGTGGTTTACCGAATCAATGGATATTCCATAAAATATTCTTTTTTTTAGACAAAGTCTCCTATTGCCTCGACATAATATGAGGCTGGTCTTATTGCTTTGGTTAACTTTGATTCACGGTACATTTTTTTCTTAATGGATTAAGTTATCTCTGTTTGAAAGTTGATATTAGCATTGTAGAATAGCCGGTCATCGTATTGAAATAGTGCGAGAGGCTGAAACACTAAATTTTATCAATGACAAGGACCTGTTTATTATTGTTGATGTTGGTATTTTTTCTGGTGGAGAGTTGGGAGCTGAAAGGCCAATCATCAGACCCTGTATATACAGACAAGCAAGAATGGGCATTGGGTTTGAAAGCAGGTACCGGATTACTACTCGCCCACAAGGAAGAACTCAAATACCTCAATACCGGCATGTACCACTCCCTGGAACTCAATTATGAAAAGAGGGTTGATGGCAGTCATCGGTGGCACGATATCTACAATTATCCATCCTATGGGTTTTCCGCTATTTTTTCGTATCACGGGGATAGAGAAAAAGTGGGTAACTCATTATCGCTATCCACTTTTTTAAGCCTCCCATTGGTGAGAGCTTCGGGGAATCACAATATCAATTTGAGATTGGCAGGAGGTGGTGTTTATGTGCAAAACCCCTTTGACCCTTTAGAAAATCACCGTAACCTGGCCATTAGTACGCATTTGAATATTTTTGTTCAGTTGATGATTGAATATGGCTATCGACTCAATGAGGATTGGGACGTCTCACTGGGAGTAAAGTTTAATCACTTTTCCAATGGATCCTACCTCAAACCCAATACGGGCATTAATTACGCCATGGTTTCAGCTGGCTTAAGCCGGGTGTTCAACAGAGATCAAAGAGCGTCGGAAATCAGAGACAGATACATACCCAAGACAGAATGGAATGTCATGGTCACTGGCTCGCTCAGGTCCCCACACATCAATTCCAATTCCCAATTTGGGGTAGGCTCGCTCAACTTCCATTTCAACCGCCGGTTCAGCCGTAAGTTTTTTGCAACGGTAGGCACAGACCTGGTGTACAATGCTGCCAACAGAAGAGATCTGGAGATTAGATATTCCAAACGTCCCTCGCGCTCGGACAATTTCCAACTTGGAATTTTTGGTGGGGTGGGAATGCGATTTGGTCAATCCAGTATAGTTTTGACAAAGGGATACACCGCGGTGAGTTACTCCGGACCCACAGCAGGAATTTACCACCGGTTTGCCTTCAGGAGACAATTCAGACCCGATTTTTTCTACCACATTGGGATTTTTTCGAACTACTTTAAGGCCAATTTTCTGGATGTCGGATTGGGCTACACCATAAATGTAAAATGATGATGTGGATAAATGCCAGGACTCTGTTACCCCTTTTTTTAGCTGCGCTGATTTTTTCCTCCTGCAGTACAGACAAGTGTTTTAATTCCACAGGTCCCCTTGATGAGCTGGAGATTGAAATTGGACCCCTTGACAAAATCACCGTTTACGACTATATCGACTTACGTCTGGTGCAATCGGATGAAGAAAAAGCCATTGTACGAGCGGGTGCCAATGTAATTGAGTATATTGCGGTTGAGTACAATAGCGATGGAGCGGGACAGCTCACCATTAGCGATTTGAATCAATGCCGGTGGTTGCGCAACATGGAAAAAAGACCTGAGGTGGAAATCCACACCCCTCATCTTCGCAAAATTGATTTCTTTAGCCACGGTGATCTGGTTGCAAAAGATTGGAATCTATCCCAATTAGAAGTAGAGAGTCTCAGATCGGGCAGGGATTTTCACATTGGTGGGCAGATTGATACCCTGAGATTTTTACTGGAAAAAGGATCTCCGGATCTTTATCTGTCCGGAAATACTGACTTTGTATTCGCCTATCACTTCGGTTCAGGTTTTATCTATGCCGAAAATCTTACAGCCAACAGAATGCATCTGCATCACAATAGTACCGGTGATTTTCATGTCTTTCCCGTAGAGGAGTTGTTTGCAGAAATTCACGGAAGAGGCAATGTTTATTACTACAATGAACCTGAAGAAATCGGCGGCCCTATCATAGGTAGTGGTCGCATTTTACCGGCAAATTAGATTGAACAAAATTTTTACGCTTAGTTGCGAATCTAAAATACTGCGTCCTGACCTCCATCCATGTCGGGCTGTCTTCTCTCTTGTCTGTCCTGATAACCTCTAAATCGCCATGTCAATGACAGGTTTAACACGCGGCTCTCTCTTTCAAAATACCGGCGCTGGTTGAAGTTTGCGCTTTCAGTATTGAGCGTGAAATTTTGAGTCTGGAAAACATCCGACAAGCTGAGACTTACGGTGGCATTTCGGTTGAAAACCTCTCTTCTCATTCCAATATTGACAGAAAACCTGGGGTCAATGGTTCCCTGTGGAATTACGATCGGTCCACGGTAATTGGCGATAAACTGAAAGGAAAACCAATCCCGAATTCTGGTATTGCCCATCAGGTTGAGCGTCCAGGAGAATCTGGAGTTGGAGTAGCGGCCCTCGCTGTCCTCCCCGGTAATTCTGCTGTAAAATGCGC
>SKLY01000082.1 GCA_007121335.1 Saprospiraceae bacterium | reverse complement strand
GTGCCAGTGCAATGGGCAGGGTAGCCAGTGAAGTTGCAAGGCTGGTCATCACAATTGGTCTGAACCTCAGTGTGGCCGCCTCCAGGGCCGCCTCCTTCAGTGTGGTGGAAGAAGGTAGCTTTTGATTGGCAAATTCCACGATTAGAATCCCGTTTTTAGTCACAATACCTACCAAAACAATCATTCCAATTTGGCTGAAAATATTCATGGTATGACCAAAAATGTACAGTGACAACAATGCACCCACCAAAGCCAGTGGCACCGTAAACATAATCACAAAGGGATCCACAAAACTCTCAAATTGTGCCGCCAGGGTCAAAAATACAAGGACTAGTGCCAGAATAAAGGCAAAGTACAGTCCGGTAGCACTGTCGGTGAAATCCCGAGAGGTACCTGTCAGCGTGGTAAAGAAACTATCATCCAGTACCTCGTCCGCAATATCGTCCATGGCATTAATACCCTGACCGAGGGTGTAGCCGTCGTTAAGTCCGGCTGAAACTGTGGCCGAGACATACCGGTTGTATCTGAATAACTGCGGCGGTGAGGAGCGCTCTTCCAGGTGCACCAGGTTTTTGAGTGGGATGAGCTGTCCGTGCCGGTTTCTGACAGTGGCCTGCTCCAGATCAATGGGTTTGTCCCGACTGGTTCGCATTGCCTCCCCAATTACCTCGTACTGTTTGCCGTCCATTATGAAAAAACCATAGCGCTGGCTGGCGAAAAACAACTGCAAAGTCTCTGCAATGTCTCTAACGCTGACTCCGAGGGCATTTGCTCGAATCCGGTCTATGGTGACATTTATTTCCGGTTTGGTAAACTTCAGGTCCACATCGACCACATTAAATGCCTCGTGTTCATTCGCTCGGGCCGTGAATTCAGGGAGTTTTTCCCGCATTCTCTCCAGATTGGGAGCCTGAATTACATATTGAACCGGCAGCCCGGTCAGGTTTCTTCCCACCTGTATGGTCTGGTCCTGAGCAGCAAAGCTCCTGGCGAAATTGTGCTGGCTTAACTTGGGCTGGAGGCTGCTTACGATTTCCTGTTGACTGCGCTCACGTTTTTCCGGGTCCTTCAATGCAATTCTGATAAAGCTCGAATTTACAGTAGTCGAAGCACCAAACCCCGGGGATGTAACCGCAATAATGGAGGTTTTCTCCGGTATGGTATCGATAAATTCGAGCAGGCTCATTACATACTCATCCATCAGCTCATAAGAAGTACCCTCAGGAGCACTGCTCACAACCCGGAAACGACTTTTGTCTTCCATGGGTGCCAATTCTGAGGGCAGTGTTTCTAATAGAAAATAGATGCCACCGGCCGCTAAAATAATGAATATCGGGGCTACCCAGGCTACCTTCAAAAAGGCGGCAAGTGTTTTTCGATAACCGTTTATCAGGGCTTTAAAAAATGGTTCTGTGGTTTGGTATAAAAAGCTTTGCTTGTCCCTTTTTTTCAATATTCGCGAACCCAACATTGGAGTCATGGTAAGAGAGACAAAAGTCGATATTATCACCGCCCCGGCGAGGACAATCCCAAATTCCTGAAAAAGACGACCCACTGCTCCCTCCAAAAAGATAATCGGCAAGAATACCGCTACAAGTGAAACTGTGGTGGCAATAATGGCAAAGTAAATTTCCTTGGCTCCGGCTATACCCGCCTGGATAGGAGTCATCCCTTGTTCAATCTTTTGATAGATGTTTTCAAGCATTACGATGGCATCATCGACCACAAGTCCGGTGGCCAACACTATTCCCAACAAAGTGAGGACATTGATTGTAAAGCCAAATATGTACATGACAAAAAAGGCCCCTATCAGCGAAATCGGCATTGCAACCACAGGTATTAAGGTGGTACGCCAATCCCGCAAGAAGAAAAATATCACCAGAATCACCAGCACAAAGGCCAGGAATATGGTCGATTGGACTTCGGTTATGGCAGTTCGAATGGGTGTGGTGGTGTCGATGGCGTATCCGAGTTGTATATCTTCTGGCAGTTCTCGCTCTATGATTCGCACCCGCTCGTAAAACTCATCTGCGATTTCTATGTGGTTGGAACCCGGCTGGGGAGTTACGGCCAGACCCACCATTGGGATTTTGTTGTTCCCCCGGAGCAGGGTTCGCATATTTTGGGGGGCGAGTTTGGCCTCGCCGATATCCTTTAAACGAACCAGTGCACCATTGTCCTCTCTGATAATGAGGTCTCTAAATTCATCCGCGGTCGTCATCCTCCCAAAGGTCCGAATGGTCAATTCTGTGCGGTAGCCCTCTATGTTTCCACTCGGTAACTCCACATTTTCGCGATTGAGTGCATTCCTCACATCCAGAGGACTCACCCCCATGGCGGTCATTTTGGCCGGGTCGAGGTTCAATCGCATCGAATAGCGCTTGGATCCCCAAATGCGAATGAGGCTGATTCCCGGGATGGTTTGAAGGCGCTCTTTGAGTATGTCATCGGCAAAAGCAGTGAGCTGCATGAGATCCCTGCGGTCACTTTGGACGGTGAGCACTAGTATGGTGGTCGCATCGGCATCGGCTTTCCTCACAGTGGGAGGTTCAATGTCCGGCGGAAGGGACCGTATTGCACGTGAAACCCTGTCTCGCACGTCATTGGCGGCGGCCTCAAGGTCAATGCTGAGGTCAAATTCCACTGTGATTGTGCTTCTGCCATCAGCACTCACCGATGACATCTCACGGATTCCGGCAATTCCGTTTACGTTTTCTTCCAGTGGTTCGGTCACCTGGGCTTCAATGACATCCGCATTGGCTCCCGGATAATCTGTAACCACAGTAATTATAGGTGGATCAACAGACGGGTACTCCCTTAGCCCGAGTTCAGAATAGCCAATTATCCCGAAAAGCACGATGACAATAGACATCACTATTGTGAGAACCGGCCGTTGGATTGAAATGGAGGGAAGACTCATTGTTTTTTGTTCTCGGGTTTAAAGGAAAAATCCACCAAATCTACCTTCAATTCGGCTCCTTCGCTCAGTGACATCAGTCCTGTAGTAATTACGGTATCACCGGCCGATATCCCGTACTTGATCTCTACGGCATTAGCCGTTCTGATACCTGTCTCTATTTTCACCGCTTCAGATATCCCGTTTTTTGAAATGAATATCTGCTGCCCATCCAAAACAGGCAGCACAGCCTCAGAAGGCACCATCACCGCCGCGGGATTGACATCTGATCGCAATACCACCTGTGCAAATCGTCCGGGTAAAAACCGGCCCGCAGTATTGGGTACTTCTGCTCTCATACGCATGGTTCTTGTCTGTGGATTGATTCCCGGCTCAACCGCATATATTTCAGCTGTGTAGGGTGTAGTTCCACCAACTAAAGTAAAAGAAACCTCTGTGCCCACACCAATCTGTTCGATTATGGTTTCGGGTACTTCAAAATCGAGCTTGATGGGATTGAGTTGGTGAAGGGTAGCGATTCGGTCCCCTGGACTGACGAAATTGCCCTCACTAATATGACGCAGACCGATCTGGCCTGTAAAAGGTGCGTACACATTGAGTTTGGACTTTCTGACTTCTAGGAGTTCCTTCTCTGCTCTAAGTGTGGATTCTGTGTTCTTTAATCGCTGCAATTCTTCCTCGCTGATGGCTTGAATGCGGTGAAGCCTTTCAGCTCTAACGCGCTCCTCTTTGGCCAGCTCGATTTCCAGTTCCAACTTTCTTATCTCGCTCACCATTTCCCGGTCATCCATGGATATCAGCAAGTCACCGCGACTTACAACCTGCCCTTCGGAAAAATTAATTACCCTAATTAAGCCCGGAAGCTCAGGGGTGATATTGAGCTGCTCAAAAGCCTCAAATGTTCCCGGCACGATGATTTCATTGGCTACCTCCATGGTATCGGCAAGTACCCCGCGAACTGAAGTGGTCGATGGTCCGCTTCTCCGGTCTTGTCCTTCCTCTGCCCCCTCTGAACCACCGCATGATTGCAGGGAAAGAAGCAGTCCGAAAGCAAGGGTAAAAATTATCAGTCTATACATTAAATACACTTTCATCAATTTGATACGGAATATAAAGTCATTAACTGCATTTTGGTTTAAATATTTTGGATGTAAAGTTCGGTGAAAAGTCCCAATGTTTCTGAAAACCCGGGTATTTGATCCAAGTGCCCTGAAACATTAACATAATTTAAGAGTAGTAGCCCTGCGCCGATTATTAATTACACTCGTCAACCAGTTTTTTTATGGTTAATGAGGGTACCCTGTCAACCTATATTATGAGGGCACAAACAGACCATAAGCCATCGGCCAATAACCATCAACCCATCAGCAGACTCACCAATTCACCACTGAGAAATCACCACCTCAGCCAGGCCACCACAGGTTTGTGATCGGAAAAATCACCTTCTATAATATCGTGCCGGATCACCTTAAATTCCGGGTCTGCGAGGATCAGGTCGATGCGCAGAAACGGGAGGGGGCCCTTGTAGGTGACTCCCAGCCCGCGGCCCCGCTCTGTGAAAGTATCCTTTCTGCCGTAGGAGAGTTTTCTGTATATATAAGATATGGGAACATCGTTTATGTCGCCGGCAATGAAGACGGGATACGGGGAGTTTTTTGCATGCTCCAGGACAGTAGTGACCTGTTCCACCCGGATGGAGGCTGCACGTTGGTAATTTCTGAGTATTCCCCACAGGGTTTTGGCGGTTTCTTCGTCAAAATCCAGCCCTCTATCCCTGATCTTTCGACTGTCGTCCGTGACCTGATTGGTTTGCAGGTGTAGATTGTACACCCTGACCACTCCTTTTTCTGGTATGTCTATATCCGCCCACACCACGGAATTCTCGTAGTTGTCAAAATTGAAGTAGCCCCGGTCCAGTACTTCGTGATTGGTAAAGATGGCTGTGCGATAGGGGCGATTGTTGATGACATGGGTGTAGGGAAGGGCTTCTAGCAACCACTCGTCCATGTCGGTTATGTACTCCTGCAAACAGAGGATATCCGGTTTTTTGTGGTTTTTTAAATAAGCAGCCAGTGATGCTGTGTTGTGCCTGTCTTCTGTTTGGATATTCCAGCCGTAATTAATATTGAAGGTGGCAATTTTTAAATCCGATTGTTCAGGCTGTTGTGATGTTGAATTAAATCCCATCAAGCTGGAGTGCAGCGGCCAGCCAACTGCCATGACAAAAACAATGACCAGAGCTGTGCGGTAATTGGCCCGGTAGAGCAGCCAAATTAACAATAGAAAGTTGATGCCGAGAACCACCGGATATGCTACGATGGCTACAATTCCCGCTGCTAGGTGTAGCGGATTGAGAAGGGGAGACAGATAGGTCAAAATGGTGATTAGGCCCCAAATGGCGACCAGGCCCATTTTCCAATCCCTCTTCCTTATGTCGGCTTTCGCTTTCAACCTATATTTCTACTTGTATATCAAAGATAACTCTTTTCATCTGTATCAGCGTTCAGAACTCGCAATTTTTAAAGGGTGGCTTTGTTGGATTTTCTGGTTACCGGATATTGAGTACGATGTATTTGGAAGCAGGAATCACTGTTTTTTCTTCCTGTGGGAAATTTAAATGCCGTTTGGGTTTTTCCAGTTTCACAAATCTGTCTAAATTGCCATTCTAAATTCTGAAATCATGAGTCCAGGTGAGCTTGAGTTGCACAAAAAAATGATGGCCAGAGCGATTGAACTGTCTCAGAAGGGGATGAAGGCAGGAGACGGTGGTCCTTTTGGAGCTGTTGTAGCCCGGGGAGAGGAAATAATCGGGGAGGGCTGGAACCGCGTACTTGGCAGCAACGATCCCACAGCTCATGCAGAAGTAGTTGCCATCCGCGCGGCCTGTGAAAAACTCGGTAGCTTCCAGTTGGAAGATTGCGTAATTTACACCTCCTGTGAGCCCTGCCCGATGTGTCTTGGGGCGATATACTGGGCCAGACCGAAGAAGTTTTTTTACGGCTGCACCAGAGCAGATGCTGCAGCGATTGATTTTGACGATGATTTTATTTACCGGGAAATTGATATGAAACCCGAATTGAGGAGTATTCCCGCTGAAAATCTCTTGAGAGACAAGGCGGTAAAGGCTTTTGAAGTCTGGAAGAACATGGAGAAAAAAATCCCATACTAATCAGTAAACCAGGCCTTTTAAATGGATTTTCAAGCCGACTGCCAACTAAACTATCGAACCTGCTGACTGTTAGGACCAAATGAACGGGATCGGAAGGTTTGCCTCTGTACCGGTCCATTTTTTATCAAAAAACCGAATTATGAACTGGAAGGAAGAAAACGACAAACTCATCGCAGAAATTCAATTCAAGGATTTTCAGCAGGCATTCTCATTTATGACCCATGTAGCCTTTGCCGCTGAAAAACAACAACACCATCCCGACTGGCAAAATGTCTATAACAATGTGCGAATCTCTTTAAGCACTCACGATGCCGGAGATGTGGTCACAGACAAGGACAGAAAACTGGCGGAAACCATTTCAGAGATTTACCGCACCTTTAATACCGATTAAAACAATCCATATGGCATTTCAACCACCTGCCGGTAAGCTCAGCGATTCCGGCACCTCTATTTTTTCAACCATGTCCGGCCTCGCTAGGGAACACAACGCCATTAATCTGGCCCAGGGATTTCCGGATTTCGACTGCGACCCCGTATTGAAGCGCTTTGTGGGCCATTACATCCAAAATGGTTACAATCAATACGCTCCCATGCCGGGAATCCCGGAACTCAGGGAGGTGATAGCGACCAAGGTTCGCGATCTCTACGACAATCCAATCAATGCCGACAGCGAAATTACTATTACAGCGGGTGCCACTCAGGCCATTTTCACAGCCATAACTGCTTTTGTCAGCCCGGGAGATGAGGTGGTTTTGATAGAACCGGCTTACGATTGCTACGCACCGGCAGTTAAGGTGAATGGTGGCACGATCGTCCCCTGCGAAATGACCCATCCCGATTACAAAGTGGATTGGGACCATTTGAAGGGCCTGGTTACTGATAAGACCCGGATGATTGTAATCAATAACCCGCACAATCCAACGGGAACTGTTTTTAAGCGGGAAGACCTGGAGGCTCTCTACGATATTGTCAAAGACACAAATGTTCTGATTCTGAGTGACGAGGTGTATGAACACCTGATTTTTGACAAGCTGAAACACCAATCCGTACTCAATCATCCGCGATTGTACGCCAGAAGCATTGCCACTTATTCATTTGGAAAAACTTTCCACAATACGGGCTGGAAAATGGGGTATGCCATCGCTCCGCCCAAATTGATGTCCGCCTTCCGAAAGGTGCACCAATTCAATGTGTTTTCCGTAAACACCCCCTTTCAGTATGGTCTGGCTGACTACATGGGCAATCCCTCCCGGTATCTTAAACTGGGTGAGTTTTACCAGTCAAAAAGGGACACCTTTTATGATTTCATGAAAAAAACGGACTTCAGACCCATTCCCTCCCACGGGACCTACTTTCAACTTTTTGACTACAGCGGCATTAGCGACATGTCCGATGTCGAATTCGCTAAAAAAATGACTGTGGAAAAGGGGGTTGCCGTAATTCCGGTATCCGTTTTTTACACCGCCAAAACAGACCACAAGGTGGTGCGATTTTGTTTTGCCAAGGAAAGTGACACACTAAAAGCAGCCGGAATGCGATTGTTGAAATCCGAAGACTGACATTACTTAATCTGGTTTATCCCTGGAGAAATGTATGTATTGAATGTGTGAAAAAGCTTTTCCTGGTACTATCCGGTGCTCCATTAACTACCAGGGGTGTGTGAGTGATACGGTGAAAGTACGAATGTGTCCATAAAATAGCCTGGAATCAGCAACAAAGAGTAGATTGATTTTCAATACAAATAAGGATTGATTCAAAATTCGACAAGATGCGAGAAAGAGATTTTGATATAGTGCTTTTCGGTGCCAGTGGTTTTACCGGTCGGATAGTGGTTGGCTTTCTAAAAGCCGCATGCGAAGAATCATCCTTTAAATGGGCTGTTTCCGGGAGAAATGCTGAGAAAATCAGAGCTATTTTAGCAAAACACGGCCTGGAAAACATTCCTGTGGTGGTGGCGGATAGTGAAGATTACAATTCTCTCGATCGCCTGGCATCCAGCACTCAGGTTGTCGTCACTACAGTAGGGCCTTATGCGCTTTATGGCTCAAAACTCGTGGAGGCCTGTGCGAAAAACGGAACTGATTATTGCGATTTGACCGGTGAGGTTCAGTGGATGCGAAAGATGATAGACCAGTGGGAAGGTGAAGCACGTAAACAGCAGTGCAGAATGATTCATTGCTGTGGATTTGACTCCATTCCCAGTGATCTCGGACTGGCCTGGTTTCAGAAACGCGCGAAGGAGGAGACGGGCAGCTATTTTAAGCATGTGTCAATGAGATTGCTTGTAGCAAAGGGTGGACTAAGTGGAGGAACCCTTGCGAGTATGTTTAATCTGCGAGAGGAAATAGCCAATGACAGGTCGATTGGTAAAATGCTGAAAAACCCCTATATGCTCAATCCCGACCCGGATTTTAAGGGACCGGATGGAGGCGATCTGAAATGGTTGAAAGAAGATGAATTAAAGGGAGGTTGGTTGGCACCTTTCGTCATGGAAATCATCAATACGCGAATCGTTCGTCGGAGTCACGCGCTTAAGGGATTCCCCTACGGCGAGGATTTTACCTACAATGAAGCAATATACTGCGGAAAGGGTTTTTCAGGGAAATTCAATGCCTGGAAGTCTATTTTGCCCCTGGCGATAATAAGATTAGCCAAACCCGGGAGTTTGCTATACCGGCTTGTACGTTGGGTTTTGCCCAAACAAGGCCAGGGTCCGTCAGAGAAGAAAAGAAAGGCCGGATATTTCAAACTGGAGTTTATTGGTGTAAGCCCGGATGGTGAAAAATACCGGGCGGTTCTCAGAGGGGACAGTGATCCGGGTTATACCGCCACTGCTGCTATGTTGGCTGGTTCTGCTGTAACTCTTTTGGAGAACCGGGAAAACAAAGATATTTCGGATGGGTTTATAACACCGGCAGTTGCCTTCAATACTGACCAACAAGCCAAAATAATGGACAGGGCAGGCATGATTCTTGAATGGCAGGGAAAGTTAAAGTGATGTCAACCTTTTACCGGATTGGTTAAAGTCGTTCCTCGTATTCTTCATCATCAATTTGACGTGCATCTACGACCCGCATTGACAGATAGGATGTTATGAGACCTACCGCAACACCTTCAGCAAAGAGATAAACACTGGCCGTAAATGGGGTAAAAGTGTCTTCTATCGGCGCCATTTCTTCCAGGGTGGACATCAAGTGTTCGTCCATGGAGAGGTTTATCATCTGAAAAACCGCGAATAAAAATACACCGACCAATGCCGGTCTAAATCCCGCCAACAGTCCGGTGAGGTAATTGAACTTGCGGTCGGGGTTGCTTTTATAGAAGTTGCGGATTGCAAGCCATGTAACCAATAAGTAAAACAGGACGTTGACGAACCGCAGATTGAAGTTTTCGTAAAGATTTGCAGCTTTCATGGTGAAAAAATACGCGATCATCAATACTGCTAATAGCAGACCGAATAAAAAATCCTGTTTTCTCATCTTTAGGTATTTTTGATTGATTTTGTGATATTTGTAACAGGTTATTTGAAAAAATGTTTAAGTT
>SKLY01000058.1 GCA_007121335.1 Saprospiraceae bacterium | reverse complement strand
CACCGTTAATTGCGCTTTCGCTCGTATTTTCCTACGCAGCGGTTAATGCACAGGTGACCTTTCAGCCCATGGAAGAGCAACCACCTGACAGGGATGCCGGAATAGTTTATACCCGTGAAACTGCATTTGACCTCTTTCTTCACACCTCCGGAATGGGATTTGGGATGAAATTCGGGGAGTTGGAAACTTACTACCGCACGAGGTATTATCACATAGAAATCAGCACCCTGAAGCACTCCAAGGAAGTCAGACAGTCCAACCGGGTGAGTTTATTCAATGTGCTCTCCAAACCCTATGTTTTTGGCAAGCAAAACAGCTTTTTCGCCCTACGCGGGGGGATGGGCAATCTTAGGTATTTTTCCGAAAAGGCTAAAAGGAGGGGAATTGCTGTGGGCGTAAATTATCAGGGTGGTCTCTCGCTGGGCTTACTTAAGCCCTACTACCTGGATTTGAGGAACAACACAGATGGTCAGTTTGGCCCTGTGCAAAGTGAAAAGTACTCTTCTGAGAATCACGATCGATTCTTAGACCAAGGCCTCATAGAAGGACACAGTGGCTTTTTTACCGGCATAGCCGAGACCAGTTTCGTTCCCGGCCTTCACTTTAAAGGTGGTGTACACTTTGCCTGGGGGGCTTTTGAAGAGCGGGTAAGAGCCCTTGAATTAGGCGTAATGGTGGATGTTTTTTTTAGAGAGGTTCCCATCATGATTGAGGCCGATAATAAGCCCTATTTTATCAACCTTTACCTAACTTTGCAGTTTGGTAGCAGAAAGTAGTTTTATATAAAAAGTATTTGCAAATGGTTGAATTACCAATAGTAGAATCACCCAAAGAACGCAGGAGAAAACCCGAATGGCTGAGAGTTAAATTACCCATCGGTAAAAAATATAAAAAGGTCAGGGAACTGGTCGATAAGTACAACCTCAACACCATATGTCAATCCGGCAACTGCCCCAATATGGGCGAATGTTGGGGTGCGGGAACAGCCACATTTATGATACTCGGCAACACATGCACCAGATCCTGTTCATTCTGCGCAGTCAAAACCGGAAGACCACCGGAATACGACGAAAATGAACCAGAACGCGTAGCTGAAGCCATCGATCTGATGGGTGTAAAACACGCCGTGATCACCTCGGTTAACAGGGATGAGCGCAAAGACAGAGGAGCGGAAATTTGGTACCAAACGGTTGTCCAGATCAAGGAGCGATGCCCGGATACTACCATCGAAACCTTAATTCCCGATGTACGGGCAACCTGGTGGGCACTGGAGCGAATGATCTCCGCAGGCCAGGAGGTCGTTTCTCACAACATGGAAACGGTCCAAAGCCTCTACAGAAAGGTCCGGCCACAGGCCAAATACGACCGCAGTCTCGAGCAAATAAAACGAACCAAAGAGTACGGTAAGAGAACCAAGAGCGGTATCATGGTTGGCCTCGGTGAAACCCATGATGAGGTATTTCAGATCATGGATGACCTGGTAGAGCACGGCTGCGATGTCCTGACCATAGGACAGTACCTCCAACCCACCAAAATGCACATTGAAGTGGCCGAATATGTCCACCCGGATGTTTTTGCCATGTATAAAGAGGTCGGTATGGAAAAAGGGTTTGACTTTGTGGAGAGCGGCCCCCTTGTCAGGTCTTCCTACCACGCCGAACGCCATCTGTAATAATTTCCACTAAAAAAACACTGCTACAAAACACTGTTTTTCAATATTTTACACAGTTTTGTGAAACTTTTTCCAGGTAGCTATTTGTTTATAAGATAAAGGGAATTACCTTTGCACTCCGCTTGAAAAACGGCGGGTCTATATCGCGGGGTGGAGCAGTTGGTAGCTCGTCGGGCTCATAACCCGAAGGTCGCAGGTTCAAGTCCTGCCCCCGCTACTACGAAAAAAATGCCGGTCGTCACTCAGACAACCGGCATTTTTATTTCATACCTAACTTTATATTCCTAGTAAGCGTCAGGCATTTTTTCCAATGCAGTTCAGGTCCTCAAAAGCCTGTCTCAGCCTTGTTATGAAGGACTCCTCTGCATGTCGCAACCACTTTCTCGGATCGTAAAATTTCTTATTGGGCTTATCATCACCATCGGGATTGCCAATTTGTCCCTGGAGGTAATCTTTGTGCTCGCCGTAGTAATTGCGAACACCATCCCAAAATGCCCACTGCAAATCGGTATCAATATTCATTTTGATCGCTCCGTAACCAATAGCCTCCCTGATTTCTTCCCTGGAAGAGCCGGAGCCGCCATGGAAAACAAAATTGATCGGATTCTTACCGGTCTTAAACTTTTCAGTTACGTACTCCTGTGAGTTTTTAAGAATCTCCGGGCGCAACTCCACATTGCCGGGCTTATACACACCGTGTACATTACCAAATGCAGCAGCGACCATGAATTTGTCGCTTATCTCATTCAGTTTTTCGTAGGCGTAGGCAACCTCTTCGGGCTGTGTGTAGAGCCTTGAACTATCGATATCGGTATTGTCAACACCGTCCTCTTCACCACCGGTTACCCCCAGCTCGATTTCCAGTGTCATTCCGATTTTGGACATCCGTTTGTGGAATTCCACACAGGTAGCGATATTTTCCTCAATGGGTTCCTCCGATAGATCGAGCATATGACTCGAATACAGCGGGTATCCGCGCTTTTCATAAAACTTCTCTCCCGCTTCAATCAATCCCTCCACCCAGGGAATCAATTTCCTGGCGCAGTGGTCTGTATGCATAATCACGGTCACCCCGTAGGCTTCTGCGAGAGCGTGAACGTGCATGGCTCCGGAAATTCCACCTAAAATAGCGGCTTCCTGATTGCTGTTGTCGAGGCCCTTGCCAGCGTAAAAGGACGCTCCCCCATTGCTGAATTGAATGATGACAGGGCTGTTGACGTCTCGTGCAGTCTGCATTACCGCATTGATGGAATTGGTTCCCACCACATTGACTGCGGGAATGGCAAAGTCATTTTCGTTGGCGTAATTTAATAGTTCAGTGACTTCATCTCCGTGAAGTACACCCTTTCTGAATCTCGTTTTGTCAGCCATAATTTCGTTAGTTTTTGCTTAAAAAATGGTCCCTTTCCGGGAACTGGTTAGCATTTCGGTAAAGATAAGAAAACTGAGAACCTGAACAAACCTCAGCTCTTTATCAAATGATGCCTTTTTCCGTCAAAAAGCGCTCGGCATCCAAAGCGGCCATACAACCGGTCCCTGCTGCAGTTACAGCCTGCCGGTAAATCTTGTCCTGGGCATCTCCACTGGCATAAATCCCCTCGATATTGGTTTTCGTGGATTTACCCTCTGTGAGAATATAACCTGTCTCATCCATTTCCAACCAGTCTTTGAAAATATCAGTATTGGGCTTGTGGCCTATGGCTACGAAGAATCCCTTCACCTCGATGGTGGATTTTTCGCCCGTCTGATTATTAACCACCCGAACACCTTCGACCTCGTCTTCACCCAAAATTTCTTCCGCTTCGGTATGCCAGTGGATGTGGATATTCTTAGTATTTAATACTCGATCTTGCATAATTTTAGAAGCCCTCATCTCATCTCTTCTAACGAGAATGTGAACTTCAGGACAGAGTTTGGCCAGGTACTGCGCTTCCTCTGCTGCAGTATCACCACCACCCACTACGGCCACTTTCATGTCTTTGAAGAAAAAACCGTCGCAAACAGCACAGGCGGAAACCCCTTTATTCTGGAGTCGTTTTTCGGATTCAAGTCCCAGCCATTTAGCACTGGCGCCTGTGGAAATAATGATGGAGTGTGCGTGAATCTCATCACCACCTTCAGTCCAGGCTTTGTGAACCGGTCCGGTTAAATCTACCTTAACCACCAGGTCGTAATTAACTTTCGTGCCGAAGCGCTCAGCCTGCTTGCGGAAATCATCCATCATTTCGGGTCCCTTCACACCATCGGGATAACCGGGGTAATTTTCCACATCCGTGGTAATCATCAATTGCCCCCCGGGTTCCAGGCCGGTGTATAGGATGGGTTCCATATTTGCTCTCGCTGCGTAAACAGCGGCAGTGTATCCCGCAGGTCCTGAGCCGATAATCAGGGTGTTGTGAATTTTTTTCTCACTCATTGAAGAACTGTTTTATTAAAAATTATCAATTTAGATTAGTTGTTAATCACTTTGGACGATTAAATCCGGTACGTTGGTCTGTCATTATTAATTGATCGTATAAAAAACCGCAATAATACTAAAAAGGTATTGTTTTATCACAGTATATTTGGCATGAATCTTTTATTTGATCTATTCTGTACTTTATGGAGCTTCTGGCCGGCATTTATCCCTTCTTTTTTCTGCTATCCCTGCTGGGACTTGTGGGCTGGTTTTATTTTCAGGGCTCCAACTTCAGCGGATTGATGAGCAAAATGTTTGTGACGGGCTTTTTAGTGTACATCCTTGCTCTGGCGCTGGCCCCGGGCTCTACTGGCTTTAAACTGATAATCCTGAGCAGGGATTTTGTGTTGATGGCAGTAGTGGTGACTGTTTTTCAACTGCTCAGCAGGCAAAAGGTTTTGTACTTCGGTGCTCTTGCCGTTTTTCTGTCCATATTTTTCTCGGTGCTGTTCCAAAGATGGGACCAAACATTCAAATGGGTGCCACCCTCCGCGGAGTTATCGGAAAGTTACGAGTTGATCATTAAACTATCCTCGGCCTACGATGAATCCCAATTGGGTGTACTTAAGCGGCGTTTTGACCTGGACTGCAGAAACATCAGTCTGCCCGAAAGTGCAGAGGGATATTCGAGAAACATCATTGTCTGTGATGTCCCTGAAAGCCGCACCACACAACTCGATCAAATCGCCTTTTTGTTGAGGATGAATCCGGGAGTCGAATGGTGGGAGTGGAATAACTTAATCTCAGTCACCCCCGAGCCCGCCGAACCTCTACCCCACCAGTACCGCGAAGGCACATTGTCAGACGATCCACTATTGGGGGAAATGTGGCATTTTTCAGCCCTTGAATACGACCTGTTGCACAATCTCCTTGCGGAAAACGGCCATTTATTGCAGCACCAGAGCCTTCTGGCCATTCTGGACACAGGAATTGACGCAGGGCACGAGGACCTCGCCTCCAGTTACCACTCCATCAATTCTGAATACGACAGCGACCCTATGGGACATGGCACGCACTGCGCAGGTATTGCAGCAGCGACTTCCAACAACCAGTTGGGAATTGCCTCCCAAAGTCACGACAACAGCCACTACCGGGTCACCTCCATCCGGGTATTGAATGAGCGTGGTTTTGGAAGTAAGAAAGGCATCATCAAGGGTATTTTTGAGGCGGCAGAAAGCGGTGCAGATGTCATCAGTCTCTCACTGGGAGGTCCTTCAAGAGGCGGATCGGACCAGGCTTATGAAAAAGCGGTGAATTTTGCGCGAGATAAAGGGGCCATAGTGGTGGCTGCTGCCGGAAATGCCGGGCAACCGGCAAGAAATTTCAGTCCGGCCAACGTCAGAGGGGTTATTTGTGTCGGAGCCATTGGACCCGACCTTAAGCCTGCCCCATTTTCCAACACCCCTAAAGGCATTGAGCAATTTGTCTATGCTCCGGGAGTTTCCATTTTTTCCACCTTGCCTGGAGACAATTACCAGCCTTTCAACGGGACGAGTATGGCCACACCCTTGGTAGCGTCCACCATCGCCCTGATGAAATCCTTTCATCCTGATCTAACTACCGAGCAGGCTTTTGAAATAATCAATCGAAATGGGATGCCCATTCCGGGTGATGGCAACCAACAATCCACACTCATGCCCTACAGAGCCCTGGCGGACCTTTTGAAGGACTGACTGCGTGGATAGCGTGAATTATTCCTTATTCCAAATTTTGCTTGACTCTATCTAAAAAATCACCCCAGTCATCGCCGGGTCGGAAAGTCAATTGGGCGCGAGAGTAAATTTCCCGCCGACGTAGATAAAGCCGATGAAGTTCATCCCGGTCCTGGGTTGATGCTAGTGGTCGTTCATTCTTCCCGGGATTCTTTTTTAAACGTTCCATGATAATTTCAAAAGGGGTGTCAGCGTGAATAACTAGACCAGTTTTCAGCATTTGCAGCATATTGTCAAAAAAACAGGGCAGTCCACCTCCCGTTGAAACCACCAAATTTCCATCCGGGAGATTGTGCATTACTTGCCGTTCCTTTTCTCTAAAGGCCGGTTCACCCTCAAGTTTGAAAATGGAGGCAATTGATTCGTATTTTTTTTCAATGAGAACATCGGTATCCACCCATTCCCAACCCAGGTCCAGGGCCATCCTCTTTCCCAGCGTGGACTTGCCCGAAGCCATAAATCCAATCCAGTATATTTTTTTACCTTTGCCCTTCATAACAGCAACTTATTAATAGAGCGGGTGGACAATTTGTTTTAAAAAATTCCCCCTCTGTAAGATTAGCACGAATTGATTGAGCGTTATGACCAGTAAAATGTACCATTTATGAGAATTTTGTTACAAACCCTCGTTATTGCAGCAGTTATCGGTCTTTTGGTTTCTTGCGAACAAGACTCCGATCGAAAGGTTGAATCTGTTGAATCCAGTCAATTGGATGAACTCATCCGAAACCCCATTTCGTACAAGGGCGTTGATACGGCCGCCGGACCAATTATGACTTTTGATCAGGAGATCATACAATTCGACACGGTTGAACTGGGCAAGGTAGTCGAACGGATATTTGAATTTACGAATACCGGTAAGAGCCCGCTGTGGATTTCCAATGCCAGGAGCACTTGCGGTTGCACCGTTCCCGATTTCCCCAGGGAACCCATTGCACCCGGTGAGCGCGGTGAGATACTCGTAAGATTTAACACAGCAGACAGGCCCGAATACCAGGATCGCCCGGTCACCATTTATGCCAATACCATCCCCGGACGGACGGTGGTCAGATTGCAGGGTTATGTGCTGGACCCCGATTTGGAGAGTTGAGGACTGCCGTGTAAGGATTTAACCTCGCCTGGAAACATTGGATCTCCTCCACGGGATTTTATTTCCTGCTTTTTATAAAGGCCATTTGCCAAATAGGCTTAAATTTGCGGCAGTTTAGAAAACGTAAAGATTTAATAAATGAACCTGATGATTTTTTTGGAAGGCGGTGCCGGAGCGCTCATAGGAATGTGGCCTATCATTCTGATGTTTGTGGTGATATACTTTTTCATGATTCGTCCACAGGCGAGGAAAAATAAAGAGCAGAACAACTTTGTCAAAGAGATGGAAAAAGGCGATACGGTCGTACTATCCAGTGGTATAGTCGGAAAAATCACCAAAATGGAGGATCATTTTGTGCAATTGCAGGTGGACAATAAAACCTTTCTCCGTGTGGCCAAATCAGCTGTCTCCAAGGAAATGAGTGATTTACTACAGGAGGAGAAAAAAGAGGAATAATGGGTTTGGGCACAGCCCGTTATTATTTTTCCAGCAAATCCTGGAAGTAGAAGAAGTAAATGGCGACTATTTCAGCTTCTGAAAATGATCCTCTTACCCTTCCGATAACTCGCCCCCCTTCGTAGATGGAGCCATTGGACCTGATTTGCCCCACTCTTCTACCACTTTTGTATATACTTCCACCCCTTCTCACATCACCCACCTTTCTGCCATCGGAGTAAAAAGTATTGTTGGAGCGGATTTGCCCCACTCTCCTACCCCTGATATAAACACGGCCATTATCTCGGAATTCGCCGACCCACCTGCCCGAAAGGTAGAGTTTCCCGTCACTTCTCAACTCTCCAGCCTTGCGATTTTCAAAATACAGCATCTGGGCATCGGTATTCACGGAAAGAAATGAAGCAAGGGTAATAATCACTACTGATATCTTAAAGCAAAATGGCATGGTTTGCAAGGTACTGATTTAATAAACTTACCGGAGACTCATTATTTTTAGAAAACCGCTCGAGCGAATGATCCCAGAAACTGTCACTAACCCCTGACAGTTGTTTTAATACGACTGCTATGCCACAGGTCAACTACCTTGCTCAACTGACGCATCATATAGGAACTTTCCCACTCAAAGTGAAGCTCCCGTTTCTCCTCTCCGTGATTAAAACTCACATAATTTGGGCGGGCTCCGTGTATCAATTCCTTCCATTCCGCTTTCAAGGAATTATGCGGCATTTGATCTTCGTCGGGGATGCTGAGATTATCTATTTCAGAAAGAGGTATATTCTCTACCACCTCTCCAGAATCATTACAAATTCGAAGGACTTCCCGGTCCATTTCAAGAAACAAGCCGGAATGCGCAGATTTCATCCTTCGGAAATTGCGGAAGAAGATGATAGAAAAAGCAATACCGATGGCAAAATGTAGCATTGCAATGTTTGAAAAACCGGACATTGAAGTTCCAATACCTATTGCAAAAGCTAGATTAAAACCCCAGTTGTAAAAAATCATGGATCGTTTGGCCGGATAGTAAATATCGGGATCAACCAACTTCACCTTAAAGGATGGCAATGATTTTTGGTCCATTTTGTAAGTAATTGGAAAGACCCAAAGATAGGGCTTTCCCGGAAATTTTCAAAAACCCCTTTAAATAACATGCTAAACCCTGACGCTTTTATTTTGGCCTCTATTCTCCCACCGGTTAACCACTTTCTCCAACTGACGCATCATATAGGAACTATCCGGCTCGAAATGAAGCTCACGCTTCTGTTCTCCGTGTTTAAAACTCACAAAATTTGGGCGGGCTCCGTGCATCAATTCCTTCCATTCCGCTTTTATGGAATTATGTGGCATTTGATCTTTTTCGGGGACGTAAGGCTCATATATTTCAGAAGCGGGAATAAACTCCACCACAGCTCCTGTATCATCACAAATTCGAAGGCCTTCCCGGTTCATTTCCAGAAACAAGCCGGAATGAGCAGATCTCCTCCTTCGGAAATTGAGGAATGCATAAATTGCAAAGGCAAGACCAAGCCCAAGAAATAGCATAACAATGCTTGAAAAACCGGACATTGAAGTTCCAATGCCTATTGGAAACGCAGCATTGAAAACCCAGAATGAAAACACCATGGACCGTCTGGCCGGATAGTAAATATCGGGATCGACCAACTTCACCTTCAAGGATGGCAATGATTTCTGGTCCATTTTGTAATCACTTGGAACGCTCCAAAGATAGGGTTTTCCCGGAATTTTTCAAAAATCACTTAAATTATTGATTGGTTTTCAAGGTCCTTTGAGATTAAATTCCCGGGACTCCATACCTCCATTGGTTAAACAAACTATGACCCGATTCAATACGATGAAAAATTTTACAAATATTTATTCAATTAAAATCCTATCTTTACTGCATCAGTTCACCTAAAACTTCAACCATGATAAAATTATTTACCCAAAATGGTCTGTTGATTGCACTCATCCTTGCATTGGCAAGTTCAACAGGCATCGCACACACAACACAAAGAGGACAGTTTCTCGCAGGAGGAAGCATCGGATTTGCATCCATCTCCAGTGATGACGCCCCTTCATCTACCGTCATTCAGTTGGCACCCGGTGTGGGGATAATGGCAACGGACCGGCTCGGATTGGGAGCTGATCTACTGTACGTAAGGGAGTCTTCTGACAACATCACCTATACTGCATATGGTTTTTCGCCTTTTGTCAGATACTATATTTACAAAGGCTTATTTCCGCAATTCCAATATACATGGTTGAATAT
>SKLY01000110.1 GCA_007121335.1 Saprospiraceae bacterium | reverse complement strand
TTCATCGCGGAAATACCAGTCGAAGTTGACGCGCAGGGCGAACATTTCGTCAAAGTGGTGGTTGATGCCAGCTGTAAACTGGTTTTCCTCGATGCCGCGTTGGTGGTATTCCCAGTCCTGCCAGCGGATGACGAGCTGGGTAGTTTCCTCCACGAAAAAATAGCCCAGGGTCAGGTGGTAGCCGCTTATGGTTTCTGCTCTATCCGGTGATTCAGTGGTTTCCAGTCTTCCGCGGAGGTAATCTGCTGCAAAAAGCCATCGCCCGGTGTCCCATCTGACATCACCACCCCAGATATCCCTTCGGCCCATCAATATCGGACCGGCATTTCCCGACTGTACATCTTCCGTACGCCCGGTTGAACCACTTGCCCCGATTTTTAAATCCCCCCAATCGTCGCCAACTACCTGGTACTGCAATCTTCCGATGCCGTAAAAACGGTTGTCGTTGTCAAAGCTCAATCCCGTGCCGTTGAACAGACCTGCGTAGTACGAAAACCGTCCAAAATCTCCCGTTGCCGCTACACCGATCTCTCTGGAGCGGGTCAACAAGTTGGTGATAACTGACCTATCGATAAAATCAATATCTACAGGACTGAGAATATAATCCAGATTTTGGCCCGGCTTCATGGCCCCCACTTGAATCCTCAGCCGGGGATCAAATTCATAACCGATAAAAGCATCCAACAGGCCGGGGGTGCGCACAAAATTCATGTAGAGCCGGTAATAAAATCCACTTCCCCAGTCTCCTCTGAGGCTGAGACGGGCATTGTTAACCGTAAATGACCGTCCGCCCTGAAAATCATCGTCGTTCAGGGAGTAAACTCCACTGGCTTGCATCAGCACATTGAATCGAAACGGTCCCTCGTCCTCAAAGGGGAACAAATTGAAGGTATCCCTGCTATCTTGCTGTTTGTCAGCCGTAGCTCCAAATAATTGCGGAGCAAAAAATACCAGGACTACAGAGAAAAGAGCGGTTAGTGTAAATCGCATCATAAATTGGTCTCTCTATTATTTCTGTTGGTAAATGTAGTGAACTTTCAGTAACACCCCATTTTCAGTAACTCTAACACCACCTCAACAGCTTCATCAGTTGTGGGTTCAACTTCTTGTGTCTAATACCCGCCCCGGGAAGGTCTAAACTACTAAAGAAAAGTCTAAATCCCACACCTTAAATTAGGGTAGAGTCCTCCGTTCAATTTACATTCAACAATCTCAGAGAAATTCTTTTGCGCGGCAGGTCGATACTGATCACTTCCACCTTTACCATTTGTCCAAGTTTGACGATTTTGGAAGGGTCGGACACAAAGCGATCTGACATTTGGGAAATATGAATGAGCCCGCTCTCCTTAATACCAAGGTCCACAAAGGCTCCGAATTTTGCTATATTGCTGACAATGCCCTTCAATTCCATGCCAATTTCCAGGTCCTCCATGGATTGAATATTGCTGAATTCTATCTCCTCCGCTTTCCCTCGCGGGTCCAAACCGGGTTTTTCCAGTTCATCCAAAATATGCTTCAATGTGGGAAGACCGATTTGGTCATTGGTGTACTTTTCCAGGGAAATGCTGCCGCGGTCAATGCGCGAACCGAGGAGTTTATCGACACCGCCTCCCATGTCTCCGGCAATTTTTTTCACAAGCTCATAACTCTCCGGGTGTACGCCGGTATTGTCCAGTGGATTATCACTGCCCGGCAACCTCAAAAATCCGGCGCACTGTTGAAATGCTTTGGGACCGAGACCGGGAACCTTTTTCAATTCCGCCCGCGATTGAAACCCGCCCTTTTGGCTCCGGTAATCGACCAGAGATTGAGCGAGAGCAGGTCCGAGACCAGATACGTAAGTCAGCAGGTGCTTGCTGGCCGTGTGCAAATTGACACCGACCTGATTTACGCAAAATTCCACCTCTTCTCGCAGTCGTTCGGTCAGCAGTTTTTGATCGACATCGTGCTGGTACTGCCCCACTCCGATATGACCCGGCTCTATTTTCACCAATTCGGCCAGTGGGTCCATCAACCGCCTTCCAATACTGACCGCCCCGCGCACAGTCAGGTCGTGGTCTGGAAATTCCTCCGCGGCAATGGGTGATGCGCTGTAGATAGAGGCCCCGGCTTCATTGACCAGATACACCTCCACTTTTTCAAGAGCGGGCAAGGAGCGCAGAAAGTCCATGGTTTCCCGCCCCGCAGTTCCGTTGCCCACTGCAATGGCCTGAATGCGATACTTTTTAACGAGGCCCTCCAATATTCCAGCAGCTTTTTCGCCCTGGTTTTGAGGAGGATGCGGATAGACAACAGTGTGAAAAAGCAGTTCCCCCGACTCATTCAGGCAGACTGTTTTGCAACCGCTCCTAAAGCCCGGGTCCAGGGCCAATACGCGAGCAGGACCGAGCGGTGGCGCCAGTAAAAGCTGCCGAAGGTTGTCTGCAAAAACCCCGATAGCCTCTTCATCGGCCTTTTCTTTGGCATTTTTTCTAAACTCCGTCTCCAAACCTGGCTGCAGCAACCGCTTCCAGGCATCTGTAATGGCGACTTCCACCTCCTGAGCTGCTGCAGAGCGATTTTTCAAAAGTTTGCCCCTCAGCCTGCGCATCAATTTTTCCTCATCGGGCAGTATTTTCACCGAGAGCAGCCCCTTGTTTTCTCCGCGAAAAACAGCCAGCACCCGGTGAGATGGAATGCCTGACAACTTCTCCGAAAAATCGAAATAATCCCTGAAGTGTTCGGCTTCTTTTTCCTTGCCGCGGGCGGGTTTGGAAAAAATATGGCCCGATCTCTTGAATTCCGACCTGACGATATTCCTGACTGCGGTATTTTCATTGATCCAACCGGCGATAATATCCCTCGCACCCTGCAGCGCTTCGTCCACAGTTTTCACCTCACCGCGCCTGAACTTCAGTGCCATTTGTTCCGGTTGCGCATTAGGTCGCTGGCTCATAAGCATTTTGGCAAGGGGCTCGAGACCGCGTTCCATCGCCTTGTCCGCCCTGGTTTTTCGCTTGCTTTTAAAGGGGAGATACAAATCCTCAATCTCGGATTCACTCCAGGAGCTCAGAATGCGGTCCTTTAGATCGGGCGTGAGTTTTCCCTGTTCTTCAATGGTCTCCAGGATGTAAGTCTTTCGCTTAGAGAGGTCCTGGTACTTTTTATAGGCCCTCCAGATGTTTCCGAGTTGCTGCTCATCGAGGCCACCGGTTCGCTCTTTCCTGTACCTGGCCACAAAGGGAATGGTGGCTCCGTCATTAAACAAATTGAGGGCCTGTTGCACCCCTTTTTCGGGGAGGCCTGTGGAAGATGACACCAGGGGGCAAAGTTTATCAGCGTCAGTCATGATTTTTTGACAAATGTACTTTATCGAGAGAAATCCGGCCTGATTTGTTTTGGAATCCATTCGGTGTATGTCAAAAAACTGCAGGTTCTTCGCTATTTATATTGCAATTGAGGTTTTAAGAAAAGTTGTGCCGGTGTCAACTGAGAGGTGCTGTGGAGCCATCCTCGGGCATCAAATAAATTTTGATGGGCAATACTCCTTCGTTAATCGCATGAAATTACCATCAGTATTTGTAATTCTTACCTCCGTCCTCCTCTAGAGAAAGACCGAGGGAGAGAACAATGCGGTTGACAAAATTAAAATACGCTATGATCAGGGTGGCATCCAAAATTCCTTCATCACTTAAGCCGACCTTCCGCAGCCTTTCTGTAAAGTCGATTTTCTCGGTATATCCCGGATTCATGGTTAGGTGGTGGGCAAATTGACACAAAGCCAATTGCCGCTCTCCATCTACTGCCTGTTCATACTCCTCTCTGAGAGTTTCCACCCTGCCGGCGCTTTTCCAGTATCTGTTCAAAGCCTCAGAGTGATGCATTTGGCAGTAGTGGCATTGATTGTACACAGAACAGACAACTGCGAGCATCTCTCTTTCTTCGCGCTTTAACTCAGATTTGCTGTACATTATCTCCATGTAGAGATCCATGTGATGCACTATGGTCTCCGGTCTGAGACTCTGAATGGCATGGACATTGGCCAATTTCCCCCTCTTCCGGAGTAAATCATCGTAAATTTCTTTTAGGCGTCCATCTGCCTTTTCATAATCAACTACTCTGATTCTGCTCATACTACCACTTAAAATTTGGCTTGAAAATGCTGTAATGAAACGAAGGGCAGGTATATTCCTGACAATGGAATACTAGACAGGTATTATCCCGGCAAGATTTGTAAGGATTGACTTCGACTTCGGTCACAGTTACGATAGATTTAGATATTGAAACAGCTTCTTTGGCAAAAATGGCATTTAGCGATTTATTGATTGGTCCAATGAGGCTGTAGCTGTTAAAAATATAAAAAGATGAAAACTATCTCATTGTTATTGTTAGCTGCATGCTTTACCATTCTATCCGTGGATGCCCAAAACAATCCCAGGGGGGTGGAAGTAGAATGGGAAACCAATCTGGAAAAGCACAAAGTACCCCTTAATGAATTCACCACCTTGCTGCAACCGGATCAAATTCCGCCCATTTACGATCCCTCCTACATTGAAATATCAGAAGCCAGAGATATTTACCTGGGTGAAGAACCGGTAATTTCCGTAGAGATAAACGGAGATGCCCGCGCCTATCCATTGAGTGTACTCATGTTTCACGAAATAGTAAACGATGAAATAGGAAATCGCCCTGTGAGCGTCACCTACTGCCCACTCTGCAATGCCGCCATGGTTTTTGACAGACGGGTTGTCACAGAAGAGGAAACCATAACCCTGGACTTCGGAGTATCCGGTATGTTGCGAAAAAGCGACCTGGTGATGTGGGATCACCAAACCGAGAGTTGGTGGCAGCAATTGACCGGAGAAGCACTGGTGGGTGACATGACGGGCCAAATGCTAAAAGTTTTGCCCTCACAGGTCATCTCCTTAAACCACTTTATCGAAAACCACCCCGATGGCATCGTTTTAGAACAACCACGCGCAGCCAATAGAAGATACGGTACCAATCCCTATGTGGATTACGACGACCTCGACAACAACAATCCCTTTTTATTTGATCCTGAACCGGATCCAAGATTACCTGCGATGGAACGGGTTGCTGATATTAAGGTCAATGGGGAAGTCAAAGCCTACCCCTTTTCCATTCTGCAGGAAGCCCGCGTAGTACACGATGAATTTAATGAAAAGCGGGTAGTCCTGTTTTACTCTGACCGCACGCTGAGTGTACTCGGTGACGGAGAAATAAAAAGCAATCACCATGTGGGCGCTGTGGGAGTTTTCAATCCTGAATTAGATGGTCAGCACTACAGCTTTTACTTCGAAGATGGTCAATTCAAAGATGAACAGACAGGATCTGAATGGACTATAGCCGGAAAAGCTGTATCCGGTCCTCTCGAGGGAAAACAATTGAGGCCGATAACACACGGGAACCACTTTGCCTTTGCCTTACTGGCTTTTTACCCCAATGCAGAGATATACGAGTAAATCCCCGGCTGAGTCAAACTGACAGGAATCTATACCCCACTCTGGCTTCATTACAATCAAATTTTTTCTGTCAGGTCAGAGAAATTTTTAGTACCTGAGAAAAAAATTGGAACACCCTGGGTACATTTTTTCAACTGCCAACACTACAGGTCAAAATCTAATAAAACTCTATAGGAATGTTGGTAAAAACTTTTGCGTGCGCAGTACATGGTGTAGATGCCCGGATAATAACCGTGGAGGTGAATTCCGGAGGTCCGATCACCGATAAAAACAACTATTTTCTGGTCGGATTGCCCGACAATGCGGTTAGGGAAGGCCACCAGCGGATACAGGCCGCCATAAAAAATGTGGGAATGAAACCACCCAGGGTCAAAATGGTGGTAAATATGGCCCCGGCAGATATCAGGAAAGAGGGCTCTTCCTACGACCTCCCGATAGCCATGGGAATTCTCGGGTCCACCGGACAGGTCATGGCAGAAAAAATGAGCGAATACATGATGATGGGCGAACTCTCACTGGACGGTGGTATCAGGCCTGTAAAAGGCGTCCTGCCAATGGCCATTGAGGCGAGAAACCGCGGATTCAAGGGGCTTTTTGTGCCCGCTGAAAATGCCAGGGAAGCGGCCATTGTAAACGATCTCAAGGTCTATGGAGTAAACGGACTCAAAGAAGTCGTGGACTTTTTTGAAGGAATAAAGGAACCCGAACCGGTTGTGGTCAATACCCGCCTGGAATTCCTCGCCAATCGTCAGCCCAATGGGGTCGATTTTGCCGATGTAATGGGTCAGCAAAACATCAAACGCGCTCTGGAAATTGCGGCGGCCGGAGGACACAATGTAATCCTTATCGGCCCGCCCGGCTCCGGTAAAACCATGCTCGCCAGAAGACTTCCCACCATCCTACCACCCCTCGGACTGGACGAAGCCCTGGAAACCACCAAAATACATTCTGTGGCTGGACTACTGGCACCGGATACCTCTCTGATAAAAGATAGACCATTCCGGTCGCCCCATCACACCATTAGCGACGTGGCTCTGGTCGGAGGTGGCTCCCATCCCAGTCCCGGTGAGATATCCCTCGCTCACAACGGCGTCCTCTTTATGGATGAACTTCCGGAATTTCGCAGATCGGTGCTGGAGGTTCTGCGGCAACCAATGGAAGAACGCAGAGTGACCATCTCCCGGGCAAAAGTCACGGTCGATTATCCTGCCGGGTTTATGATGATCGCATCCATGAACCCATGTCCCTGCGGCTACCACAATCATCCCGACAAAGATTGCGTATGCGGCCCAGGCGAAGTAAAGCGCTATCTGAATAAAATCTCTGGTCCTCTTTTGGACAGAATTGACCTGCATGTGGAAGTCACACCGGTCAGTTACGAGGAACTGGCAGGAAAAAAGGAACAAGAGCGGTCGAGCAGGGAAATAATCAACGGGGTGATGAAAGCCCGAAAAATACAGGAGAAGAGATTCAAGGAAATGGAGGGTGTTTACTTCAATGCCAGAATGCCCTCAAATATGGTGCGGGATATTTGCGACATCGATTCCGCCGGCAGAGCATTACTCAAACGCGCCATGGAAAATCTGAAGCTGTCTGCAAGGGCCTACGATCGAATACTCAAAGTGGCGCGAACCATTGCCGACCTCGAGCAATCAGAAAAACTGCTGCCCGAGCACCTGGCTGAGGCCATCCACTTCAGAAATCTGGATAGGGAGGGCTGGCTGGGGTAATTCCCCGACCCTATTCTTTTTCGTAGTGTTGAAGAAGTTCGAGTTCAATCTGACGGCGGGTCAGGTCGGTGTCCAAAAGCCTGACCCGAAGCTTGTCACCCAGTTTGATGATGTGGCCACTTTGCCGGCCTCTTGCAGCCAACCGGTGACCGGTCATTTCGTAGTAGTCATCCATGGAGTCGAAGGCTATCATACCCTCGCATAAAATGTCTTCCAGCTCCACAAAAATTCCGCGCTCAATCATCCCGGTCACGTAACCGTCGAACTCATCGCCGACCCTGTTTTTCAAAAATTCCACCTGCTTGTACTTGATGGATTCGCGCTCCGCATCCATTGCGTGGCGCTCCATCTGGGAAATATACTTGCACTTTTTCTCCAACTCCTCCTTGCTCATTCTGTAATCTCCATTGATATTTTTCTCCAGGATACGGTGGACCAGAACATCGCTGTACCGACGTATGGGCGAGGTAAAGTGGCTGTAATTTTCAAAACCCAAACCGTAGTGGCCAATATTTTCCGTGGAATAAACGGCCTTTGCCATGGTGCGAATCGCCAGCGGCTGTAAAACCTCCAGGGCAGGATTGTTCGCACTGGCTTCCGTCAGTTTGTTGAATGACCTGGCAATTTTCTTTGGTGTGCTCAGATCAAAACTAAAGCCCAACTCTTTAGCAAACATCGCAAAATCAGCAATTTTCATAGGATCGGGTAAGTCGTGTATCCGGTAAACAAAAGGCACGGGCTGCCCCTTTTTCTTTTCGTGAATATAGGTGCCCACTTCCCTGTTGGCCAACAGCATAAAATCCTCAACCAACATATGTACCGGCTTCCGCTCCTTGACAAATATCTCCACCGGGAAACCGTCATCGTCCAGACGGAAGCGAACCTCATCGGTTTCAAAATTAATGGATCCACTGGCAAACCGGCGCTCTCGCAGCTTTCCTGCTATTTTATTCAGCTCCTTGAGTGGACCAACAAAATCGCCCTTTCCTCTGTCCATGATTTCCTGGGCCTCCTCGTAAGAAAAACGCCTTTTGGAATGAATCACCGCCTTTCCAAACCAGCGCTTGACCACCTTGTAGTTTTTATCGAACTCAAAAAGGGCTGAAAATGCCAGTCTATCGACGTTCGGACGGAGGGAACAGAGGTTGTTTGATAGTTTTTCCGGCAGCATAGGCAACACGCGATCCACCAGATAAACCGATGTAGAGCGCTTAGCTGCTTCCTTGTCAAGGGCACTGGATTCTTTCAGGTAATGCGTTACATCCGCGATGTGTACGCCCACCTCTACATTACCATTTTCCAACTTTCTCCATGAAAGCGCATCGTCAAAGTCCTTGGCATCAACCGGGTCGATGGTAAAGCAATCCAGATCGCGGAGGTCCGCCCTACCAAAAAGATCCTCCTCCTGAATTTCATCGGGTATTTTCTCCACCTCTTCCAGGGCCTCCCGGGAAAAAGTGAGCTGGAAACCGTTTTTCAGTAAAATGGCCTTCATTTCGATGTCATCGCTTCCCATTTTGCCCAGCTTATCCACCACTTTCCCGCGCGGGTAGTGATTGGGGCGGCCGGGCCACTCAAAGACCTCAGCAATCACTTTATCCCCCTCTTCCGCATCGTTCAAATTGTCCTCCTCTATCCAAATATCAAAGGGGTTGCTGTAGTAATCCGTTCCCACAAAGTATCGGTTCCCTGCCCGGTAAACACTGCCGATAAACTCTTTGGTGTGTCGTCTGATCACTTTGGTTACCTCACCGGATGGGTTGGTTTTCCTTCCCCCGGTAAAAATCCGAACCTCCACCTGGTCTCCATTCATGGCCGTATTCACCTTTCTCGAAGAGATATAGACGTCTTTTTCCAGTTCTTCCGTGATGATGTAGGCAGAACCCGAACGCGTCATGTCCACGCGGCCCACCACGGTTTTTCCCTCAGGATCGTCCAGTTGATCTTTTTTGAAAAAGCGGTCCAGGCGGTATTTTCCGTCGGGAAACTGGAAAGCCTTGCCCTCTTGCTTTAATTCACCCAGAATCTTCTCCACCTCGGGAAGCAATTGCGGGCTCTTGAGTTTTTTGGAGATTTGGCGGGGGGAAAAGGTCTTCTTAGGCTTCTTTTCCAAAACCGACAGGACTTTTGCCTTTAAATTCTTTCTCTTCTTTGCCTGTTTACCTTTACCGGATTTCTTGCTCAAAGTATCGTGTTTTTTGCTTAATAATTAATAAATAATTGTAAAAAATGGGATGTGGCATCCCTGATAATGGGGGAAGCAGGGACTTAATTCCCTTCGGATATGCCCCCATCTGGCATTAACTCCAATTGCTCGGAAATGGTTTCCGTTTTAGATTCCAAATCATCGGTTCTGTCAGTATCAGCAGTGGCCAAATAGATCATCCAGTCCTCCTCTATGCGAGTGACCGTCCTTCTTATGGTGTCATCAGAAAAAGAAAGACCTCCGATCATTCTGCACTGCAACTCCTCCCCCTTTTCATTGAGAGTCACCAGGTAATAATGCCTGAAAGCCAAACCGGCAACCCAAACTACTATGGCGTGAAAGCCGGCTGTGTCCTTTATCTTGAAGCAGGGGACAAATTCGGTAAACTCATCGATGATATGCGGTGGAAAAAAAACAGACAGATACTTATTCACCATGGGGGCCGGCAATGGATCGTGGCGAATGTAAAATTCGCGCTCAGTCTCCTCTCCCAGCGTCACCGGAAGATCAACTTCCGGGAACCTGCTCAAAAAATTCTTCAGTGATATATTCTTTCTCTTTCTCATATAACTTCCACTCGCAAAGGTATAACAAAATCGACTATCTCAAACAATTGTTTAAAGTTCAATAGCTTACAAGGCAGCCACCGACCTCAATTATATTTAGAAGTGTTCTAAATAATGTATTGCACAAATCCATTGGTCATGTTTGACATTAATTATTTAGCTTTGTAGCAAATAATAACACATTAAACCAATGAGCTGGATTACAAATTTTCTGACTTCCTCGCTTGGGAAGAAACTGGTGATGAGTCTCACGGGCTTGTTTCTAATCATATTTCTGGTGGTACATCTCGCCGGAAATCTGCAGTTACTCTTTGACGACGGAGGGGAAGCATTTAACATTTACGCACACATGATGTCCACTGACCCTTTGATTTCAGTGGTTGCCTATGGTCTGTATTTCTTTATCTTGCTTCACATGGTACAGGGTATTCTGATTGCTATTCAAAATCGCGGTGCCAGAAAGGTCAAGTATGCTGTGGGCAACAGAAAGTCAAATACTTTTGCTTCGCGCAATATGATGTTGCTCGGATTATTGATATTCTTCTTTTTGGCGGTTCACATGGGTGATTTTTGGTACAAAATGAAGTTCACCAATGATTTGGATATGGTGACTTACGCAGGCTATGACGCAGCGGTGAGGGACCTTTACACACGAGTCAATGCGGCCTTTCAGGAGTGGTGGATAGTTTTAATCTACATAATTGGATTGATCGCATTGGCATTGCACTTGTGGCACGGTTTTCAGTCTGCCTTTCAAACCCTCGGACTGAATCACAAAAAGTACACACCTATTATACAGGGTTTGGGGAAAATTTATTCAATCGTAATCCCCATCGGATTCGCGATTATTCCACTGTATTATTTCTTCGTAAAATAAATCCGGAAAACATTTACCATGACAAAGTTAAACGCAAAAATACCTGAAGGGCCCCTGAGCGATAAGTGGAGAAAGTACAGGTCCACGGTGGATTTGGTAGCTCCCAATAACAAGAGGAAACTGGAAATTATTGTGGTTGGGACCGGTTTGGCGGGTGCATCCGCAGCCGCGACGCTGGCTGAACTCGGCTATAAAGTAAAGGCTTTCACTTTTCACGACAGTCCGAGACGTGCCCACAGTATAGCAGCCCAGGGTGGTATCAATGCCGCAAAAAACTATCAAAACGACGGAGACAGCGTATTCAGGCTGTTTTACGACACCATAAAAGGCGGTGATTACAGGAGCAGGGAGGCCAATGTGCACCGACTGGCCGAGGTAAGTACCAGCATCATCGATCAATGCGTCGCCCAGGGAGTACCATTTGCGCGCGAATATGGAGGAACGCTTGCAAATCGATCCTTCGGAGGTGTGCAGGTATCCAGGACCTTTTACGCGCGGGGGCAAACCGGGCAGCAATTGCTCATCGGCGCCTACCAGGCGCTTTCAAGACAAGTATCTCTGGGCAATGTTAAAATGTACAACCGCCACGAAATGCTCGACCTTGTTAAGGTAGATGGCAAAGCGCGTGGAATCATCGCCCGTAATCTGGTAACCGGAGAACTGGAGCGACACGCCGCACACTGTGTGGTATTGGGAACCGGAGGGTATGGAAATGTGTACTACCTATCCACCAATGCCATGAATTCAAATGTCACGGCTGCCTGGCGGGCTGTGAGAAGAGGTGCCTACATGGCGAACCCCTGTTTTTGTCAAATCCACCCCACCTGCATCCCCGTTTCCGGCAGCTACCAGTCTAAACTCACCCTGATGTCTGAGTCACTTCGAAACGACGGCAGGGTTTGGGTTCCAAAATCCAAAGAGGATGTAAAGGCGATCAGGGAGGGTTCCAAAAAACCAACGGAAATTCCGGAGGAGGATAGAGATTACTACTTAGAGCGAAAATACCCGGCATTTGGAAACCTGGTGCCCAGAGATGTGGCATCGAGAGCAGCCAAGGAAGTTTGTGACGAGGGAAGGGGCGTCAACAAGTCGGGGCTGGCTGTTTACCTGGACTTTCATGATGCAATCATAAGATATGGGAAAGCCGAGGCCAATGCCAATGGTCTGGATCCCAATGATGCAGCTCTGGTCAAAAAGCTGGGCACAAAAGTCATCGAGGCTAAATACGGCAACCTCTTTGAAATATACGAGAAAATAAAGGGCGACGACCCATACAAAACACCCATGACAATCTACCCCGCCATTCACTACACCATGGGTGGTCTTTGGGTGGATTACAATCTCGAGACTACCGTTCCCGGTCTGTTTGCCATCGGAGAAGCCAATTTTTCAGACCACGGTGCAAATCGTCTGGGAGCCTCTGCACTGATGCAGGGACTGGCAGATGGGTATTTTGTACTGCCCTATACCATTGGTTCTTTCCTCAGCAAGGAGATAAAAACACCACCCATTTCAACCGACCTGGATGAATTTGCCCGGACTGAAAGCGAAGTCAGGGAACGATTGACCGGATTGCTAAAAGTACAGGGCGACAAGTCTGTGGAGAGTTTCCACCGCGAGCTGGGACTCATCCTTTGGGATTACTGCGGAATGTCTCGCAATGCCGAGGGCTTGAAAAAAGGACGTGAATTGCTGCAAAAACTAAAGAAGGAGTACTACGAAAATGTATTCATACCCGGAACCATGGATGAGTACAATCCCGAACTGGAGAAGGCAACCAGAGTGGCCGACTTTTTTGAACTGGGTGAAATGATGATGGTCGATGCCCTCCACAGGAATGAATCATGCGGAGGACACTTCAGGGAAGAATACCAGACCGAAGATGGGGAGGCACTTCGAGATGATGAAAACTACACCTACGTCTCCACCTGGGAATGGAAAGGTGATGGTGAAATTACAGAGCACAGAGAACCTCTGGTCTTTGAAAATGTAGAATTAAAAACGCGTTCGTATAAATAATATCCGACCGGCGCAAATGGCCGGTGAGCAATTACATTAGAAAAAAAGCAGAAGATGAAGCTCAAACTCAAGATTTGGAGACAGAAAAACCAAAATTCCAAAGGCAAGTTTTCCAACTACACTGTGGAAGCCAGCCCGGAGATGTCTTTTCTGGAAATGCTGGATGTGCTCAATCAGCAACTCATTGAAAATAAAGAGGAACCGGTGGCCTTTGAACACGATTGCAGGGAGGGCATCTGCGGAACCTGCAGCATGGTAATAAATGGACAACCCCACGGTCCAATGGGTCTCACTACCACCTGTCAGCTCCACATGAGACACTATAAAGATGGGGATACGATAGTTATTGAACCGTTTCGGGCCAATTCATTTCCCGTTATCAAGGACCTGGTAGTGGACAGGGCTTCTTTCGATCGGATTATTGAAGCCGGTGGGTTTATCTCGGTCAACACAGGCCAGGCCCCCGATGGAAATACCATTCCTATTGAACAGGACGAGGCTAAAAAATCTTTTGATGCAGCGGCTTGCATCGGCTGTGGTGCTTGTGTAGCCGCCTGTCCCAATTCATCGGCCATGCTTTTTACCTCAGCCAAAGTGGCCCACCTCGGTTACCTGCCGCAGGGACAGGTCGAACAAGGCAAAAGAGTCAAGCGAATGGTTGTGCAAATGGACAAGGAGGGTTTCGGCAACTGTTCCAATACCTACGCCTGTGAAGCCGAATGTCCAAAAGGTATTTCAGTGGCCAATATTGCCAAAATGAACAGGGCTTATTTCTCGGCAGTGGTTTCCACTGATGAAAAATAGGTAATTACAAATGATCACTGCACAATAATTTATCTATGATGCGCCGGTTGCTATTGATATTCGCCTTTCCCTTGATTGCTTTTTGGTCTGTATCGGCGCAGGTATCCGATTTAGTGAAATTTCAAATAGTGCCGGAAGTTGAAGGTGCATTTGCAACCTATCATTTTCACGTCGGTGGATTTCAAGGTATTGTGGGTGCTCAGGGCACTTTTACCTGGGACCCGGACAGCATGCAGTTTCTCGAAATATCCCACTACGGGCTGCCAGGCTTAAATTCATCCAGTTTCAACACCCTTAATGCTGTTGAACAAGGTTGGCTCTTATATAGCTGGTTTTACTCCCAGCCCGATGGAGTAGTCCTTGATGACTGTGATATTATTTTTTCACTACGCTTTGCCATACTGGAGGGTCCGGCTGAGGTCAATTCCTCAGATGAACCTTTGGCAATTGAATTTATGAATGTCAATTGGGAGCCAGTTGAAATCACCGCACTGCAGGTAGAGGAATGCGATTTTACCTCCTCCCAACATTCGCTTAGAGTCGCTCAGTCACCAACCCTCTACCCCAATCCTGTTTTTGCCGGTGAAAAGCTCGAAGTCAATTTGCCAATTGAGATATCCTCAGGCTCATGGAAGCTCTACAACTCCTTAGGTCAGCAGATAGACCGCAGTACTTTCTCGAACACACAAAATTTATCCATTCAACTCTCACCGGACCTCCTTCCCGGTTTGTATCTACTGGAATTAACTATTGGAGATAAGAAAAGTACACATCGGGTGCTTATTCAGTGATGCACCCTTGAATTTCCACCTTTTTGAATCGAAAAAAATTGTCATACTTCTGACAGTATATTCTCTTTCTCGGTGATTGTCACGGTTGCAGCTCTCTCATCTATTTTTCTTTTTCAGAAAAAAACCTATATTGCCGGCACAAAACACAGAACCATGGCCGAAAAAAATTACCGCGAGATAGTAAAAAACCGTTTTCTGGTATTCAACAGCCTGTTTCTCAACCTGCCTTTTGAGGATATTTACGAAACGGGCACCTTGCTCCCGCTTTTTGAACAACACTGCCAGAAAAACTTCAGCAAGGGAAAGAACCCGTTGGAAATAATAGAGGACTTTTTTGAGGAATACCAACCCGAGTTGGATCAATCGGGAAAATTCGACCTGCTGTATCGATTTATTCAGTATGTCGAGCGGCAGGTGGTTCTGTTTGATTCCGTGGAGGACGGGACCTTTGAAAAAATAAACGATGGAACAGGCAAGGGTTCTCTGAGTCAGCTCATTTCCAGGGTGTCTGCAGAGGGGCGCGAAGAGGCGCTGTTGGAAAAGCTCAATCAATTCGGACTCAGAATCGTACTCACTGCCCATCCGACCCAATTTTACCCGGGCAATGTACTGGCGATCATTACCGACCTGGAACAGGCCATCCGGGACAACGACTTGCAGCAAATCGACCTGTTGTTACAGCAACTGGGAAAAACGCCCTTCATCAACAGAACCAAACCCACTCCCTTTGACGAGGCGGTGAGTTTATGCTGGTATCTGGAGAACGTATTTTACCGGGTTATCCCGGCAATTGTGAGCAAAATAGAGGACTTTGCCTCTGCGAGTAAAATGACCTTTTCCAATCACCAGTTGGTCAGTGTGGGTTTTTGGCCCGGAGGGGACCGGGACGGGAATCCGTTTGTAACCCACGAAACTACCATGAAGGTTGCGGACAGACTGAGGGAAACCGCTCTAAAATGCTACTACAGAGATATCCGCCAATTGAGAAGGAGGATCACTTTTAAAGGGGTGGAGGAAATTATTCTGGAAGCCGAGCGGAAAATTTTCAATGCGGTGTACGGCGAACCCACCCGGGGTTATTTTACTTTCGAAGAACTGGAAAAGGACCTGAACAAGGCCAGAGCCGCGTTGATCGAGCGACATCAGGCACTGTTTTTGGACCTGCTCGATGGGTTTATACTAAAAACCCGCATTTTTAAATTTCACATGGCACCCATGGATGTGAGGCAGGACAGCAGGAAGCACCAGGACCTCTGGGCTGCCCTGACCGGCGAAGACCTCGATAAATACACCGGTGACAACCCCTCCGAAGAAGCTGAAAAGCTCGAATCCATGGCCTCCCGTGCGGAAAGTTTGCAAACGGAAAAAGAACTCGATGAGTTCCACCGTGAAATGATCAGTACGTTTGAAGTAATACCGGAGATTCAAAAGCGAAATGGGGAACCGGGCTGCTGCAGATACATAATCAGCAACAGTATGAAAGCCGCTGATGTGATTTTTGTGTACACCCTGGCGCGCAAGGTTTTTGGCACAAAAAAGCCCCCTTTGGATGTCATTCCTCTATTCGAAAGTATTGACGATCTGGCCACTGCCCACAATGTTATGGAGTCCCTGTACCTGACCCCTTCCTACCGTAAACATCTGGAATCGAGGGGAAATCGCCAGGTCATTATGCTGGGTTTTTCAGACGGGACCAAGGACGGCGGATACCTGCAGGCCAATTACTCCATTTTCACTGCCAAGGAGGAGCTGACAAAAATCTCCCGAAAATACGGTATAGAGGCCGTGTTTTTCGATGGGCGGGGAGGACCTCCTGCCCGTGGGGGAGGAAATACGCACGACTTTTATTCCTCACTCGGGCCCGATATAGAATCGGAGGAAATCCAACTCACCATTCAGGGACAAACCATCAGTTCAAATTTTGGCAATTCCCTGGCCTGTACCTTTAACATCGAACAACTGCTGACTTCCACCCTTGAAAATGCCATTTATCCGGAGCGTCAGATACCCTTTGAAAAGGACCAGCGCTCTCTTTTACATGAATTGGCGGCAGAGAGCCGGAGTGCCTATGTCAGTTTGAAGAAAGACCCCGCTTTTGTCAGTTATCTGGAAAAAGCCACCCCACTCCGCTTTTTTGGCAAAACCAATATCGGTTCCCGCCCCGTAAAACGGGCAGGCGACAAACCCTTTAGATTTGAAGACCTGCGCGCCATTCCATTCGTAGGTTCGTGGGCACAGATGAAGCAAAACGTTCCCGGCTACTACGGGCTGGGATCTGCCGTAGAAAACATGGCTGAGCAAGGTAGGCTGAACGAAGTCCGGGAATTGTACCGGAAGTCCCCATTTTTTAAAGCGCTTTTGGGAAATAGCATGCAGTCCGTGGCCAAATCCTTTTTCCCGGCTACCGCATACCTCAAAGACCACCCGGAATTTGGTAATTTTCTGCTCCGAATCAAATCCGAATTTGAACTGTCCCAAAAGTGGCTTTTAGATATCTCAGGCCAGGCAATGCTCCTGGAAGACAATCCCGTTTCCAGAAAATCTATTGAGATCAGGGAGCGGATTATTTTGCCGGTAATTGCCATACAACAATACGCCCTGCAACAACTGGTGATGAATGACAGTGAATTGAGCGAAAGCCAAAAAGTCTCCCTTCAAAACCTGGTTTTGCGATGTATGTACGGCATCATCAACGCTGCGAGAAATGCCGCCTGATGATATTCAGATCTTGGAGTGAAATTCGCCTCTATTCCACGAGAAAAATGTGAAATCCAATTGGTTGAATTCAGTTCTTTGAGATACCATTGGGAGTAAAGGTTATACCCTTTTCTTTCACCTCCTTCCGAATGGCTTTGTTCTTTTCCAGGGTATCTTTGGTGCGGTACGGCCTGGGGTGATCGAGGTGCACGCAAATTGCCCGGTACCGAATCTGTTTTCCGGATATACCTGCATTTTCGAGTCGCTCACCCAATTCCCGGTCCAGTCCGCCGTACTGCATGTCCTCATTGTACCCATTAACAGCCACAATATCGCGTTTCCAGCCACTTACATTGTGTCCATTCCAACTAGCCCGGGTGGGTGTTATTAAATCAAGGACTTTACCCAATCCCTCAGATTTAATCAATTTCAATAGGCGGAAAGAAAAGGGTTGTCCTTTTTTCAGCAACCACATGGCACTAAAAGGCCTCTGCTGCAAAATGTCCTCCTCTCCAATTTGAGTTGAGGGTTTTTCATGCAACTTGAAATAGCCGCCGCTGAGAAACTTACCGCTCTCAGCAAACTTCCGGTGACGCTCTACGAAATCCTTTCGCGGTATGCAGTCTCCATCTGAAAAAATCAGGTAATCTCCCCGGCTTTCCACTATTGCTTTATTCAGAATGGTACATTTTCGAAAACCAATGTCCTCATGCCATATATGTCTCAGATTTAATTTGCTACTGCCTTTAAATTCCTCAATAACACGGCGGGTCTCATCACCTGAGCCATCGTCCGCAACCAAAAGCTCAAAATCCAGGTCCGTCTGCAACTCAAATCCGGTCAAAGATTTTTTTAACCATTCTGCCTGGTTGTAGGTTGTAAGGATTACTGTTATGAAAAAATTCGCTTTTGCCACCTGTTGAGTAAATATTTTATGCAGTGACAAAGTTACAATTATTGATTATCTTCACCCTGAAATGAAAAGACTCACAAACAATAAAGTATGTCACCAATAAAAGCAACCGCAGTAATCCTCCTTTTTGCCGTCACACTTCAAGGCTGTTCTTCGAGTGATATGCGCAGGATTTTAGACATTGCAAGCGAGCGTCAATTATCCACCGAAGAGGTGGCCATGGGTCTCAAAGAGGCGCTAAATAAGGGCGTGGAATCAGGCGTGGGTTTCCTCGGCACCAGAGACGGATTTTTGGAGACCGATTATAAAATTCTGCTACCTTCGGAAGCAAGACAGATTACCGACCGACTGCAGCGCGTACCCGGCTTTTCCCAGGTGGAAAGTATAGTACTTGAGCGAATCAATCGAAGTGCAGAAGACGCTGTCAGCAGGGCCACTCCCATCTTTAGAGATGCGATCCGGCAAATGACCATTCGCGATGCATGGGACATACTCAGAGGAGATGATTATGCGGCTACCAACTACTTGATACTCACAACGAGAGAAAGTCTTTACGATGAGTTCAATCCGGTAATTTTAGATGCCCTTGACAAATTCAATGCACTGGAATACTGGGAAAGTGCCGTAAACGCCTACAACCAAATTCCCTTTGTTGAGGAATCCAACCCGCGATTGGATGACTATGTGACCAACCAGGCACTGGATGCCCTCTTCGATCGTATTGCCGTTGAAGAAAGATCCATTCGCCACGATATTAATAAGCGAACTTCCGACCTCCTCAGAAGGGTATTTGCCCAGCAAGATGAGGAAACTTAAGGGGGTAAATTATCCCGATCTGAAAATCGAGTATGGGTTTTCCAAACAATTGATTAATTTTGGCCCAAATCCACAATTAAATGACCGCAGCTGAATTTGTAAAAGCCTTGCCCGGAAGGGTTTCCCCGGGGAGTATTAAAGACAGCAACACCTGTTTTCACTTCGATCTATCGGGTGAAGGGGGTGGGCAACTCACTGTTTTAGTAGAAAATGGAGAAATACTGGTTTTGGAGGGCCTTCAACGCACCCCAAAATGCGTGGTTAAGGGAAAGGCAAAAAACTTCATGATGGTCGTCAATAGAGAAGTTAATCCGCTGATAGCCCTGCTGACAGGGCAGATCAAGGTCAGTAACCAGGGTGAGCTCACTCGCTATGCCAAAATTTTTGGTCTGATGAAGTGATTTTCGGCCATTTTGAGTGTCAGTTCCCCTTTACCATCATTCCCACCTCACTGAAAAAGCCCAGGCTGGTTCCAAATGGCGTCTTTTTTTTACCTTTGCTGCTTGAGAATCACTATATCCAGAGTGTTTTCGTTAAAAAACATTGCTGAGAAGTGAGAGATATTTACCATTAACTTGTACAAAAGGGTCATTAATTCACCATGAAAAAATTGCTGTTCAACAGGATCAACCGGGAAGAATTGAAGGAAAAGCTTTTAACTGAGAAGATTCAAAGGCGAACACTTTCCTTTTATCAGTACTTCAAAATTGAGGAACCTCACGCTTTCCGCAATGAATTGTTCAGGGAATTAGACCAACTAAAGGTATTGGGGAGGGTTTACGTTGCTTCAGAGGGTATCAATGCACAGATTTCTGTTCCCGAGGAAAATTTTGAAGCACTGAAGGACTACATCTATAATCTGAATCCAAAGCTCGATGGTATCAGACTCAATACTGCCATTGAGGATGACGGCAAGTCCTTTTTTAAGTTGACCATCAAGGTGCGACATAAAATTGTGGCTGACGGTCTCAATGACGACTCATTTGACCCGTCCGACAAAGGAATTCACCTGCCTGCTGAGAAATTCAACGAACTGGCTGAGGACCCTGATACGGTGATTGTGGACATGCGGAATCACTACGAGTCAGAAGTCGGTCACTTTCAAAACGCCATATGCCCCGATGTAGAAACGTTTCGAGAAGCTCTTCCTGAGGTGGAGAATATCCTCAGCGACAAAAAGGATAAAAACATTGTGATGTACTGCACCGGAGGCATTCGCTGCGAAAAGGCCAGTGCTTATTTCAAGCACCGGGGCTTCAAAAAGGTACATCAGCTCGAGGGTGGTATCATAGAGTACGCCCGGCAAGTCAGAAAAAAAGGGTTGGAAAATAAATTCGTGGGCAAGAACTTTGTTTTTGACGAGCGACTTGGGGAGCGCATTTCCGGGGAGGTGATAGCCCGCTGCCATCAGTGCGGCAATGCATGTGACAAACATGTGAACTGTGCCAATGATGCCTGCCACATACTGTTCATACAATGTGCTGACTGTGCCCAAAAATACAACCACTGCTGCTCTGCCAAATGCAGAGACTTTAAAAAACTTCCACTTGAGCAACAACGCAAGTTGAGAAAAACGGAAGAATTCAACGGCACCAAATGCGGTAAAGGCCGCTATAAAGCTCATAAAGCAGGACAGGGCAAAGAATTGGAGCGCATCACATAAAAAAAACCCTCAAACACAGCAATTTAGCGTTTGAGGGCTTGTACTTGAGATCAATTCAGTGTAAATCTTCTGAACCCGATCGGCTTAATTTATCTCTAATTTTTCTCTAACAAGTGCACCAATATTCATGGAATCATCAAAGTACAATACAGTACCTGCACTGGTGTCGAGTACATAGTCAAAGTTGTTTTCACGCGCCACCTCTTCAATGGCTCGCTGCACCTTATCAATAATGGGGTCCAACAACTCCTCGCGCTTGCGCATCAGTGTTTGTTGGATTTTCTGATCTTCTTGCTGGAGTTCCATTTCCTTTTCTCTCAACTTCATTTGCTCTTCCTGCATTTGGCGAGGAGAAAGATCACCCTGTTGTTCTCTTTGCATGAGTTCCTGATAATCTCTTTGCAGGGCCTCAACCTTGCGCTGTGCTTGCGCTACGAGTTGCTGTTGGAGCGTTTCGAGCTCAGCATCGGCAGCCAAAACCTCGGGCATTTCGGAGAGAATTTGGGCTGAATTTAAGTGCGCGACTTTTTGGGCTAACAAATCATTGGTCAATCCCACAGTGAATAGCAGGACAGATGCGATCAGTAAAATGCCTGTTTTTTTCATCGATCTGGTTTTTACAATTAACAATTTCTGCGATTTTCAATACCGGGCGCAAATGTAGTAAATATAAGTTCCACTTACACCATGACTAATTTATTATACGATTAATCTATTCTTCTAAGGATGTCTTCTGTCTTGTCAAAACGGTCGCCGACAAAAATCAAGCCGGATTCACTACTCTTGTCAAAGATAATATCAAACCCCCGGGAATTGGCGTAATCTTCAATTACCCCATACACTCTGTCCTGGATGGGGGCCACCAATTCCTGGCGCTTCCTGAACAACTCACCTTCCGGACCAAAACGGGCACGCTGCAATTCGCGAACTTCTTTTTCCTTGTCCATTATCTCCTCTTCCCTTTCTGCGCGCTGCTCATCCGATAGTAACACTTGTTCCGATTGATAGCGATTGTACATACTGCGAATTTTGTCGTATTCCTCCGCTATTTCGCGCTGCCAACCCGCAGCAATATTATCGAGCTCTCGCTGAGCCTGGCGATATTCAGCAACATTTTCCAGCACCTTTGCCACATCTACCACAGCTACTTGCTGAGCACTCAAAGTCCCGGCAAACATTGCAAAACCGAGCAGGCTTAGAATAGTGTTTTTCATAATTTTCATTTGTTTAAAGTGCCAAAATTAAGGTAAAATATCCGATTTACTAAAACCGGAACCGCTTATTTACAGATTGCTTTATACGCGGATAATTTTTTCTAACCATTAACTTTATTTCTCCGGCGAATATTATCTGAGCTGTGGAACTGTTCGACCAACTCATTTCTTTCCTTGATTAAATATCCTTATTTTTGCCCGTTCCATAAGCTGCATGGATGGAAATCCAAGAGCCGGGAAGCCACAACACACCGTGGTCCCGGATCAAATCGGACTTTTAATAAAACCAGGTTAATTCATATGCCACAAGATCAGATACTTACCATAGGAGACCATCGTACCAGACCGGAAGAAATATACCGCTGCCTGAAAAAGGGCGACAAATTACGACTTGGAAAGGACGCCATGAACCGGATTGTAAGATGCAGGGAATACCTGGACAATACGCTGAAAAAAGGTGGGATTCACTACGGCATTAACACCGGTTTTGGTCACCTCTGCGATGTGGTCATAAAAAACGACCAACTGGAACAATTGCAGGAAAATCTGCTTCTCTCTCACGCATGCGGAACCGGAGACACCATACCGGATGAGGTCAGCAGGGCGATGTTACTTTTGAAGATAAAAAACCTAAGCCTCGGACACTCCGGGGTCAGACTGGAGCTGGTCAATCGACTGACCGATTTATACAATTCGGGAGCGGCCCCGGTGGTCTATGAACAGGGATCACTGGGAGCATCTGGAGACCTTGCCCCTCTTGCACACCTCTGCCTACCACTAATCGGGGCCGGTAAAGTGAGCTGGAAAGGTAAAACCGTCGAGGCAAAAGACTACCTTAAGGAGAATGGTTGGCAACCCATGAAACTCGCATCAAAGGAAGGTCTTGCACTCATCAATGGCACACAGTTTTCCAGCGGTTACGGTATTTGTGCGACAGTTCGAGCAAAATTGTTACTTAAGCTTGCCAACCTCTGTGCTGCGCTAAGTCTTGAAGCGTTTAATTGCCACACAGGACCTTTTAATCCGCTCATCCATAAAATCAGGCCCCATGAGGGTCAAAGCAGAGTGGCCTCGGAAGTACTGAGCTGGCTGAATGAATCGGATATTAACCTCAGGGACAAACAACACGTTCAGGATCCCTATTCCTTCCGCTGTATTCCACAGGTCCACGGAGCATGTTTCGACAACATCAATAATGTCTATGACATTCTCAACACAGAAATTAACTCCGTATCTGATAATCCGCTGATTTTCCCCGAGGAAGATCAAATACTCTCTGGAGGAAACTTCCACGCACAGCCCGTGGCATTTGCCATGGATCATCTGGCGCTTGGGCTCTGCGAACTCGCCTCCATCTCTGAGCGGAGGATTTACCAACTAATCAACGGTCATCGCGGACTCCCAGTTTGCCTAATCATGGACGCCGGAATCAATTCAGGGTTTATGATTTTGCAGTACTCGGCTGCATCGGTGGTGAGCCTTAATAAACAACTGGCGACACCAGCATCCGTGGATACCATTATCTCCAGTATTGGGCAGGAAGACCATGTGAGTATGGCGGCCAATGCGGCTACCAAAACCTGGAAAATCACTAACAACACCTTCAACGTCCTGGCCATGGAGTTTTTCACCGCCATGCAGGCCATTACTCTGAGACAGGGCATTAAAACCTCCCCGGAAATAGTGGAACTGCACAATGATTATAGAAAGAGAGTTACGATACTTGAAAAAGACCGCGCCTTGTCAGATGATGTGGAAGTGACCAAAGTATTTCTCGAAGAACTCTTCGATCATTGGTTGGATGAGATGTGAGGCATGCGCAAGGTAGAATGTTAAGAAAAAACCTTAAAGGTCAATTTTGTCGATGTAAATCGCTCCGGTTCAATCCTCAGGCGGCCTTCCGGCTTTGGGATTTGATAAGTCTTCAGGATTTTTGACCCAAAGGTCCCGTTGAGGAAAGGGTATTGTAACCCCATTTTCCCTGAACTTCTGATCTATCTTAAACCGAATCTCACTCTTTATTCGCTCAATCGGCAGAAATTCCTTGGTCCATAAGAAGAGGAAAAAAATCAGGGCCGAGTCACCAAAATCTCTAAAGTGAACCGATGGACTGGGCTGGGCAAGCACGAATTCATGTTCGCTTGCGGACTCCATTAAAAGTTTTTTTACCAAAGCAGTATCCGACCCATAAGCAACGCCCAATTCTATGTGGAAGCGGGCCTTGTCATCTAAATGGCTCCAGTTGATGACTTTCCTTGATATGAGGTGAGAATTGGGTATAACGACCATTACATTGTCTCTGGTCTCTATAAGGGAGGTCCTGATACCAATCCGCTCTACGGCACCAATCATCTGATCAAATTCAATGACATCCCCCACCTCAATACTTCTCTCAAACAGCAGTATAATGCCCGAAATCAGATCGTTGAAAGTCTGTTGCAATCCCAAACCAATACCCACCAAAAGGGCAGCCAAACCACCCAGAAAAACAGTAAACTGAATGCCCAGGGCCTCAATTAGTATAAATATGGCGATGACATAAATAAAGTAGGTGAGTATCTGATTTATGGCGTACTGTAACCCCGGATTCAAATCCCTGCTCCGGTAGTAACCAACCAGTACAAATTGCGTGAGGACCCAGGATAGCAGCCGGGCGACAAAGAAAATAAACAGTATGGTGAAAATATTGGAAAACCTAAAACCCAGGTCGGGACTGGGATCTCCACCAGTAGGGATCTCAAACAACTTAAAATCGATACCGAATGACTCTATCAATATCAAAATCACCAGTGTAATCACTACATTCTGCACCAATCTCGTAGCTGATTGGGGCCGTTTTTTCAACCCCACGGGATCCCGTTCATACCTGTCAAGTCGCTGATTTTCCAGGTATCGATCCATAAGGATCTTGTTGAGTATCTTATCCAACACCTGGGCAACGACTATGACAATTGTAGCCTCAAGAAGAGTTGACACGGTAATATCCATCGCATCGGACGGGTAGAGGACGAAGTTGAGGTCAAAGATGTGTAAGAAGGACCATATCAGGCTTAGTATCCAAACCAGTATCGCACTTCTTCGCACATTCTTTCGGTTCTCCCAATCCTTCCAGCCCTTTTTATTCAGTTTCCTGCCTCCGTACCGCAGCACCAGAAACAGCAAAACAGTCAAACCAACCACAGCGAGACCGTAGTAGATCAACTGGTTGAGTTGCAGAGTCCACTCCCCCACGATTAGCACTTCAGCTTGTAAAAAGTCTTCCATCCGATTTATCCTATGAGTTCCAAAATTATCAAAAATTTGTTACATTGCAATTTTTTCGAAAAAGTTGTCCGGTTTCTCGCCTCAAAAAATGGTCGGAATCCAGCGAATTACCGCTTTTACCTTGCATCATTATTAATTCAAAGGAGTCTAAAACAGCGATTATGGATTTTTTAAAAGTCAGTGCCAATCTAATAGACGTCCACAAAAGGGAGACCTACCCGGTGGAGGTAGAAATCAGGAAAGGCAAAATAGAGCGAATCAGGAAAACAGAAAGGCCCTGTGAAAAATACATGCTTCCGGGATTGGTGGATGCCCATGTCCACATTGAGAGTTCCATGCTCACTCCTGTGGAGTTTTCCAGGCTGGCAGTCTGCCACGGGACTGTATGTACCGTATCAGACCCCCATGAAATTGCAAATGTCCTGGGTCTTGAAGGGGTGAAGTACATGATAGACAATGGCAAACTGACTCCGATGAAGTTTCACTTTGGCGCCCCATCCTGCGTCCCTGCCACTCCATTTGAATCCGCAGGAGCTTTACTCGGCCCTGAAGATGTGGCCCGGATACTGGACTGGCCGGAGATCAGCTATCTCTCGGAAATGATGAACTTCCCGGGTGTGCTCAATGAAGTGCCGGAAGTGATGAAAAAACTCCAAATAGCAAAGGAAAAAGGGGTGCCCATCGATGGACACGCTCCACAACTGAGGGGCGATGCGATGCGCAAATATGTAAACAGCGGCATTTCAACCGACCACGAATGCACAACTTACGAGGAGGCCCTCGAAAAAATTAAAGCTGGTATGAAAATCGCCATTAGGGAGGGAAGTGCAGCCAAGAATTTTGAAGCGCTCATACCGCTGCTGGATGAATATCCCGACAAAATCATGTTTTGCACAGACGACAAACACCCCGATGAGTTGATTCTCTCACATATTGACGACCACATCCGGAGGGCCCTGGACAGAGGTTGTGACAGGTACGATGTGTTCAGGGCGGCAACTGTCAATCCCCACCAACACTACAACCTACCCACTGGCCTTCTGAAAGAGGGAGATCCGGCCGACTTTATCGTGATAGACCAACCCAAAAACTTTCAGGTGCTGGAAACCTGGATTGACGGAATACAAGTTGCATCCAGAGGAAAGAGCAACATCCCCTCTGTCCCTTTTGAGGTAGTGAATAAATTCAATTGCAGCGAGAAAAAAGCACCGGACTTCCGGGTAGAGGCAAAGGGCAGCAAGATCAACGTCATCAAGGCCATTGACGGCTCGCTGGTCACCGACCACTTCGTTGCAGAAGCCCATATTGACGGCGAATTTGCAGAGCCGGATATGCAGAATGACCTGCTCCTTATGACTGTAGTAAACCGTTACCGGGACGAGCCACCGGCTATGGCTTTTATAAACGGATTCAAACTGAAAAAGGGCGCTATCGCCTCCACGGTTGCACATGATTCCCACAACATCGTCGCAGTAGGTACCGACCGCGAATTGATAGCAAAAGCCGTAAACGCCCTGATCGAAAACAAGGGAGGAGTAAGTGCCACAGATGGAGACCGGGTAGAAGTACTTCCCCTGCCGATAGCCGGCTTGCTGGCGGATGCTCCCGGAGAGCGGGTTTCTGCACGCTACAAATCCATAGATTCTTTTGTCAAGGACAAGCTGGGATCTCGGCTTTCCGCTCCATTTATGACGCTTTCTTTCATGGCACTACTCGTAATACCCACCGTAAAACTAAGCGACAAGGGCTTGTTTGATGGAACCTCCTTCGAATTCATGCCCCTTTTTGAGGATGCTGATTAAGACCCGATAGTGAAGTACTACTTTTCTTTAGCTAAGATATCATCGACAATGAGCTGTCCGTGGTGTCTGGAGTTTTCGATAAAATACTTACTGGTCAATAGTCCCCCACAAATCACCCCTGCCAGATAAATGCCCGGCACATTGGTCTCTCTGCTGTCTTCCGCGCATTCGGGGATCTGACCGGGACTGCGATCCACCGCAATACCACATCGCTGCAAGAAACTCAGGTCAGGCTGGTAGCCGGTCATTGCAAGTACGAAGTCATTTTCAATAACAAACTCCTTCTCATCTTTTTCCAGTACCACTTCCCGCTCTCGAATCTCTTTGACCTCGGTGTTGAAAAAAGCCTTTATGGCCCCGTCTTTAATGCGGTTCTCGATATTGGGTTTGATCCAGTACTTGACCCGGGGATTGATTTGGTCACCCCGGATGGCCATGGTGACATCTGCCCCGGTTCGCCAAAGTTCCAGTGCCACATCACATGCAGAATTTGCAGCACCCACCACCAGTGCCTGTTGTCCAAAATAGGGGTGTGCATTGCGGTAGTAGTGCGTCACTTTGGGGAGGTCCTCACCGGGAATATTCATCAAACGTGGACGGTCGTAAAATCCCGTGGACAAAACAATCCTGGACGCTTTATAATCACCCATTTTTGTATCGAGAAAAAAACTGCCCTCCTCGCCGTCAATCCGCTTCACCTCGTTGTAAAGCGATAGATTTAAGTTCC
>SKLY01000197.1 GCA_007121335.1 Saprospiraceae bacterium | reverse complement strand
TATTCGAACTGAACAATCGGCTCAAATCCGGGCAGGGGTAATCGAGGTCCGGTACCCAGGTAACCGCCATGGTTACTTTATTGGAACCTCCTGGCCTAAGGGATACCGGTCCGGTAGACATAACTGTAGTCAAGTTCCAAAATGATTCCAGGTCTTCATTGCAATGCGACCATCCATCTGGATCATCAGGTGGATCTGAAAACACATGGGATACTTCAGTACCCCCGGCTGTGGAGTATCCACTTCCTCCATGGGTTATAGGCAAGCCGTCTCGCCAGGAGCCAGAGATTACATTGTAAATTTCCCTGGGACTGTTTGGAGGTGATGTGCCCGGTTCCTCATCTGAAAGGGGCATTCGGTAATAAGTAAATACGGACATCCCCTTATCCTCTCCATTCGCACCGGACAAACCACTCAAATAGGACATACCCACTGCGGGAATGTGTTCACAATAATTGGGAATCGGCCCGCTTGCGCTTATACAATAGCAATCATCAGGACTTTCAGGGGAGTTACTTCTTTCCTCGTAAACAAACATCATATCGAGACCGGGATTGCTTCCAATTAGGTGTGAGTATGGACAACCGAGTTTTGGAGATTTGATTTTAGCAAAATAAAGACTATCGATATGATGGTGTCCTCTATTGTAAATCTCGTAGTTGTAAAAAGTCATTTCAGCCAGTTCCTTATCGCTCTCAAAAGCAAATCCCATGACCCTGAATTCTAAAAATAAATTCGAGGGATTGGGTGGGTTAAAACCAGCATCATTAAAAATCCAGAAATACATTTGGTCAGGCACCCTGGATTGGAATTCAGCAGAACATGCGCCGGCTTCGAGCACCGGAAAATCTCCCTCGGCGGGGTTGTAGATGCCATTGCCCTCATAATCATAGAACGGTGCAAGTCCATAGACGTGATTGGGTAGGTCAAAATCGTATTTTTCACTGAAAAAAGGATTTCCCGCACCAGGCCAATACTTGATTCTATCTGAAATTTCATCGTGGGGATATTCCAACCCCATTTCAATGTATTTTGCAATGTTGTTCCGATGGATTTCAATATCCTCATTTCTCACTTCAAAAAACCTATCCCAATCCCTGCATTGGTCAGGATCAGGTCCAACCCCTTGCTCAACAATGGGGCCGGGCCAAAAACTATTTGAAATTTTCAGATCCCCTTCTACCGAAGAGGTTCTAAGATTGTCATATTCGTCAAAACCTCCTACGATCAATGCACTGCCGGAAAAAAGTCCGTATCCAGGTTCGCCTGTTCCCGGATTAGGAACCACGTAGGGGTTTAATGTAAGAGTTCCAAATAAACTACCACCACTGAATAGCCTGGCCCTTACGTTGTTTATATCCAGGACTACAGAGGCCTGGGCTTTTTCGCAATTTGCCCTCATCAATTCAATTTCCGAATCTACATTGTCGTAAAGCTCCTGAGCGGCCATTGAAAAAGGACTTATTGAAAATAGCAAAATAACAAAAAGGCTCCCTGCTGATTTCCTAAATGCTCGAAGGTAAAAATTTGACATAAAATAAAGTTTTCTTGTACAAATCTTATCTATACAAAGGGACCAAACAGCAAAATGTGGCACAGTACCGGGATTTTTTTGAAAAAAATGGGGCTGAGGGAATTTAGTTGCCAGGGTTATTTGCGTTTGTTTTGGAATAAATAATTGAGGCTGCCGATGGTTGATGGCCGATGGTTGATGGCGGATGGCCTTTTTGGTTCATGGTTGATGGTCCATGGCGGATGGCTGCTTGAGGCGTTAGTGCAAAACATCCTGCATCAAATCGATTTTATGGGGTTATTTTTGTTTGGAGGAATTTGTCCAGGCCTTCACTCAACGTAATATATCACTCATGGCCCTGACTCAGTTCCTTTTTCTCTGTGCGCTCCGTTCCTCTGCGGTGAACCTAACAAGTTAATTACCGGGTACTTATAATTGTTTGGAATTTTTAAATCGTAAACAAATCACTACCGGTTATTTATTGGAAGTCAAATACGCATGGCCGTGAGTCTCTACAGATATTGATCATAAACTCAACCCGCCTATATCAAATTTCTACTTTCCTTACTTTCTACTTTCAACTGAACCCTCTGCGTGAACCCAAAATCCCGGCCTAAGAATTGAATTACCACAAACTTTCTCATTCTTACCGAGGAATACGAATTCACGCCAAAACGCATCCCACACACGCAATTCACCAATTGCCTCACTTAACCCAAAACCCCGCCCCTGCCATTTATCCAGATGACATGAAACAACCAATCAAAAAATGCAGCAGTGCAGATAATAATGCTTTTGCAGCAAAATAAATCCACCCCTTCTCCTACACCCCGGCCACTTCCAACATATAGTGATGCAAATCAGTATTTTTAATGAAGGCGGGGAGCTTTTCACTGCCGGGGCCGTACATGGCCAGTTCGACAAAATCGGAGGTGTGGGAAGTGCCCGCCCAGCCGACATTGGTGTAAGGGAAAAGAACCTTTGCCAGTTCGGGAGATGGTATGCGAGAGGGACCGGCTGCCTCCTTATCCTTTTTAACTCCATCGTAAAAGGACAACAGCTTTTTGGCGTGGTCCTTCTCAATGGCAAATCCAAGACCACTTTCCAGCAATTCAACGACCTCTGCAGGTTTGGTGTCAGCTTTGACATTGCTAAGCAAGGGCCTGAATGAGCTCTTAAATCCCTTTACCCGGTCAAAATTCTCATCGGCTGTTCTACCTCCCAACAATCCGGGATTGGCATTGCCGTGGTCCGTGGTGATTATCACAAGAGTATCGCCATCGGTTTCTGCAAAATTCAGTGCGACCTCCACGGCATCATCGAAGGCCAACTGATCGTAGAGCAGGGCTCCAAGATCGTTGTCGTGAGCGGCCCAGTCCACCTTTCCTCCTTCAACCTGTATCACAAAGCCATTGGGATTGTTTTTCATCAGGTCAATGGACTTTTGGGTCATCTCGGCCAGTGTGGGCACCCGCTCATACATTTCGCGGTCGTGAAGTTGGTCAACCGTGTAGGGCAAACCACCCTCTCCAAACAATCCGAGAATGGGATCGCGGTTGTTGGACCTTCTCATTTCATCTTTGTTCAGCGCGATCTGATACCCTTTTTTCCTAAAGGCAGAAAGAAGGTCTTTGCCGTCTTCTCGAGATTCTGAATCGAAAAATTCGTAACCACCGCCCATCAGCACATCGAAGTCGTATTTGGTGTAGAGATTGGCAATTTTGGCCTGGTCCCTCCTGGACTCTGCTGATATCAAAAAACTGGCAGGTGTGGCATGGGTGATCTGCACCGTGGTTACACAGCCGGTGGCTTCACCTGCCTGTTTGAATTTTTGGAGAATGGGCTCATATACTTCGCCCTCCGGCCCCATATTTAGAGCTCCATTGTTTACGCGATAGCCACAGCCCCAGGAACTGCCCGCTGCCGCAGAATCCGTAACAGAAGAGTTCAGGGAAGACATATCCATCAGTCCCCTGGTTATTTTGTCGTCGTGGTAGAGCTGCATCCAGTTGCTGTTGCGCCCATCCATCCGGCGCCTGAGCAGATCAGCCATTTGCAGCGTCCCGGAACTCATTCCGTCAGAGACGAGAAAAATGATGTTTTTGGCGCGCTTTTCAAACTCAAACAAGGTCGAACCACTGCTGAATGGCGACCATAATGCAGCTCCAATTCCCGCGAGGGTTCCCGACTTAAAAAAATCTCTTCTGTTCATGAAGGCCATATTTTTTTATTACTCAAATTTCCTTAGAAAAGTGGAATTACTGTGCTTTTTTTATATTAAAAAAATGTCAAAGAATTGCAATGTAGCAGTGAACTTAACATTGTTGTAGTTAAGGGTTCGATCTATCGACAAAATTGGAAGGTGCAGGGCTGCAATCAGTCACCGGAGGCACTGCCACGGGCCAGTGTAAATCCAAAGGTGGAACCCAATCCCACTGTGGACCGCACTGTGATGGTTTGTTTGTGGGCCTCAATGATGTGTTTGACAATGGAGAGTCCGAGTCCCGAACCTCCCTGATCCCTGGACCTACTCTTGTCCACTCTGTAAAATCGGTCAAATACGTGATTCAGGTGCTTGCTCTCAATGCCGATTCCATTGTCTGATACCTCCACCAGTATGTAATCGCTCATGTCGTAAAAACCTATTTTGGTGCGCCCCTCTTCTTTCCCGTATTTTATGGAATTGACCACCAGATTAGTCAATACCTGCCGGATATTTTCCCTGTCCGCACGAACCAGAAAATTCTTGTCAGCACCCTCTTTGAGTGCTACCGTAATATTCCGGGCTTTGGCCGTCATCTCGAGGTCTTCGATAACCTCTATGGCCAGCGTTTTGATGTCAAAAGTCTGGATGTCCAGAACCATGGTTTCATTTTCCAAACGCGCAATGATCTCAAGGTCTTCCACAATAGTCTGAAGTCGCTCCACATTGTTGGCGGCCCGGAGGAGGTAGTCCCTGTTTATTTTTTCATCGTACAGCCCACCGTCCAGCAGGGTATGGATGTAACCCTGGATGCTGAAAATGGGCGTTTTCAACTCGTGGGAAATATTTCCCAAAAAATTGCGTCGGTACTTTTCCAGGTTTTTCAAGCTTTGAATTTCCCTGCGCTGGTCCTCCATCCATTTTTCCACTTCGTCCTCCACCTTGTCGATGATGTCCTCATTGAGCTTTATTTCTCGCTCCTCCGGCGTGGAGACCTTTGCCTGATGTATAATCTTGTAGATAAGCTTTACTTTGCGATAGATGTATTTCTCCAGGAAAAAAACATTCACAAAATAGCTGACTGCAAAAGTGCCAATGGCGATCAATGCCAGTACGATCCAGTTGAATTCCACCATGCTCCCAATTGAGAAAAGCAGGTAAATGACCAACAAAATGGAACTGATGGCAAGGGCAGAAAGTATGGTAATCTGGTGAGGCGTAATGTTTTTGTACATGCTAGAAGTCGAACTTGTAACCAATTCCCTTCACCGTTTTGATGTACTTGCTACCGAGCTTTTCGCGCAGTTTTCGCACGTGTACATCAATGGTGCGGTTGCCAACTATAACGTCTTTACCCCATACTTTGTGTAAAATTTCAGCCCTTTTGAAAACTTTACCGGGTTTTCCGGCCAGCAAACTGAGCAGTTCAAACTCCTTTCGGGCGAGTTCCCGCTTTTCACCGCTTTGATACACCAGATACTCCTCCCTGTCTATGAGCAGATCACCGACTTCGATTTTTAATTCCGGATCTTCCTGTTCTTTTCTTTCATTGGCAGCACGTCTCAATAGCGCCTTTACCCTGCTGATAAAAACCCCGGGCTTAATGGGTTTGGTAATGTAGTCATCACCTCCGGTTTCGAGAGCGGAAATCTGGGTATAATCCTCATCCCGGGCAGTTAGGAAGGCGATAATAGGTTGTTTCCCACTTGTTTTTTGCCTGATTTTTCTGCACACCTCCACACCGTCCATTTCCGGCATCATGATGTCCAAAATAATCAAATCGGGCCTAAAACTCTCACTGATTTCGATTGCCTGCTTTCCATTCAGTGCAGACTGCACCCTATATCCCTCTTTTTCCAAATTGTACTTCAGAAATTCGATGATGTCAGCTTCATCGTCAACCAGGAGAATACTAGCTTTGTGTTCCATTCAATTAATCGTTTGTTTCGGCAAAATTAAGGCTGTTAACATCCACCATTTGCCATATTTCATTAATTATATGTTAACTAATTGTTGAGTCCTGGTATGAATTAATCAGTTTCGCGCCCTGATGCTGTCGGCCGCCTGTTGAAAATGAAACCGCAGTCGATCAGGCTCTCTGGACAGCTCCTCTAAGATGGTGTTTATTTCACTCACCTCAATCCCCCTGATCTCCGCAATCTGTTCGTAGTACACATTTCGGACGCTGTCGGCCTTATCGTGTGGCAAAGGGGCAACCGCAGCCCGCGCAATGCTAATATCCACAATTAATTCGGTAAGCTCTTCTTCAGTAAAACGATCTATGGTTTTCTCAGACTTCCTTTGACAGGCACCGAAAATAAGTCCACAGAATAAAAAGCCTGCTACCAGTATCTTCAATTCAATTTGCATCTTGTATTATCTACTATCAAATTAATATCTATAACCCTAATAACCAATTTATAAAATATTGCTATTAATTTTATGTGAGTTTAAAACCTCGTTCACCAAACATTTTCCCCAAAAAACAGCACTGTTATTTAAACCTGAGTACTCTGACCGGATCAATCCTGGAAATGATGGCAGAGGGAATAAACAATACCAGCATGATAACCAGTACAAAAACGAGATTGAGCCAAAATATCTTACCCCAGGCAAAATATACGGGGGCCTGTGCGAGGTAATAATCCTCTTCGTTTAGTGTAATAATACCGTATTGTAGCTGTAACCAGCAAAGTCCAAGCCCCAGGGCATTCCCAATGACCAGTCCCCTGATTAAAAGACTCAGCCCGTAGTACAAAAAAATATTCCTTATGACCCGGTTGGTGGCACCGAGTGATTTTAAAACCCCTACCATATGGGTTCGATCCAGTATCAGAATCAACAAACTGGTTGACATGGTGATAATTCCGACGATCAACATCAAAATGACTATTACGCGCTCGTTTATATCCTGAAGCTCAAGCCACTCAAAAATGGCGGGGAACCTCCTGGTTATCGGCTCCGAAGTGAGATCAGGGGGAAGTAGGTCGAGATATATATACTCGTGAAAATACCCAACATCTGCCACGTCCTCAAGGAAAATTTCAAATCCGCTCACCTGGTGTTCCTCCCAGCCCAGTACTGACCGTATCAATCGCTGATCGGCCAGTGCAAACCTCCTGTCGTATTCCTCTAAACCTGTCCGGTATATTCCGCTCAAACTCACTCGCCTTCTGCGCTGCTGATTGTCGATGATGAAATTTACAATGAGCTGATCACCCAACTCCAGCTCCAGCCTGTTGGCAGTTTGTTCGGAGAGAATGATCTCTCTGGATGCCTCGGATCCACCAGTATCAATTGTATCTCCCTGTCTGAGATACTCCTTCATATAAGACCAATCAAAATCAGGTCCGATTCCCTTTAAAATAATACCCTCAAAATCATCGGCCGTGGTAATAATGGCTGCCTGATTCAAAAAACTGTGAACATGACGGACGGTACCGGCAGTGTGCGTTTTTCTGTCCTCCTTCAGAACAATATCGGTGAATGGAAGCCGCATTGGGTTGTAGTAACTGAGTCCCTTCAGGGTGTCCAAATGAAGAATAAAGTCTTGATTTTTGTCAATGGGCAGATTTTCCACCGAGCGCCAGGAACCGGTATGGGTAATGTGTATATGCCCCCAAAAGCCGAATACCTTATCCCGAATTTCATTCTTAAAGCCGGTAACCAGACAGGTGGCCACAATTACCACCGCCAGACAGAGCGACAGACTGGCCACTCCGATGCGGAGTATTGTACGGGTAAATCCGGTATTGCTACCAACTATCTTTCTTCCTATGAACCAAACTTCCTTCATGCGAGGGGTAAATATACGATTGAAGCAGGAATTTCTCGCAAACGGCATCTGCAACACCACTTTTTTGAGCCGGCGCGCTTCCATCTCCACCATCGGAAACAGGGCGGGCTTGGAATTAATTTTATAGCTTTGCAAAAAATTTTGAAATGGACTTTATTAAGGAACTCGAATGGCGGGGTATTTTGCACGACAGCACTCCAGGTGTAGAGGAAGTGCTAAAAGCGGGATCGGCGAAAGCGTACATAGGTTTTGACCCCACGGCCCCCTCATTGACCATCGGCAATTATGTGCAGATCATGCTGCTGACCCATTTCAAAAATGCCGGTCATAAACCCATTGTACTTATGGGAGGTGCCACAGGGATGATTGGCGACCCCTCCTTCAAGGCCGAGGAAAGAGAATTGAAGACGGAGGAAGAGATTGAAAAAAACCTCAGTCACCAGGCCCGTCAATTTGAGAAACTGCTTGGAGAGTTTGACACAGAGGATGGTCCTATCCTTGTCAACAACCGGGATTTTTACCGGGATATGAATACATTGGAGTTTTTGCGGGATATTGGCAAGTCCCTCACAGTCAACTACATGCTGGCTAAGGACTCGGTGAAAAATCGACTGGATACCGGTCTTTCCTTCACGGAATTCAGCTACCAGTTGCTTCAGGCCTACGATTTTTATAAATTGTACAAAGACCAAAACTGTCGGATTCAGATGGGGGGCTCCGACCAGTGGGGCAACATCACCAGCGGAATTGAATACATCCGAAGAAACATAAAGGGCGGTAAGGCTTACGCCATCACCTCTCCCCTGCTCACCAAATCGGACGGCAGCAAGTTTGGAAAGTCGGAAAGCGGCAACATCTGGCTGGACCCCAATATGACATCTCCATACCAGTTTTTCCAATTTTGGCTGAATGCAGACGACCGGGACATGCCGAGGTTTTTGAAGATTTTTTCCCTCAAATCCCACACAGAGATAAGTGAATTGGAGAAAACCATGAAGACCGACCCCAGAGCTGTAAAGCAAGTACTAGCTGAAGAACTCACCTCCAGAATCCACTCGGAAGAGGCAACCCGGGCAGTTCAAAGTGTTTCTGCCCTGCTCTTCGACCGTAAATTCACCGCCGAACAACTTGAGACGCTTTCAAAAGAGGTCCTCAAAATGGTGAGTATGGAAATTCCGTCACATGCCATCACCATCAGTCTCCTCGGCGAAAAACCAAGCATTTCCGAACTACTCACAGACCACAGTGGATTTTTCAAGTCCAAAAGTGAAGTCCGAAGAGCCATCAAGGGAAATGCCCTCGCTGTCAACAAGCGCAAAGTCAGCGACCCCGACCAGCCCCTGGACCGCCACGACCTCATTGCCGAAAAATATATTTTGATAGAATCGGGGAAGAAGAAGAAATATATGTTGAGGGCGGATTGACAGGTTAATGGCGGATGGCCGATGGTTGATGGCTTTTTGTGGCCGCAACCTCAATGTAGCCTGCAGTTTATCTATTCTAGGGGATTGTTGATTTTTGAGGATATTTCTCTTGTCCCAGGAAAAAATTGACCATGCACTAGAAAAGAATCCCGTAGGGATGAAATGATTATAAAAACGACTCATAAAAAACACGAACCCCGTAGGGGTGAAATGATTAAACTAACGCCTCTTGCGATAAAATAGAACCCTGTAGTGGACACAAGGCATTGCGTCCCTACACAGGAATTTGTTCAATACTGATCCGCTTGCCCCCATAACATTAGGGGGCGGGCCATTTCCTTTTTCAATTGATACCTTCGCGAGAAACCATTATTCTCCAAACTAAATCCCCCAAAATAATTTATTACCCTTTACAGAACCCCGGAATTCTCACACAAAAATCACCCCACAAAACACGCAATTGACTAATTGCCTCACCCGACGCCAAACGCCTCACCTTCGCCCCCAAAGCTTTGGGGGTAAAACTAAAACCAATCTAAAGAATTGTTGTCTGGGTCATTTTCTGTGTCAACATACCGTATTTCACCACCAAATATCATTGTCCATTATCACTTCTCAAACGAGACACCACCAATTCGCAATTAAACAATTCGTAATTCGTAATCCCCACAAGTTCAATACCATAGATTTTTACAAGATAATATTATCCAGCCCTAAATCACGAAACTCTCGCCAAAACCCAATTCGTAATTAAATCATTCGTAATTCGTAATTAACTAACTGTCAATATCCTGTCAACTGAATCTTC